>NZ_JAICZA010000037.1 GCF_025933915.1 Mycobacterium sp.
GGCGTTGTTGCGGTCCATCCAGTCCTTGAGGCGTGCCAGCGTGTCGTCGAGGCGGCTACCGGCGGCCGCGTAGGCCAGGATCGGGATCGCGACGCTCGACGCCGCGATGGCCACGAAGAATGCGGCGGCCACCCAGTCGCCGGCGACGCCGAGCCCGCTGGTGCCGATGCCCAAGCCGGCCGGCACACAGATGAGCGCCACATCCGGGCGCACCACCGCCAGCACCGCCCCGGTGATACCGGCACGGGCCGGGGTGATGCTGGCGAACGAGCGCATCCACGCCGGTGACTCGGCCTGGCCGTTCCGCTTGAGCCACCGGACCACCCCGAACACGATCAGCGCCGCCCCCAGCACGACGCGCAGCCACGCCGACCACCGCGGCGGCGCCTTGTCCAAGCCGCCGAGCAAGCCGGAGGCCCCGACCGACAGCGCCGTCAGCGCGGCCAGGCCGAACAGCCAGCCGCCCAGAAACGCCAGGCCGCTGGGCCGCGGCCGCGGCGCCTGCAGCACCAGCACCGCCGGGATGACCGTGAGCGGCGAGAGCGAGATGACCAGTCCGAGCGGAACCAGCCCGGTCAGCACGGTGCCCCAGCTTCCTGCCATGCGCGGCATCCTCCCATTGCCGCGCCGAGGTGACGTCGAAACGCGCCGTGGTCGGCCGAACCGGGGTCAGGCCAGCGCGCGAATCCCGTTGTAGAGCACGATCAACCCGATCAGAAACAGGATGACGGCCAGCATCGCGTCGTGGTTCGCTTCCATCCAGGCTTTGAGACGTTCGAGCGGTTCCTCGAGGCGGTCACCGGCGCCGACGTAGGCCAGTATCGGGATGGCCACCGTGGACGCGGCCAGGACGACGAAGATCGCGGCCGCGACCAATTGGGCACCGGCGCTCAGGCTGCTGTTGCCGACGGCCAAACCGGCCGCCGCGCACAGGATCAGCACCTCGGGCCGCAGCGGCACCAGGACCGCCGCCACCGCCCCGGCGCGCATCGGGGAGAGCGTGGAGAACGAACGCATCCAGCGCGGCATGCTGCGGTTGCGGTGCCGGGTGAACCAATGGAACGCCGCCAGCCCGATCAGCGCGACCCCGAAGACCAGCCGCACCCACGATGCCCACGTCGGCGGGGTCGCGTGCAAGCCACCGAGCAGCCCCGAGCCGGCGACGAACGCGGCGGTGAGAGTCACCAGGCCCACCAGCCAGCCGCCCAGGAAGGCGAGACTGGCCGGGCGCGGCCGGGGCGCGTGCAGCACCAGCACCGCGGGGATGACCGTGATCGGTGACAGCGCGATGACGGCCGCCAACGCGATGACCTTGCTCAGGACCGAGGCCCAACTTGCGTCCACGGGCAGCAATCATCGCATTGGCGTGGCGCCGGCGCGGTCAGCCTTTGCGGCGCAGCGTCCAGGCGGGCACCCAGTGCGTCACGGTTTTGCGCTGGGATCCGTAGGCGACGGGATAGGTCACCAGGCCCCACCAGTCGCCCTGCTCGCATAGGGCCCAGCAGCTCAGGCACCCCTCGACGACCTTGTGCAGCTGCAGACCGTTGGGCTGGTAGCGCCCCGCCCGGTGCGGCTCACGCGGGAACAGCACCGTCAGGTCAACCAGCACCGCGATCGGCGGGCGAACCACCCGAAACGGGCTGCGGACCGGTTGGCCGTTGTACCCGATCGACGCGAGCGATCCCATTGATCGATCATACGTTCGAATCGCGGGCCTGAGTCCGCCGAACGTCCCGGTCCGCTTCTGGCAACATAGCGGTGTGTTCAGCCTCGGCGTGCTTGACGGCCGCCGACCGGCGGTGGTGGCCGCACGGGACCCGCTGATCGTCGCGGTGCTCGCCGTCGCGCTGAGCATGGCCGGAGCCGCCCGGCCCTCCTTCTGGTACGACGAGGCCGCGACCATCTCGGCCTCATACAGCCGCTCGCTGGGCCAGTTATGGCACATGCTGGGCAACGTCGACGCCGTCCACGGCCTGTACTACCTGCTCATGCATGGGTGGTTCCAGATCTTTCCGCCCACCGAGTTCTGGTCCCGCGCGCCCAGTGGCCTTGCCGTGGGAGGCGCCGCCGCCGGCATCGTCGTGCTGGGCAGGCAGTTCTCGACGCGGACCGTCGCGGTGGCCTCCGGGGTGTTCTGCGCGATCTTGCCCCGGGCGACGTGGGCGGGCATTGAGGCTCGCTCCTACGCCATGTCGATGATGGCCGCCGTGTGGCTGACCGTCCTGCTCATCTACGCCGCGCGCCGCAACAACGCTTGGCGGTGGCTGTCTTACGGTGTCGCGCTGGCCTTCTCGATTGCGCTCGACGCCTACCTCGCGCTGCTGCTGGTGGCCCACGGCGTCGTGGTCGGCGTCTTTCACCGCGGCCGAACGGTGTTGGCGGGCTTCGCTATTTCCTCGGCCGTGGCGGTGGGTGCGCTGCTGCCGTTCCTGCTGACGGTTGCCGGGCAAGCACACCAGATCAGCTGGGTCGCCCCGATCGGTCACCGCACCATCGAAGACGTGCTGATGCAGCAGTATTTCGAACGAAGCCCCCCGTTCGCCATACTGTCGGCGCTGCTGATCTTCGCGGCGATTGCGTTGTGGTTCAGCGGATCCGCACGGTTGGCGTCATCGGAGCGGCAGCTGCTGGTCCTCGCGGCGGGATGGCTGGTCATACCGACCGCCACGATCCTGACCTATTCGGCGCTGGTGCACCCGATCTATACGCCCCGCTACCTGTGCTTCACCGCCCCCGCGATGGCGCTGATCCTGGGTGTCTGCGGTGGCGCGGTGGCCGCCAGACCCTGGGTGACCGCGGCGCTCGTCGGACTTTTCACCGTGGCCGCGGCACCGAATTATGTACGGGCACAGCGTGATCCGTACGCCAAATACGGGATGGACTACAGCCAGGTGGCCGACCTGATCACCGCGCAGGCGGCGCCGGGCGATTGCCTGCTGGTGAACGACACGGTGACGTTCATGCCGGCCCCCATGCGCCCCTTGCTGGCGGCGCGCCCGGATGCCTATCGGAAGCTGGTCGATCTCACGCTGTGGCAACGCGCGACCGACCGCAACGACGTCTTCGACACCAACCTCATCCCCGAGGTCGTCGCCAAGCCGTTGAGCCACTGCGGCGTCGTCTGGATCGTCACCCAGGCCGACCCGTCGCAGCCGGCGCACGAGCGGGGTACGGCGCTACCGCCCGGACCCCGCTACGGGGCCACCCCGGCGTTCGCGGTGCCGCACGACCTGGGCTTCCGGCTGGTCGAGCGGTGGCAGTTCAACCTGGTTCAGGTGCTCAAAGCGACCTCAGCGAACCAGTGACGGCTACCAGATGCGGAGGTAGTCGATGAGCATGGAGGCCGGAAAGACACCCGCGGCGGGGTCACCGGCGCCCACCCCGCCGACGGCGAGCGTGAACATCGGGGTCATCCAGTAGCCGGGGTTGTTGAACGGCCACCGGAAGTCGTCGGGAGCGCCGCCGGCGACGTGGATGGGCTTGTTGGGAACCTTGTAGTACTGCGCCCCGTCCCGCGAGAATTCAAATCCCTCTTCGCCCCAATGCATTCGCCAGGTGTGCCAGTTGCCGTCGACCAGACCGGGAATCGACCTGCCCTCCCAGGTTTTCCCGTTGGACGCCGCGTGCACCGTGGTCCCCGGGGCCCACTCGCCGTTGCCGTACCACTCGAAGACGTCGACCTCGCCGTCGGGCAGCGGATCCTCGTTGACGCCCCAAAACGAGGGCCACAGCCCGGGGGTCAGGCAGTCCAGCTTGATCTTCGCTTCCCAGGTCTGGTTGATCATGCTGCGGAAGTTGCCGCGCAACTTTCCGGTGTAGTAAGTGTTGCCCAGGAAATCGTGTGTGGCGCACAGGACGAGGTTGGAGTGGCCGTCCTGGAACACGTTTTGGCGGTCGTCGCGATAGATCCCCTCCACCGGCGGGTACACGTCGTCCTGCCAGGTCTGGATCGTCCATTTGCCCGGATCGGGCGCCGAACCCGCGGGCCCGTCGAACTCGTCGGCGAAGATGTACGGCCCACCCCCGGCCGACGGCGGCGCCTGCGGCGCCGACGGGGTGGCCCAGGCGCCCGGCAAGCGCATCGCAGCCCCGAGCATGCCGAGCCCCGACATCAACATCATGCTGCGACGATCCATCTACAAACCACCCATCGTTGAAGCCGGCTCGTCAAGCCCGGCGCGATCTCCCCAGGTAACTCTCGCAAACGGTGTTATGAAACCACGCGGAGGGGGTGGGACGCATCCGTTCGGCCTGAACCGGCGCCGGGTTCGCTGAGCCTGACCAGCGTCTTGCCGACGTTGACGCCGGTGAACAGGCCGTTGAGGGCGTCCACACACGACTCGATGCCCTCAAAGATGGTCTGCCGGTGGTGAAGTCGGCCCTCGGCCTCCCACCGACGCAGCGCGGCGAACGCCTCGTCGAAGCGGCCCCACTGATCCAGCGCGTTGAACCCCTGCATCAGCGCGGTCTTGGACAGCAGGTTCACATAGTTCGCCGGCCCGGGATGCTCCCCGGTCAGGTAGCTGGAGATGACGCCGCACAGCACGACGCGCGCGCGGGAGGCCAGCCGGCCCAGCACGGCGTTGAGGACGGCCCCGCCCACGTTGTCGAAGTAGACGTCGACGCGTTGCGGGCAATGCTTTTTGAGCGCCGCCGCGATGTCCTCGTTTTTGTAGTCGATGCACGCGTCGAAGCCGAAGTCCTCCACCACCGCGCGGCATTTCTCCGGGCCGCCCGCGATGCCCACCACCCGGGCGCCGGCGATCTTGGCGATTTGCCCGGCGACCGATCCGGTGGCCCCGGCGGCCGCCGAGACCACGACCGTTTCCCCGGGCTGCGGCCGCCCGATGTCGGTCATCCCGAAATAGGCGGTGGCGCCGGTCGGCCCGTACACCGACATGATCGCCAGCTGGTCGTCCTCGCCCGGGATCGGTGTGCTGAAAATGTCGTCGCGGATGATCACGTATTCCTGAAACCCGGTCAGCGTGGTGACGACGTCGCCGACGGCGAAGGCGTCACAACGCGACGCGACCACCTCGCCGATGCCGGCCGCCCGGATGACCTCACCCAGCTGCACCGGCGGAAGGTAGCCGGGCTGGTCGTCGAGCCAGGTGCGGGCGGCCGCGTCGATGCCGACATAGGTGGTGCGCAGCAGCGCCTCCCCGTCGGCGGGTCGGGGTGCGGCCGTGCTGACCGTTTCCGTGTCGTCCGGCCGGACGAGCCCGGAAGGGCGACGACGCAACAGCACCTGGCGGTTCGGCAAATCGGGCACGATCCTAAAAACTACCGAACGGGCCGAAAACACAGAAGCGAATGGCATATTCAATGCATGGCAGCAAACGATGACCCGGAGGAGCGGATCCGGGAACTCGAGCGCCCGCTCGCCGAGTCGGCCTGGACATCAGAGCAGGGCAGCGCCCAGCCCGCCGGCCAGAGTCATCCGCCCGGTCCGGCGGGCGCCCCGCCCCCGCCGCCCGCCCCGTGGACCTTCGGCGGCCCCATTCCCGGACCGCCCCCGCCCCGGCCCTCGAGCACCCGCGTCTGGTGGATGCTGGGCACGGTCGTCGTCATCGGCGTGGTCGCGCTGGCGGGCGGCATCGCCGCCTTTGCCGCACACCGGATTTCCGGGGTGAAGTCTTTCATCACCTCCCCGCCGAGCATCTCGACGAGCCTCGGGCCGCAGACCTCCCGGCAACATCGCCGTCGACCTCGCCCGCCGCGCCGCGGGGCACTCAGCTCAGCGTGGCCGGTATCAACGAGAACCGGACCATCGCCTGCAACGAGAACATCGTCAACGTCAGCGGGGTCTCCAACACGGTGCAGATCTCCGGGCATTGCGCCAGCCTGTCGGTCTCCGGCGTGCAAAACGCGATCACCATCGACGCCGTCGACACCATCACCGCCTCCGGATTCAACAACAAGGTCACCTACCACTCGGGCACACCGAAGATCAGCAACTCCGGTGAATCGAACCTCGTCGCGCAGGGCTGAGCCGAAACCGACTGCTACGCGGGCTCTTCGGAGGCGTCGTCGAGGACGCTGACCGCGATGCCGTACGGCAGGAAACGCACTTTGCGTTTCGGATCGAGGTTGTCCTTGTTCGCCCGCAACGCGTCGAGTTCGGTCGCATAGACCTGTTCGACGTGCGCGCCGCCGTCGGCGTCCACCGTGTAGATGGCCCACACACCCTCGCCGGCCTCGCCGGCGGTCTCGGGCGCGGGGCGCGGGCGCCGCGAGAGGTCCTCGAAAATCGTCGACCAGCCCGTCCGGGCGCCGGGAGCGGCGACGAACCTGCTGACGCGCTCGAACACGTCGCGCAGCCCCTCGCTGCCCTCGTGGATTATTCGATCGAACTCATCGGGGTCGAATCCGAACCCACCGTGCTCGCCCATCCGACCTCCTTGGAGTGCGTGCCGTCATTGCCAGTGTGCGCTCAGCCGAGCGCGTGCGCCACGTGCTGGCCACGTCCTATGGGCCCGGCGGGGGCGGCGGCGGGTTGATCGGGATGGGCACCGTGACGAACGGGAAGTGCAGGTACATGGTCACCGGCGGCTGCGCGGGCGGGGGCGGCGCGGCCGGCGGGGGTGCCGGGGGCGGCGCGGCCGGCGGGGGTGCGGCGGCCGGCGGGGGTGCCGCCTTCTCGACGGGTTGTGGCACGTACTGCGGCGCCTGCCGGGTCGGGGCGCGATGGACCGGCGCCGGGGGCGCCGAGGTGGCCGTCGTCTGCGGTGCCTGCGCTATCGGCGCGGGCGCGGGGGCGGGCGCCTCCGGGGTGGGTGCGGGCGCGGGCGGGGGTGTGCTCGGGGCGGGCAACTGCGCTTGCGGGGGGTTGCTCGGCGGTGGGGCCGGCAGTTGGATCCCCGGGGTGGCAACGCTGGCGCCCGAGTTGTGCCCACCCGCCCGCGTCGGCTGATCCGACGTCAGCGTCACCAGCACCACCCCGGCTACCACGGCGGCGATGCCGGCCAGGGCGCCGCTGGCCAGCAGCATCGCCCGGCTGCGGCGGGGGGGCGTCTCGTCGTCGTCGGCTTCGTCGGCCAGGGCGCTGTAGGCACGGACACCGGTGCCCGTGCCGCCATCACCCCAGGAGTCCAGGTAGGTCAGGCCGAGCGCCGGCGGGCTCAGTTCCCCGGTGCCCGGGTCCAGCGCGTAGGCCAGGGCCGCCGTCGACGACGCGAACAGCGGTGCGTTCGCCGACGCCAGCGCGGCCCCGCGGGCCAGCGCCATGTCCGGCTCCTCCGGGCCGGTGACCCGCAGCGACGTGGCCGCCTCGATCGTGGGCTTCAGCGAAACGATGTCGGCTCCGCCGCCGACCAGGAACACGCCGTCCGCCCCGGACCCGCCCGCATCCAGGCCGGCGACCATCGACGCCAACTCGGAGGCCGCCGCACCGCCGGGGGCGACGGTGATCCGGCGCCGGTGCAGATCGACGATGGAACCGTCGGCCACCTCGACGACGGCCAGCGTCGCGCTCCCGGACTCGACGAACAGCATCGCGATGCGCTCGTACGCGAGGGCGTAACCCACCGTCTGCGCCAACGCGGCCGCCGCCAGCAACGGCGCGACCAGCATCACGTCGCCGAGGTGGCTGGTGTTGATCGCCTCGCGCAGCGCGGCGACGTCGGCGGGGTTCGTCCAGGTGACCCCGGTGGAGCTCAACCGGTGGCCGCCCTCGATCACTCCTTCGCGGGTGCCGCCGATGGCGTCGATCACCCGATCGACGGCATTGGCGGGCCGATCGGCCGAATTCCCCGCGGCTCCAACCTCGAACTCTTCTTGTTCGACGGTCACACCGTCGGCGTCTCGGCCTTCTATCGCTACCAGGCGGACCGTCCTGGGAGCCATCGACACCCCAAGCACGATGTCCACGTAACGCCTCCAAGGTCTTCTGAGTGCCCGCGGGGGAAGCCCTCCGCAAGGGCGTGACGGGGCAAACCCCATCCGAACTTGGTGACACCACGCTACCCGCGCGCGGTGAGCCGCGCAGGCGGACTGCCTAAGCAGGCAGGACGTTAATAACCCGGGCCCAGGAACGGATTCTGGGAGCTGCCCGGATACTGCGGATACTCGTTCCCCGGATACTGCTGATACTGCGGATACTCGTTCGCCGGATACTGCGGAGTGGCCGGAGCCTGCTTCTGGGGCACCTGGATCGGTATCGGTACCGGCAGCAGCGGAACGTGGATCCACTCGGTGGTCATCGGCACCGTCGTCGTGGTGCTGGTGGTGATCGGCGCCTCACTCGTGAGGGGAGGCGGCGGTGTCGTCGTGGCCGCCGGCGGTTGAGTCGTCATAGGCGCCGTTGTGGTGACCGTCGGTTGCGGCGGCGCGGTCGTCGCAGGTGCCGTATGCCTCGGGGTGTAGACCGGCGCCGGGGGCGCCGGGTTCACCACGACCGGAGGCGGTGGCGGCGCCTGCGGCGGTTCGGGCGGCGGTGGCGGCGGACTGGGGATCGGTTGCGCGCTGGGTGGCGGGGGCGGCGGCACCGCGGTGGGCGGCGGCGCGGCCGGGCGTGGCGCCACCGGGCTGACGTGCTGCGCCGGCGGCGGCGCGACGGAGGGCGCCGGCGGAGCCTGACGATTTTCGATCCCGGTCAGCGTGTAGGCCACCCCGCCGACCGCCGTCATGGCGACCAACGCCGACATGCCGATGATCAACTGGGAGAACCGCAGGCGCAGCCAGGGGCGGCGTTCCCGCGGCGCCTCGATGACGTTGAGCCGCATGGACCAGCCGGCCGGGCCGTCTTCGTCGTAGGTTTCGCCACCGAACCGCATCCGCAGGTCGCCGGGATCATCGGTTTGCGACCACGCCAATTCGCGATCCGTGAGCGCCTCGTCGTCGATCACCAGCACGTCGCCGGCGCCGAGGTCGACGACGTCGCCGACGGCGTCGGCGGCCGCGAGCAGCCCGATCGATGTGCGGGTGCGCAGATCCAGTTCTTCCCCGCGGGAGGCCAGGATCAGCGCCCCGCAGGCCGCCGCGAACGCCGGTTGCGACGGTGTCAGGATCGGGGTGCGCCCATGCATCGAGAGCCGTTCGGTCACAAGCGGAATGCGCGCCCCCCCACCGACGGTGACCACCGCCGCAAGGTCAGACCAGCTCTTGCGGTAGCGCACCAGCATGTCGTCGAAGGCATAGATGAAGCCGGTCAGCCGATCCTGGATCAGCTCTTCGAGGTCGTCCTGGGTCAACGTCAGACTGCAACTGCGCCCGCCCAGCTCGGCGGCGATGTCGGTGGCCATGTCGGCCGAAAGCCGCTCCTTGGCCGCCCGGCATTGTTCCCTGAGTTCGCCGAGCTGTCCGACGGCCGCGGTGCCGCCCGGGTCGAGGCCGCTGCCGTGGCCCAGCTCCTCGAAGGCGCGCAGCTGCAACTCCTGGTCGATCTCTTCTCCGGACAACGCGGCGTACCGCATTGTGGCGCTGACGAGTTCGAAGTCCCCGGTGATGTTCACCAGGGTGGCCGAGGTGCCGCTGCCGCCGAAGTCGAGCAGTCCGACCACGCCCTGGTCGGGCAGGCCGAGCTCGGATTTCACCGCGGTCACCGACGCGATCGCATCCGAGACCAGGCGGGGCGCCATCCCGCTTCGGACGAACCCCACATGGGTCCGCAAGGCGTCGCGCAGCGCCTGCACCGTGCCGGGTTTCCAGTGCGCGGGAACCGCGATGGAGATTTCCGAGCACGCCGCATCCGCGCCGGCGGCGAGCAACATCGCATCCAGGGCCTCCACCGTCAACAGCTCCGGGTCATGTGCGGAACCGTCGGGCGACACCAGTGCGACCGAATCGCCGACACGCTCGATGAATCCCTTCATCGGCACACCGGGCTCGGCTAGGGGTGGATTATCTTCGGGCACACCGATTTTCGGTGCACAGTGCGGGTAAAGGGTGAGCACACAGCGGCGGCTAACCGGTGGGCTTCCATTACGCGCAGCGACCAGGTTCGTGGTCCCGATCGACAACCCAAGGGGGTCGTACATAGAGCGAAAACCTTCGTCTATAGGGGTCGGTGGCCAGCGTTAACCATAGCCGCGGACACGCCCAAAGCCGATGGGTTGCAACATCATCGGTACTTGGTCGATGCGGTTGTGTCACCGAAGTGGTACCGCCGACCCCTTGACAAAGTGGGTTTGACTCACACCACGGTGAGCGGTAGCGATCGCCTCGGTTCGAACTGGAAGGTGGAACCACCGCTGACCTTGGTCACCGACACCTCCGGCAGTTCGGCGGCCTCGGTGTCGGTTTCGACGAACTCGGCGGTCCAGTCGGTGTCGGTACCGCTGACATGAACCTCGATGCGCCGGTCGACCGCGGTGGCGATCGCCTGCAGCGGTTGCGTCGATTCCGGCGAGCACAGTGAGATCCAGGCGGCGTCGTCGTGCGCCGGTGACCGGTGGACCACCAGCCGCTCGCCCGCGATTTCCGACACGACATAGCCCGCGGGATTGAGCAGCGGGTGCAGATCCAGGACGCGCAGCAGTCCGTCGATGCCGCCGGGTGACCCTATGGCGCGGTGGATCCGCTCAGCGGCGAGCCCGGCCACGCCGATCAGGCCGCGGGTGCAGATCGACACGGCTTCGGCATCGTCGGCCGCGCGCTTGCGCACCGCGATGACGAAAGACAGATACAGCAGGTGCATCTGCAAGCAGACCTCGTCGGCCATCCGCACCAGGGCCGAGTGCGAGAACGCGCCGAAGTCCAGATCGGCCAGCAGCGGCCCGGAATAATCCGCCATCCCCTCATCGGAGGAATCGATGGGGTCGAGTTCCCAACTGGCAGCGTGGGTTTGAAGCACGATGTCGAGTTCCGGAATGGCTTGGGCCTCGGGATAGGACTCGTCGATGATCACCGTCCACAAGCAGTGCGGCTTTCGGTCGGCCGGTTCGCGCGGGGGCCGGTGGACGGGCCGGCACTGCGCGCGCGGATTGGTCGCCACCGCGGTGGCGTCGAAGGTCGGGTCCTCGATGGTGTGGCACATCCCGAAGACGTAGTCCGGCCCCATCGGCTCGACATCGAGCAGCGCACCGCAGGACGCCAGCTCGAATTGACCGTGCCAGCGGTCATGCACGGTGTAGCGGAAGTCCATGAACTGCGGCGGAGCGCCGATATCGAGTTGCAGGCCCTTGAAAATGGTGGGCACATCGTTGCCCTCGTAGTTCAGCGCCCGTTGCATGCGCCGGGTGTAGATGGGGCTGGCGGCCGACCACTCCTCGATGGCGATCTGCACCATGTCGTCCCGGCCGAACGAACTGATGCACCACGCCATGCCGGAGCGATCGATCATCTGCCCGATCAGCAGCAGTTCGGGTACCAGGACGGCAAGCTCGGAACGGGTCAAGCGCGCATACGGGGATTGGGCCACGGCCCAAAAATAGACTCGACTATGTTATAAAGTCAACAATGTCCATTGCCGCAGGCCAGACTCCCGGGCGCTCGGTCGGTCCCACCAGGCGAACCACCGCGCCGCGCAAGCGCGGCGATGACACCCGGGCGAAGATCATCGACGAGACGGTCCGCTGCATCATCGAGGAGGGCTTCCCCGCCGCGACCGCCAAGCACGTGGCCGAACGCGCGGGGGTGACCTGGGGGGTCATCCAATATCACTTCGGCGATCGCAACGGCCTGCTGATGGCCGTGGTGGACGACGGGGTGGCCAGGCTGGTGGAGAGCCTGTCGTCGGCCGATGTCAGCGCGTTGCCGCTGCACGAGCGGATCGAGGTGGTGATCGACACCGCGTGGAGCTGCTACAGCAGTCCGACGTCGATGGCGGCGTTCGAAATCCTGCGGGCGACCCGCGGCGGCCTGGGTGAATCCTCGCGGCGGCACCTGCTCGAAATGAACTCCGCGATCGGTCAGCTCGGCCGGTTGATCACCACCGATCCGGCGAATACTGGTGTGGCCGAGGTGATTTGGGCAACCTTACGCGGTGTTGTGCTGGCACAGATGGTCACCGGGACGACGGTCGACTGGAGCCTGGAGCGGCGCGCCCTGATCGACATGGTCACCCGTGTGCTGCAATGAACCGATGACCCTCGACGAACTGGCCGACATCGAAGCCATCAAGCAAGTCAAATACCGGTATCTGCGCGCGCTGGACACCAAGCGCTGGGACGATTTCGCCGACACGCTCGCCGCGGATGTCATCGGCGACTACGGCTCCTCGGTGGGCGAGGAGCACCATTTCACCAACCGTGTCGACCTGGTGAACTACATGCGCAAATCGCTTGGGCCGGCGGTGATTACGGAGCACCGGGTGACGCACCCGGAGATCACCGTGTCCGGCGACGAGGCTTCGGGCGGCTGGTATCTGCAGGACCGGGTCATCGTCGCCGACGTCAACTTCATGCTGATCGGCGCGGCCTTCTACCGCGATCGATACCGGCGCACCGAGGACGGCTGGAAGATCAGCGCCACCGGCTACGACCGGACCTATGAGGCGACAATGTCGTTGGCGGGCATCGACTTCAAGGTGACACCCGGCCGCGCGCTGGACTGACCGGCCGGGCGCGCTACTTGGTGATCGCGATGACCGCGCCGGGCCGCAGCCATTTCATGATCGACACCAGCTGAGCGTCGTCGACGGCCACACAGCCCTCGGTGGGTTTCCCGTCGGTGGTGTGAAAGAAGAACGCGGCACCGCCACCCGGGGCCTTGTTCTTGTTGACGCCCATCACGACCGCATGCTTGTACTGCGGGATTTGCAGGTTTTCGCTTTCGCCCGTGTTGAACGGGCATTGCGCCTTCTGGCACACCTGCATCGAGTTGAAGGTGGCGCTGTGGTCGTCGCCGCTCCACCAGTAGTTGGGCCCGACGACCTGGGTGTAGGGCAGCCCGCCCCCGGGATTCGGGGCGGTGCCGAAGGCCGAGTCCAGGCTGTAGACGCCCATCGGGGTGGCCGGAACACCGCTCTTGGCCTGCGGCGCCATCCCCGCCGAACCGACGTGGGTGGGAATGCCGGAACGCAGCGACTGCCAGCCGGTGCCGGTGCGCTGGAAGATCTCCATTGTCGCGTTCGAACCGCCGGTGCTCACCACCGAAACCACCTGCGTCGCATTGCCGACCGCATTCGCGAACCAGGGGGCGCCGGCAGCGGCGCCGATCGGCGCGAACACCACCGAGGCGAAAATCATGCACGCCGCAGCGCACAGTGACGTGACCAGCCGGTGCATGCACTCCATCGTCGGACCGGCACATCGTGGCGGTCAAGTAAAGCTTTAGCCCCAGTTAGGTCACCGCACCGTGACCAAATGCCCACCGCGACAAAGCGTTAGCGCGCCGCGGCCGGCTCCGCCGCATCCCCGATGCTCGCGGATTGCCCGATCGGAGGATGAAAAACCCAGAGACACAACAGGAAATACAGGTAACCCAGCGACCAGCCGGCCAGCACGTCGGACGGGTAATGCACGTTGAGCGCCACCCGGGAGATGCCGACCGCCGGCAACGCCAGCGCCACCGCGACGACCGCGATGCGCCGCGCCGCCCGGTTCGCCATCGGCAGCACGAAGGACAGCATCGCGAGCAGGCCGGCGGTCGCTTCGAGCGCATGACCGGACGGAAACGAGGTGGAGGCGGCCGCGACCAGCATGGTCGGCGGCCGTGGGCGGTCGGCCATCGCCTTGGCCGCCGCCGTCACGAGCTCGTTGCACGGCGCGCACGCCAGCAACAGCACCAGCGCGGCCCGCAGCCTGCGCATCGCCAGGGCGAACACCGTCGCCGCGATCCCCAGCACGGCCAGCGGCCCCGGGCCCAACACGAACGACACCGATTCGGCCAAGCGCAGCCATGACGGGTGTTTGATCGCGGCGGCGTGCGCCCCGTTCAACAGCGACCAGTCCACGCGATACAGCCAATTCCAGTGTTGGCGGTAGCCCACCCACATGAGCGCATAAACCGCCGCGGCCAGCACAGCGATCCCCACGGCCGGCGACGCCTTCGGTCGGGTCATGACCAACCGATACCAGCATGACCCGGGCCGGAGCCGTTTGGCCCGCCGCACGGAGTCGTCGGCGCCGTCATACTGGCCCTATGGCCGTCTTTGTCCGCAGGTTGTTCGGCATCGGCAAGCTGCCCGACGAGCTGCATGCCCAGGTCGAATCGGAAGGCCTCAGCTACCTTGCCGATTACGTCGCGGTGACCCGGCGGTTCCGCGGCACCATCCCCGGTGTGCGGTTGGCGCACGGCGTCGCCAGCTACACGGGTTCACTGGCCTTCACCTCGGAGCGCGTTTTGGCCACGCTGTCCATGTTGCCCCGGCTGGCCGGCCCGACCGTCAATGTCCGGTGGAACGCGCCGCAGACCGGCGCGGCACAGGTGGAGATCTCGTCGACCGGCCTGCAGGTGGATGTCGACGTCTCGCGGGTCGACGAAAAATTCAGCGGCGAGTTGTCGCTGCACTACAAAACCACCATTCCGGCCGATGTGCTCGACGGTCTGCCGCGGCGGTCGCTCGCGTTCGACATGCCGCCGGAATACGTGTTCCGCGCCGTCGGTGTTACCTATAGTCCCTGATCGTGATCCGCGGCCAGGGCGGCTGCCGCAGCACCGCCAGGCTGCCGATCACCGCGGCCAGCAGGCCGGTGAGCACCCCGATCAGCGCGATGCGGTTGCCATCCACGGCCGGCGTCCAGGTGGCCTGGCCGTTGCGGATGGCAAAGACCCCCAGCGGTTTGGCGACCAGGATGACGGTGGTGCCGTCGGGGGTCTGATATGGCTCGCCGTAGCCGCGGCCGGCGGCGGGATCGGCGGCCAGCTGGTCGAGTATGTCGGACGGCTTCACGGGACACTTCCCTTCAAGACACGACCCACGCTAACGCGGATTTCCTACGATGGCTGACGTGACCGGTCAGGCATTCAGCCCGCAAGAGCGCCGGGCCATCTACCGCGTCATCTCCGAGCGCCGTGACATGCGCCGGTTCGTTCCGGACGCGGTGGTGGACGAGGACGTGCTGGCGCGCCTGCTGCAGGCCGCGCACGCGGCGCCCAGCGTCGGCCTGATGCAGCCGTGGCGCTTCATCAGGATCACCGACGATGCGCTGCGGCGGCGCATCCACGGGCTCGTCGACGAGGAACGCCCGCTGACCGCCGCCGCCCTGGGCGAGCGGGCCGACGAATTCCTGGCGCTCAAGGTGGAGGGCATCCTCGATTGCGCCGAGCTTCTCGTGGTGGCGCTGGGCGACGACCGCGACCGGCACGTGTTCGGGCGGCGGACCTTGCCGCAGATGGACCTGGCGTCGGTGTCGTGCGCCATCCAGAATCTATGGCTGGCAGCACGATCCGAAGGCCTCGGCCTGGGCTGGGTGTCACTGTTCGATCCGCGGCGGTTGGCGTCGCTGCTGGACATGCCCGCCGGCGCCGAACCGGTGGCGATCCTGTGCCTGGGGCCGGTGCCCGAATTCCCCGATCGCCCGGCGCTGGAACTGGACGGCTGGGCCGCCCCGCGACCGCTGTCGGAGTTCGTCTGCGAAAACCGGTGGGGCCGCCTCCCGCAGCCCTGACTCGTCGGGCGCGGCGGGGATCGCCGCAGGACGTTGCGGTATCGTCGCCGGTCGCGAGGCAAGGTGAGAGGTGAACGCAATTGATGCCGGGCGAAGCTGGGGCCACGGAAGGTAGCACGCCGCACAAGGACAATGTGCTGATCGTGCACTGGCACGACCTGGGCCGCTACCTCGGCGCCTACGGCCACCCGGACGTAACGAGCCCCCGAATGGACCGCCTTGCGGCCGAGGGCATCCTGTTCACCCGGGCACACGCCACCGCGCCGCTGTGCTCGCCGTCGCGCGGATCGCTGTTCACCGGGCGCTATCCGCAGTCCAACGGTCTCATCGGCCTGGCCCACCACGGCTGGGAGTACCGCAGCGGAATCCGGACCCTTCCCCAAATCCTGTCCGAATCCGGTTGGTATTCAGCGCTTTTCGGTATGCAACACGAGACCTCCTACCCAAAGCGGCTGGGTTTCGACGAGTTCGACGTATCGAACTCCTACTGTGACTACGTGGCGGAAAAGGCCAACGAGTGGCTACGGCAAAGCGTCGAGGGCCTTGTGGGACAGCCGTTTTTGTTGACCGCCGGCTTTTTCGAGACACACCGGCCCTACCCCGAGGACCGGTACCCGGCGGCCGAGCGCGCCGATGTCGACCCGCCCGACTACCTGCCCGATACCCCCGAGGTGCGCGGCGACCTCGCCGCCTTCTACGGGGCCATCAGCGCGGCGGACGCCGCCGTCGGGCGACTGCTGGACACGCTGGCGGACACCGGGTTGGACGCCAACACCTGGGTGGTGTTCTTCACCGATCACGGCCCGGCTTTTCCGCGGGCGAAATCCACGCTGTACGACGCCGGAACCGGCATCGGCATGATCATCCGGCCGCCCACCAACCGGGCCGTGGCTCCCCGCGTCTACGACGAACTGTTCAGCGGCGTCGACCTGTTGCCAACGCTGCTGGGGCTGTTGGGAATCGGCGCTCCGGCCGATGCCGACGGTGTGTCGCACGCGGACGCCCTGCTGGAGCCGGGCCCGCACGCCACCCCGGTGCGCGACAAGGTGTACACGATGAAGACCTACCACGACTCGTTCGATCCGATTCGCGCGATTCGCACCAAGGACTACAGCTACATCGAGAATTACGCGTCGCGGCCGCTGCTGGATCTGCCCTGGGACATCGAGGAAAGCCCGTCCGGGGTGGCTGTGGCGCCGTTCGTCACGGCGCCACGGCCCGAGCGTGAACTCTACGATCTGCGCACCGACCCGACCGAAACCACCAACCTGCTGGCCGGCGACGGCGCGGACGCCGACGATGTTGCGGCCAACCTTGCTGTCCTGCTGCATGATTGGCGTCAGCGTACCGGCGACGTCATCCCCTCGGAATTCGCCGGCACCCGCATCGCCGCGCGGTACACCGAAACATATCTGCGGATTCATCAGGGCACCAAGCCGACCCCGCGGTCGGCCATCGCCGCCGACCGGGGTATCGAAGAAGGCAAACCCGCGCAACGTTAGCCGCGACTGGTCCGATGGTGGCGACCCGCTACGCGCGGCTCGCGCCGCCGACCACGGCGACGACGAACACCCGCCGGAACGGGAAGATCGTCGTTCCGTCGGACCGGGGCGGATAGGCGTCGGACAGCAGCGGAATCAGCTCCTCGCGGAACTGCTCCCAGGTGTCCTCGTCGAGCCGCTCACGCACCGGGACCAGCGCCGTTCCGGTGATCCATTCCAACACCGGGTGTTCGCCGGCCAGCTGATGCAGATAGGTGGTCTCCCAGACGTCGACCTTGCATCCCGCGTCGAGCAGCAGGTTGGCATAGTGCGCCGGCGGCTGAACGACCGCACCCACGCGAAATGGTATGTCGCGCAGCAGTTTCGCGTACGGCTCCCGGCGGGCCAGTGCCCGCACCGCGGCGTAGGACGGGGACTCGAAGTTACCCGGCATCTGAACCCCGATCCATGACCCGGGCGTCAGCTCCCCCGCCCACCGCAGCAGCAGGTCGGCATGCTCGGGCACCCAGTGCAGGGCCGCGTTGCTGACCACCACGTCGGTGTCGGGTTTGGGCTTCCAGTCGCGCAGGTCGCCGGTGACGGCGTCGATGCCGCGCTCCTTGGCGGCGGCCACCATTTCCGGTGAGCTGTCCACCGCCTCGATCACGGCGTCCGGCCAGCGCCGGCCCAGGTACTGCGTCAGGTGGCCGGGCCCGCAGCCGAGATCGACGACGCGGCGCACCCGCTCGGCGCCCACCCGCGACAGCAGATCGTAGAAGGGCCGGCCGCGATGGTCGGCAAAGGCCAGGTAGACGTCCGGGTCCCACATGTCGGTCCTCCTGATCAACGCGCCGTCGCTAGCCGGCTGATAGCAAACCGTATTACGTCTATGGTGCCCCGGCGCCGCCGCCGTCGTCCCGGATGACACCGACGCGATCCGAAACCGGTCAAACGCCCTGGAAGCGCACGCCTGTCCGGCTACCATCGGCGTTCGTGGCGCCCGACATGGATCCGATCGACCCGCCCATCCCCGTTCCCAACGTTCCCGGTGCCGATATACCGGCCGGCGCCGGTGGATTGCCCCATCACTCGGCGTTGTCGCCCCGTCAGCGAATGGTAGTCGAGGCATCGGCCCTCGGCGATCTGGCCCTGCGCACCTGGGTCGCCTCGCTGCTCACCACCACGGTGGCGCCGTTCGTGGCCGCGGGTGCGCTGCGGCAATCCGATGCCGCGGCCGAGCGTGGCAACCTCGACTTCTATGCCGAGCTGGGGGCGGCGGGGGATCCCGCGAAGTCCTTTCCGGCGCCCACCGGGTTGCCGCGGGTCACCTCGCGGCGCGCCAGTCCGTTGGCGGAGTGGGTCGCGCGCGGCACGGTCGACAACATCGCGTTCCCCAGCGGTTTCACGGCGATAAACCCCGCCATGCGTGCGCGGTGGAGCGCGTGGGGGTCCAACAACACGGTGCGCGCACAACACTGGCGCCACGACGACGGGCCGCGGCCCACGCTGTGCGTCATCCACGGCTTCCTGGGGTCGTCGTACCTGGCCAACGGACGGTTCTTCTCGTTGCCCTGGTACTACCGGGCCGGCTACGACGTGCTGATGTATACGTTGCCATTCCACGGCAAGCGGGCCGAAAGGTTCTCACCCTTCAGCGGTTTCGGCTATTTTGCCGGCGGGCTCAGCGGGTTCGCCGAGGCGATGGCCCAGGCCGTGCATGACTTTCGTTCCATCATCGACTATCTGCGCCACACCGGTGTCGACCGCATCGCGCTCACCGGCATCTCGCTGGGCGGCTACACCTCGGCGCTGGTGGCCTCCGCCGACGATCGGCTCGAGGCCGTCATCCCCAACTGTCCCGTCGTCACTCCCTCGACACTGTTCGACGAATGGTTCCCGGCCAACAAGCTGGTTCGGGTGGGCCTGCGCCTCGCCGATATCAGCCACGACGAGTTGAGCGCCGGCCTGGCCTACCACTGCCCGCTCACTTACCAGCCGCTGATCCGACAGGACCGCCGGATGATCATCACCGGACTCGGCGACCGGATGGCGCCGCCGGACCATGCCGTCAAGCTATGGCACCACTGGGATCAATGTGCGCTGCACTGGTTTCCGGGCAGCCACGTGCTGCACGTGAGCCAATTGGACTACCTGCGTCGGATGACCGCGTTCCTGCAGGAGGTCATGTTCTAGCGGCCTCGAGGGTCTCGGTGGCATCCGCGCTGCCGGCCGGCGATGCCCGATGGGCGCCGCCGACCAGGGTGGGCCAGTGCAGCTGCGAGAGCAGGTCCGCGGGCGCGGTCGTGTGTCCGTCCAGCCGCGCCGTGGACAACAGGTCCAGCGCCGTCAGTGCGGGCAGGTGATTTCCGCGCTGCGGGGTCAGCCCGGTCAGCGGCGCCTTGCGGTCCGGCGGAGTGTCGGTCTGGAACGCACACGCCACGGCGACGGTGGGCTCGCCCCTGTCACCGGCGATCTCGAGCGCGGTACAGGTTTCGCGCGCGGAATGCGACCGGATCGCGTCCAGCGTCTCCGGCAGCACGTCGTCCACCGGGATCTCGTATGCCGCAATGTAATCCGATGCGCCACGCTGCACTCCGCACCATCTCTCGCGGGGGTTGGAAGTCAACAGCCGCGGGACGTCGTCGGGTGCGACGACGGTGGCTTCCCACCCGGTCTCCCGGAGGTGGTCGGCCAGCCGTCGCGCCGCGACCTGAGCGGTCTCCTGCAACGGGATTCGCGACGACCGGGCCCGCAGCGCGGCCAGATTTTCGGGGGCCGACACGGTGAGACCGATCCAGGTCTCGCACCTCGACGCGTCGGAGGCGTTGTCCCGGCTGGTGATCCGGATCTTGTCCGCCCGGATGCCGTAACGGTCCAGATAGCTCGCGATCAGCGGCAGTGGAAGCACATCGGAGTCGTCCTCCGGTGCGCCGACCCGAACCAGGGCGGTCGTCACCGTGGCGGGAGACTCCGGGGTGAACGCATTGCGGCGCCCGATGATCGCCAGGCGGCGCCGCAGCATGGTGGTGAAGTACAAACCGCCCCAGGCGCCGAACAGCACGATCACGACGGCGGCCGCGATGCCGAGCAGCCAGTAGTCGCGGGGCGATCGCCATGGGTAGGCCATCGCCGCGGGAACAATGGCCAACAGCGCCAACGTGATTCGCCCGCTCCCGGGAATCGGTATCGAATGCTTGCTCACGGGGTGGGATCCTTTCGTCGGCGTGCGGCGATTGCGGTGACCGCGCCGGCCACGGCGACCAGCACGGCCAGCACGGCGGTGCCGGCCACCGCGACGGTCCGCGGTGTGGTGTCCTGGGGCGCCGGTGCCGGGGGCAGGGCGACCTGCTTTTCCGCCGCCCCGGCCGGTTGCTCACCGGCGGGCAATTGCCAGGTCAAGGCTGCCACCGGGTCCACGCTGCCGGCGCCCACCACGTTGGACGGGTCACGGGCTCCGTTGTGCGCGGTCGCGGTGATGCGATGCGCCACCGCGGCGGCGGGCAGGTCGGGATACTTGCTGCGCACCAGCGCGGCGACGCCGGCGACATATCCGGCCGCGTAGCTGGTGCCGTTGAGGGCGACCAGTCGCTGATGATCGTCGGGCAGACCGTTAGCCAGGCCGCCGCCGTCACCGTTGCCGACCGAAACGATGCGTTCGCCGGGTGCCGCGACACCCACCCACGGGCCCGCCACGGTGAACTTCGACGCCTGCCCATCCGGGGTCAGGGAGGCCACCGACAGCACGTACGGCTGCCAGAACGACGGGATGGACATCGAGGTGACGCCGGCCCAGTTCCGCGGATCGTTCGGGCGGCTCAGGTCGGTGAGCGGATTGGATTCACAAGACGTTCCACCGGCGAACGATCCGGTCGGCCCGCTGTTGCCCGCGGCGGCCACGATCACCGCGTCCTTGTCCACCGCCGCGTAGCGCACGGCCGCCCCAAGGGCGGCCTGGTCGACGGGGCGGTCCACGGGCAGGCAGGTGGCCGAGCCGACGTCGATCACCCGGGCGCCGAGGTCGGCCGCGTGCACGATGGCCCGGGCGAGCGTCGTGACCTCGGATGACACCCGGGCCATCAGCGGATCGCCGCCCGGCGTGCGTGGGGAGAACTTGGCCGACGTCGTTCTGATCGACACCACCCGCGCGGCGGGGGCCACCCCCGAGAAGCCGTCGTCACCCGACGGCTGGCCCGCGATGATCCCGGCGACGAGCGTCCCGTGTCCGTCGCAGTCGGTCAGGCCGTCGGTGGTCTCGACGAAATCGCCACCCGGTTCGACATTGGGCAGCCGCGCGCCCGGGTGCACCCCGGTGTCGAGCACCGCGACCAGTTGACCGTCACCGCGCGAAAACTGCCATGCCGCAGGCAGATTCAGCGCCGCCTGGCTGGGCGTGACGGCGCCCGGATCGCTGCCGGGAATGACCCCGGACGTCGCGCAGGGTCCGCGCTGCTCCATCGGCTGCACGGGCCCCGGCGTCCCGGTGGGCGGGGTTGCGCCGGGATCGACCGTCGGCGGGCTGATCGCGAGGGCCGGCGGACTCGCCCACGTGGCGGTGGCGGGTAACAGGGCCAACGCCGCCGCGAAGCAGGCTGCTGGGCATCGGCGCGGCCGAATCATCGATTGAGCACCGAGCTGAACAACCCGACCACGAACGCCATGACGGGGATCAACGAGGCGTCGAGCCCGGCGGCGGCGAAGCCCACCAGTCGGCGCACCGGAAGCGAATAGCTCTCCGGCGCAGCGATGCCCGGGTTCAGCGCCACCACGATCCACACCGACAGGAGCGCCAGGAGCACCAGCGCCGCACCGAGGGCGGCGCCGTAGCGTCCGGTCGCGGTGTAGAGCACTAGCAGGACTCCGGCGGCCAGATACGGCTGGGCGAGCAGCCACGCCTTGCAGGCGGCCGAATCCCACACCCGGGCGCGCAGCACCGCCGTCGCGGCGGTCGCCCCGACCACGTACCAGCCCGCCCCACTGAGCGTTTCCGGACGCAGCGCGATCGCCACCGAGCCCAGGACACTGAGCAGCACCGCGGCGGCGATGAATCCGCTCTGGTGCGCGTCGCTGACGCGCACCCGGCGGGGCAGGTCCTCGAGCACCTGCAACGACGGCGCCGACGGCGTGGGATCCCCGGGTGCCGGAATGACCGGCAGCGGGAAGCGTGCCCACAGCGCGGACAGCTGCGCGGCTTCGATGGTGACCAGCAGCGCCGCCACGATCAGCCCGCATCCGATCGCGACCAGCTTGACGTGCCACAGTAATTCGGCGCCGGCGGCCAGCAGCAGCGCCGCCCCCAGTACGGCCGTGGCGGTGAAGAATCCGGCGATCCGCTCGCGTTCGGCGCTGGGCACCATCAACGCGATCAGCGACCAGGCGGTGACACCGGCCGCGGCCAGCATCACCTGTGCCGAGCCGAACCCGCCCGGCACCGCCAGCACCAGCGCGGCACCGATGGGCACCAGGGCGGCGATCGAGAGCGCCATGCCGGTACGCGCCGAGCGCGCCGTGACCAGCAGGCCGACGATCGCGGTCAGGGCCGCCACCGCGCTGACCGCAACGAGCCCGGCCAGCGCGCCGGTGGCCACACGGTACGTGACCGAAAGACCGGTCGCCAGGAAGGCCACCGCGATCGCCGCGGCCAGCGCGCCGCGCTGGATATGGGTTGTGCCCCAAGGCTTGAGCCGAGAGGTCGAGAAAATCATGGCGGCGTCGGCGATGTCCTCGACGATGCCGGGTGCGGCCGGACCGACCGGCACCGGTTGCAGCGCCAGCAGATCGCCGTCGACGACTCCGACCGTGTCCAGGCTCGCGTCCAGACTGAACGGCGCGCCCCCGATGGGCGCCAGGCTCAGTTGGGTCGCCGCACCGATCTCGGCGGCACCGCGCGAGCCGTCGGCGTCGTCCGACTCGCCGTTAGCGGTGGCCGGAACGACCAAACGCTGCACCGCAGGCAGGATCTCGCGTAGCGGCAACTCGGCGGGCAATGCCATTTCCGTCAACCTGCTGTCCGCGAGAATTGCCACGCGGACGATCGGCATGACGGTTCCGGACGTCACCGGACCCTCGAAGAATGTTGCGGCCGTTCCTGGAACATCGTGCTCTCTTCTCTAGTTCTCTCAGTGTTGGACGGACAGTGTTGAAGGGGAAAAGTCTCGAGCTAACCGGTGTTCGGAGAACCATCCGGCGTCGGGCAGTTGGGCGGTCAGTTGTTCGATCGCGACGGCGATCGCGAACGGGGTTCCCGGGCTGAAGTTCGAAACCCACTCGCCGTCGAACGCGCGGGACGGGCTGACCAGGACCCGCCCCTCGCCTGTGTCGACAATGCTCATTCCCACCTCGGTGGTGGAGTGCCGGCCGTCGCGGTGGCAACCGGCGACGATCTCGACGTAGCTTCGCCGTCCGTTGAACACCGACTCCACCACCGGGCGCGCCGATTGCGGAATACCAAGGTAGTCAAGGACTTCGGCCAGCGGAGCGCCGGAACGCAGACGCTCGTCGGCTCGGGCGCCCACCCGGGTGGGCAGGCTGAACTCGTGGAACCGGGCCGGTTGCCGCTGCGTGAGCCCGACGGTGAGGACCGGTACCAGGGCACGCGGATCGTCGATGTCCATGGCGGTGAACGTGATCAGCTGTGCACTGCGCAACGCGACCACCGTCATCTGTCCCCGGCCGGCGACACCGGTGCGCTGTGCGACGATGCCGCGCAGCAGTTCGGCGGTTCCGCCGGCCTCACCGGTGTCGTTGGTGGGGCCGACGTAACGCAGGTCGAGCCACCGCTCGGGAAAACACACGACCTTGATCCACTCGGCAACCGCGGGGTTGATCAGTCCGGCCGCCGATACCAGGCCCAGCTGGGTCAGCTCCGCCTTCTGACGGTCGAGGAACGCGTTCCGTTCCGCGGCATCGCGATAGGGGCAGGTGATTGCCAATACCCACGGGAAGCTTCCCGCCCCAATCGTTTCCGCGATGAACCACGCGTGCTCGACCGTCAGCTCGACGGCGTTGGGAGCTGGTTCCATCAGGCTCGTTCAGCCACGAGCTAGCCGCCCCACTTGGCGGCTTCGGCCTGGTCGCGGGCCAGCATGGACATGGTGTTGGCCTCGTGGGTGCTGGCCATCGACTGATACGCGCGCACCAGGCTTTCCATGGCCTGGTTCCACTGGGCCTGCCACACCTGGTAGGTCATACCGGTGTCACCCTGCCAGGCGTTGGACAACGTGGCCTGCTCGGCGGAGATATCGGCACCGAGCCCCTGCATCGTGCCGGCATACCCCGACATGTCGGCGGCGTGGCTCAACATCGCCGGGTAGTTGTACATGATCTGCGACATCACAAGTCCTTTCGCGGGTTGATGGCGTCTAAAAGCGGATGTGTCAGAACGCGGTGTAGCCGGACGCGGCGGCCGAATCCGCGGCCACATAGGTGCCGGCGGCGTCGCCGAGGTTGGCCTGGGCGATATCCAGCAGCGTGTTGACGCGTGCGGCGACCTCCACGAACCGCGCGTGCGCGGCCTGGAATGCCGCCGAGGACTCGCCCTGGTGGAATGCCTGGGCCGACATCGCTTCCTGCTCGGCCTGGCTGATCGTGCTGCGCAGCAGCGCCGCCTTGGCGCTGAACGCCGATTGCGAAGCTACCAACTGCGGGATATGAGCGTCCAACATACTCATGGTGATTCCTTTCTTTTGCGTCCGTTGGGGTTTCGGTAATTCACCTGCATGTGGCTTACTGCCTTATCCCCCCTTCCCCGGCTCGGTTCGGCCCGTCCCGTTGGCGGCGTCGTGCTCCCACGTGCCGGGCACCATCGGCATCCGTGGGCCGCCGCCGAAGTCGTCGTCGGCCAGCTTGGTCAATCCAGCCGCCTGAAACGCCTTCTGTCTCTGCTTGGTCCCGGCGAACCCGAGCGGTCCGGCTCCCTGCGCGGATGCGACCGCCGCGGCCAGCTCCTCCTCGTCGCCGTAATCCGGGGACACACCGAAATCGGAGTCCATATCCAGGAACTCGTCGCCATAGTCGTGCAACGCGGCCCGCCGCCGGCGGCGCGCTCGAGACTCGGCCCGGCTCGCGGCCGCTGCACCCGCCGCTGGGATGGTCGCCGCGGGCGCCTTGGCACCGCCACGGCCGCCCAGGGTGGGACCGACGCCGGTGTCCGGGTCACCGCCGACGGCGATCAGATAGGCGAAGTTTGCCGCCGCCGCCGCCGGCGCCGGGGCGGCGGGCGCGCCGGTGCCGGCCGCGACCGTGGTGGCCGGGGCGCCGGCGGGAGTCGCGACCGTCGGGGCCAGGGCGACCGCCGGAAGCATTGACGGTTTGTTGGATGTCAGGACGGGGACCACGGCGGCGGGCGCGGCCGCCTCCGGCGCGACGTCGACGGGCGTGGTGAGCAGGTGGCTCAGTCCGACGCCCAGCAGGATCGGAATCAGGAACGGCGCGGTCAGGATCGCGCCCCAGGTCGGCCAGCCCACGGCGTTGAAGAACACCTGGTAAGCGACGAAGAACAGCAGCGGTCCGTTGGCCGCCAGGAACGCCGGCAGATTCGAGAAGAAGTTCTGCAGCATCTGCTGGATGTTCTGGAAGAAATCCTGCAGGAACTTGGACAGCTGCTGGATGAAGTTCTGCCACCAGTCCCCGGGGTTGGAGGTGTCCTGCGCGGTGTTGGCCGTGAGGTTGTTGGTTTCGCCGCCGGGAGTCACGATGGCCGGGGCGGCCATCGTGCGCGGCGCGGCGGCCAGCGCCGAGCCCGAGACGACCTGATAGGTGCCCATGGTGGTGGCCGCCTGGACCCACATCCGCGCGTAGTCGGCTTCGTTGACCGCGATCGGAATGGTGTTGATGCCAAAGAAATTCGTCCCCACCAGCACCCCGTGCACGGTGTGGTTGGTGGCGAGCTCCCCCAGCGTCGGCATGGCGGCCAACGCGGCCGTGTACGCCGTCGCCGCGACCTCTTGCTGCGCCGCGGCGCCCGCGCTGTCGGCACTGGCCTGCTGCAGCCATGCCAGATACGGCACGTGGGCCGCCACATACTGCTCGGCGCTCGGCCCTTCCCAGGCCCCCGCCTGCGCCTCCCCCAACAGCGCGCTGAGTTCGCCGGCCGCCGTGGCGTATTGGGCGCTGAGCGAGGTCCACGCCCCGGCGGCCGCCAACAGCGGCCCCGGTCCCGGACCGGCGCTCAACAACGCCGAATGCACCTCCGGTGGCGACGCCATCCAGATGGGGCCGAAAGGGGAAGTCATCGTCAGGCGCCCGCGATCCCGAACGTCGCAGCGGCCGCGGTGTCTCCCGCGAGATAGCTTGCGCCGGCTTCCCCGACACCGACCCCGGCACGGCCCAGTTCTTCGACGCCCTGGGCCGCCACGGCCGAGTGCTCCTGGCCCTGAGCGCTGAACCCGACAGCCGTTTGCAGCGATACCGGATCGACCGCCGGCGGCACCACCGCCGTGATCGCCGGGGCCGCCGCAGCGTGTGCGGCCGCCAGCCGTGCCGTCAGCGCCTCCACCGCGGCACTGGTGGCGGCCAAACCTTCGGGAACCACTCGCAGCGTCATCTCTACTCCTCCCGTTGCGCTTCACTTGCCATTACGGATTCCCCGATCAAGGGGTTGATCAACTGCACGTACGTCGGACCGTCGCTGTCGCCCAACAGGATCGCCCGTCCGGCAGGCATGCGGCCGAATCGTTGACCGCGGATCTTGCCGCTGTCCTGCGGGTTGCCCGCCAGCATCAACGTGGTCGCCTGCAGGTCGTTGAAGCGGCGCAGCAGCGGGTTCGTCATCAGCGCGTGCCCCGAACCGGTGGCACGTGCGGTGACGATCACCCGCACCCCCAAATCGGCTGCCTGCGAAAGCAACCCGATCAGCGGAGACCACGGGCGTTGCCCGACGTAGGGTCCGCTCATCGCCGGCGAGTCCGGTATCTGGTCAACGTCGTCGATGATCAGGTAGTGGGTGTGGCCCGCAAACGTCCAGCGGGACAGTTCGGCCGGCGACCGGCCGGCCGGCGGCCGGCGCGATTCGATGAGGTTTGCCAGACCCAGCATCGCCGGGATGATGCGGTCGATGTTGGCCGTGTACTCGTTGTCGGCGAACAACGGCTCGTCGACGAGGTGCAGCCGCCGGTCGAGCACCGTGAAGGCCACCTGCTCCGGCGAGGAGTGTTCGCGGACCGTGCGAATGAGGTGGCGCAGCAGCGTCGTCTTGCCCGACTTGCTGTCGCCGAACACCATCAGCAGCGGGTTGTCGGCGAAGTCGACCACCACCGGCGCGAGATCCTCCTCGCGCTGGCCGATGACCACCTGTTCCGGCCCGCGGTACAGCGACCCGACCGCCTCCGGGGCGAGGTTGGTGGGCAGCAGGCGCACCGGCGGCGCGGCCATGCCCGGGTAGCGGTCGTTGATCTCGGCGATCTGGTCCAGCTCGGGGGCGGCGAACAGGAAATGCTCTGCGGCCATCGTCAATCCGCGACCGGGTTGGTCATGCGGCACCGCTTCGGCGGGCCGGCGCAGAGCGCCGACCACCCGCACATTGCTGTCCCGCGGATCGTGCAGCTTGAGCTCGAGTCGCAACCCGAGGCCCTCCCGCATCGCCAGCGGCACCTCCAGCCAGCTGGGCGTGGTGATGACGACGTGGATGCCGTACGCCAACCCAATGTTGACCAGCTCGGTGACCTTGGCCAACAACGGGTTTCGCGTGTTGAACTGGTCCGTGTTGTCACGGCCGAACGCATAGAGGTTGTCGATGAGCAGGAAAACCTCGCCGAACCCATCGTCGGGTGCCGTGCCGTGCTTGTCCCGGAACGCTTCGCGCCGCTGCCGCGACAACAGCAGCTGCTCGAGCTCTCCGAAGGTACGCCGGATCCGTTCGGGCTCCAGCGCCGAGGCGACACTGCCGACGTGCGCCAGACCGTCGAGCGCACGCAGTTTCCCGCCGCCGTAATCCAGGCAGTAGAACGTGACCTCGCGCGGCGAGTGCAGGCTGGCCGCCGACAGCATGAACGTCTGCAGCGCAGTCGACTTCCCCGATTTGGGACCACCGTGAATCATCATGTTCCCGGCTGACGAGGAGGCATCGAAGACCAGTGGGTCGCGGCGCATCTCGAACGGCTTGTCGATCTCGCCGAGTGGCCACTGCCACTGCCGCGGCGGCACGCCGGCCCGGGCCAGCATCGCGGTCACCGGGATCGGCTCGTCCAGCGGCGGCAGCCACAACTGTGGCGCACGCGGACCGTAGCCGGCCAACTGATCGCCGATGGTCGCGATGAGCTTGCGCGGCGGCCCGCTCAGTTCAACGTCCTCGGGGCTGTGGATCACGGTGTCCTGATCGGGCTCGACCCGCCCGGCCGTGAACACCTTCGGTTCCGGGATTGACGCCACCACCAACGATTTGGCCTTCTGCGGCGGATCGTAGATACCGTCGACATAGGTGCTGCGGAACTTGATCGGGGTCGCACCCGGTGCGGGCACCAAGAAGCCCACGCCCTTGTGCTCCTTGCCGGATTCGATGTGATAGGCGTCCTCCACGCCGATGATCTGGCGGGAAACGCTGGGACTGGCCACCTTCAGCCCGATGCGGTAGGAGGTGTTCTTGTCGATGTCCTTGATCTTGCCGACATCCAACGTCTGCGATGCGAACAGGATGTGGATGCGGAACGAACGGCCTTTGCGGGCAACGTAATCGAAGAGCTCCGCGTATTCCGGGTGGTCGGACAGCATCAGGGTGAACTCGTCGGCCACCACGAACAGCGTCGGGATCGGCGCCAAGTCGTGCCCGGCAGCGATGGCGTTCTCGTACTCGACCACCGAGTTGAACGCGCTGCCCTGCACCCGTCGGCCGGCTTCACGCAGCAGCGTCTCCCGCCGGGCCACCTCGCCGCGCAGCGTGTCGGCGAACCGGTCGGCCAGCGACTTCTTCTCGGCCATGTTGGAGATCACCGCGACAACCTGCGGGAAATGGCGGAAGCTGTCGGCACCGGCCTCGCCCTTGAAGTCGGCGTAGATGACGATCAACCGGTCCGCCGAATGAGTCGTCAACAGCGACAACAGGATCGACATCAGGGTCTGGGACTTGCCCGAGCCCGTCATACCGATCATCAGACCGTGCGGGCCCATCCCGCCCTCGGCTTCGTCCTTGAGGTCGAACATCAGCGGCTCACCGGTCGCCGTGACCCCGATCGGAATGCGCAACTCGTCCTCGCGGCGGCGGGGCGCCCACAGGGTGGGCACATCCAGTTCGGACGCGTCCGGGATGCCCAGCATCGTGGTGAACGTGGCACCGCGGGTGGCCGCCGAGCGCAACCCGGTGTGCGTCGGGTTGGAGTCCCAGCGCGACAACAGGCGCGCCAGGTGGGCGGCCTCGTCGGCATCCAGCTGGTCGGCGTCGTCGATGTACGGCTGCCAGCCGCCGGTCTGCCATCGCTCGATGACCACGGCTCGGCTGCCGCCGCCGTCCTTCCCGCTGATGCGCAGGATCGGCTTCTCCGGGTCCGAATACTGCTCGCGATTCGGTGCCGTGGCGCCGCGGTGCACGACGGTGACGCCCGCCCGGCCCATCGCCAGCGTCGAGGCGTTCAGGTCGTAATCGGGGTCGTCGACGACGATCAGCAGGTGCCGCAGCGCGTCGGCGGGCTCGCCGGTGAACGCCGGACGGTCGACGAGCGCCGAGCCCAGACTGGCGACCAGTTCATCGACATTGGTCGCCATGAAGCGGGCCGCCCCGACCCCGTCGAGCTCACCGGGGATGTCGACGTGCGGCAACCACTTCAGCCACGACCAGTCCGCGCTCTCGAGATCGGGAGTGGCCAGCGCGACCCCGAGCACCGTCGGGTCGTGCCACGTCACCGCCTGAGCGATCCACGCGCGCATCGCCGAGCGCGCCTCGTCTTCCGATCCCAGCACGGTGATCCGGGACACTTTGGCCAGGTCGATTCCAGTCGGTACGTCGCGCACCGTGCGGTGGGTGTCGAGCAGGCTGCGTAATGCGCTGTGCGACACCGGCTCCAGGTCGATTTCGTCCGCGGTGTCGTTCACTCGCAGGGCGGTCGCCAGGGGCACGTGGTGGCGGCCGGCCCGCAGCACCAGGAAGTCGGGATCGTGCGGGTCGCGCTCCCACTGACGGCGCGATCCGGGCACGGCGGCCAGCGCCGCCGGCTCCGGATGGGACCACTGCGCGGCGGCGCGCTGCGCGGCGGCCTGGGTGCGGATGTTGTCCCGGACCACCGACAGGTAGCGCAGGTAGTCGGCGCGCTCGGCGTCGACCTCCTCGGTGCGCATCTTGTTGTCGTTCCCGCGGTACATCGCGGTCGCGGCCAGCAACAGCACGAACGGGAAGAACAGGGTCTGCGGAGAGATCAACCGCATCCCGGTCGCGAACAGGGCGACGATCATGCCGACGATCAGGATCACCAGCACGTAGGGCATCGCCCGGCGCAGGAACGACGGCGGAATCACCCGGGGCAGCTCGGGCGGTGCCTCGATGGCGATGGTGCCCTTGCGGGTCGCCGGCGGCGCCAGCCGGCGGCGCGCTTCGAAGATCAGTCGGCTCATCGGGGGGTTCCCTCGGCTTCCCTTGCAGCAGCGGTGACACGGCCGGGCTTCTGGTCGGGCGTCAGCCCGTCGTGTGCCAGCAGCGCGTCGGCGCGCGATAACGTCGGGCCATTCGCAAACAGCGATAGCACCGACCACGGAATGGGGACCGGGGAACCGGTAAGGCCAAGGGCCTCAACCGTTTTGCCGTGTCCGGCGGCCGAGTGCTCCGCCTCGTTGTCGATGCCGTAACGGACACCGGTGTCAGAGACCCAGAACAGTGACCCGGCGCCCGGCGAGTTCGGCCCGCCGCCGACGGTCTGGATGAAGTAGCCGGTGCCCGGCGCCATGGCGACGCGGGTGGCGGTTGTCGGCGAGCCGCCGCCCACCAGGTCGACGGTGCGTATCGATTCGGCCATCGGCAGGGCCGAGCCGGACAGCAGGTTCAGCGAGCTGCTGGCGGCCCCGGCCGGCTTGCCCCAATAGGCGCACGTGACGGGGGACTTGGCCGTATCCACCAGGGTGACCTGCTGGTCCGGATACCGCGCGGTGTCCAGCATCCGCGACACCGGCAGCTTGGCCACCGCATCGGCGCCGAGCCGCGGCGGTTGGTCCAGCCCATAGGAATTCGAGTTGCGCAGGATCGCGGCGAGCACCGACGAGATCTGCTGCAGGCCGTCGGGCAACACCGCGTAGTAGCGCGGCGCACCCGAGGAGCTCTGATCCAGGGTGTAGGACACCACCACCGCCCCGATCGGTGCCGGCACGCTGAAGGGTGCCGGCGCGCCGGCGTTCGGGATGCCCGGCGCGGTCAACGGCGGCGCCTCGGGTATCGCGTTGAACAGGCCCAGCGCGATGGGCCGGGGTGCGGGAATCTCAGAGTTGCCCTGTCCCAAGCCAAGTGCGTTGGTGATCGCGTGGTCGGTCAGGTTGATCTGACTGCGCTTGCCTTCCCACAACAACCAGGTGGCGCCGTCCCTCTCGGCGAGGATCCCCTGTCGCGGCGCGAGAGTGGCGGCGCGGGCGCCGCTGCTGTCCGGCCGGCCGGCGATCACCGTGACGCCGGTGCTGTGGGCGGTGTGCCCACCCTGGGCCGGCTCGCTGACGGCGTCGCACACCGTCCAGTTCGCATCGGCGGAGGAGCTTTGCACCATACGTTCCGGTGCACCCGGGATGCCGATCAGGTTGCCCCGCGGAAACCGGTCCAGCTCACTGCTTTTCACCATGGTCGGGTCTACCGCCCGGCCCGTGATCAGCCGGGCCGAGGTCAGGTTGAGCACCGGATGCAGGTCCTCGCCGACACGGACATACAGTGCGGCGGTTGACCGGTCGGCGAGCACCGCGTTGGTGCCCGCCGTCCCGTTGGGCCGGATCATCGAGAACACGAAGCAGCCGGCCAGGCCGGTGACCAGAAGGACCGCGCCCATCGCCACCGCGCGGGTCTGCGTGCGCAGGGGGTCGACGAGCATCCTGGTGTCGTGCAACGCAATACCGGAGGCGATCCGGCGCATCACGAACCGCCAACCGCTGACCTGGTGCCGGGTGACGAAACCGCGCCGGTACTCGACCTGGTCGGGGTTGTCGTTGACCGGGGTGCGAGAGGAGAACGAACGTCGTTCGTCGGGTTGATTATTGGAAGTCATGCCGGCACCGACAGCCCAAGGCCGCGCAGCAGCGGCTCGACCGACCTTGCGACGTCGTCGTCGGTGATCGTCATCAGCTCCTCGTCACTGAATTCGCCGGTTCCGGCGTGTTCCGAATGGTCGAGCCGGAACTCTCGTTCTTCTTCGGAGCGTTCGACGATGTTTCGGACGAATCGACCGTTACCGGCGATGTCCAGGTTGCGTCGCGAGATTCCGTTGGCATCGGGTGTCGACTCGTTTGCCAACTTCGTGAACAACGCCTCCATGTGTTCGAGCGCGGCCGGTTCGAAGATGCTGTCGCGTTGCTCGGCCATCGTGTGCGCTATCTCGACCAGTTCCGACGGTGCGTAGGAGGGGAAGTCGATGTTGCGGGTGAACCGAGAACGCAAGCCCTCGTTGGTGTCCAGAAACTTGTCCAGGTCGGCACGGTACCCGGCGATGATGACCACCAGGCGGTCGCGATCGTTCTCCATCCGCGCCAGCAGCGTGTCGATGGCCACCAGCCCGAAGTCGTTCTTGGCGCCCGTGGCGACCAGCGCGTAGGCCTCGTCGAGAAACAGCACGCCGTCGAGCGCGCTGTCGATGATCGCGTTGGTCTTGGCCTCGGTCTCGCCGATGTGCTGACCGATGAGATCGGCCCGGTGGACCTCTCGGATGTTTTCCCGCTTCAAAAGTCCTAGCCCACAATAGATTTTGGCGACCACGCGGGCGATGGTGGTCTTACCGGTTCCGGGCGGGCCGGCGAAGACCAGGTGGTGGGCCCGCTGTGCGACCGCGAGCCCACGCTGCTTACGGACCAGTTCCATGGCGACCGAGCTCTTCAGCCGGGACACCTGGTTTTTGACCTCATCGAGGCCGATGAATTCGGCGAGCTGGCGTTCGGCCTCGTGCAGCAGCACGGCCTTGCGTTCGTGTGCGGCGGGATCGACGAAATCCTCGGCGCTGGGCTCTGTCTCGGGGTCCCACGGATCGGTGCGGGCCTCGATGCGGGCCGCCGTGGTGGTCACCATGCCGAAACTCGTGTCAGTCAGGGCCTGCTCGACCTGTTCGTTCTCGGGGTGGGCGGCGTAGAGGTCCTGCAGCACTTCGCTCGCCGCGTCCTCATCGACGTGCGCGCGCAGCACCAGCGCTTTGGCCAGGGCGCCGTCGACGGCCGCCACTACGACGGGACCGTCGGGCTCCTCGAGATAGGACAGCGCCGGGGCGAACATTCCCAGTCGGGCCAGCGAGGTGCCCAGGGCGATCTTGGCCGCGTGCGAGAAAGCGTCGTCGAGATCCGTGTCGTTGACGATCGGGGTCAGCAGCTTGACGACGTCCGACCAGCGCTCGGCGCGGTAGTTGATGACGACGGACACCCAGCGGGCTTCGCGCCAGTTCGGGCGGTCGGCGGCCAGGCCGGCGACGATGCTATCGGCGTCAGCAAATCGTCCGGCCATGGCCAGCGAGGCCGCGTAGGCGAGGTGGAAGTCATCGGGAGTGGTGGCGCGAAACTGTAGATACAGTCCGGTGTCGTAGCGAAAGCCCAGCGAGTCGGGCGCGAGGTCCACCTGGCGCTGCAGCACGCCCGCGGTGGCCGCGGTGCGCGATACCGCCTCGAGCAC
>NZ_JAICZA010000127.1 GCF_025933915.1 Mycobacterium sp.
ACCTGGATGATGGGCAGGTAGCACTCGAAGCTGCGCCAGCCGATCATCACCTCGTCGCCGTCCGCCGCGGTGATCTGAACCAACTGCTGACACAACGTGACCGAGCCGCTACCGACGGCGATGTGCTCGGGGGCGACGTCGGAACCCAGGTGCATGGCCAGCGCCGCCTTGAGGTCCACGCTGGCGTTGTCCGGGTAGCGGTTCACGACGGCGATGGCCCGCTCGATCGCCGCATGCACGCTGGGCAGCGGGCCGTAAACGGTCTCATTGCTGGCCAGTTTGATGGAGCCCGGCACGTTCTTGCCGGGCACATACACTGGCAGTCCGGCCAGTTCGGAGCGCAGGCGGGCGGTCACTTCGACAGTTTATGTCGCGGATGTGTACGCTATGGCCGGTTCGGCGAGACCGGAAAGGGGTCGGGTACCCTCAGAAAGTCCAAAAGGGAGGCGTGCCAGAGCGGCCGAATGGGGCTCACTGCTAATGAGTTGTCCCCCTCAAAGGGGACCGGAGGTTCAAATCCTCTCGCCTCCGCTGGGTCCTTTACCGGAACACGGAACCACAACTGAAGAACAAGCGCCCGTAGCTCAACGGATAGAGCATCTGACTACGGATCAGAAGGTTAGGGGTTCGAATCCCTTCGGGCGCGCTCACTTCTATATGGCGCAGGTCCCCGATCGATCAACGCAACGCGCGTCGCCGCGCGGGCGATGCCAGTAGCTCAGCCCGCGTCGTCGATGAGGCCCAGCGCCCGCTCGAATAGGTGCACGGTGGCGGCGTGCAATTGGTCGCCGACCTCCTTCTCCGCCTCTCCCGCGCAGGCCCGCGCCAGCGTCCCCTCGATCACGATCCCGAGCTTGAAGCAGGCCAGCACGGTGTACCAGGTGATGTGCGACAAGTCGCGGGCGGTGTTGGCGGCGTATCGCTGCAACAGCTCGTCGGTGCTGGCCAATCCGTCCTGCCCGCCCAGGGCGTGGCTGAACACGCTGGAACCGTCGGGCTGGCGCCAGGTGGCGAGCAGCCAGCCCAGGTCCAGCAGCGGATCGCCGATCGTGGACATCTCCCAGTCGACGATCGCGACCACCTCCGGCCCCGTGCGCGAGAACATCACGTTGGCCGCGTGGTAGTCGCCGTGCATGATGCCGGGCGTCCAGTGCGCCGGCCGGTGACGGTCCAACCAGCCCGACACCTCGGCGATCCCGGGGATCTGCGGCCCCGGATACCCGTCGTAGTCGTTGTAGGACTCCAGCTCGGAAAGCCAGCGCGGCACCTGGCGTTCCAAAAAGCCCTCCGGCTTGCCGAATTCGGCGAGGCCGACGGCGACATGGTCGACGGCACCGAGCTTGGCCAGCGCGTCGGCCATCGACAGGCCCATGCCGTGGCGCACCGTGGCGTCACCGGCATGCAACGGCGGCAGACTCTCGCCGGCGTTGAATCCGTCGACCGGGTCCATCAGGTAGAAGACCGCGTCGCCCAGCACCGCGGGGTCCTCGCAGGCGGCAATCAGGTGCGGATGGGGCACGTCGGAACCGGCCAGCGCGGCAAGGACTTTCGTCTCCCGCAGGATCACGCTGTTGCTACGCGGACGCAGGTGCCGCGGCCCGCGTCGCAGCACGTAGGGCCGGCCGGCCCTGCTGAACCGCAGCATGACGTTCTGCGTTCCGCCGGTGACGGCGGAAACGTCGTCCAGCGGGCCCTCGCCGAGCCCCTGGCCGGACATCCATTCCGCTACGGCTTCCAGATTCACCGAGTCTGTTTTCAGGTCCACTCATCGGCCCTTCGGGTGCGGCGTGTATCGGACGGTCTGCGCCGCGATCATGCCGTCGCGGAACACGAAGGTGTCGACACCGTCGTCGACCCGGTTGGCGGACGAATCGGCGGCCCATTCCAGGAACAGCACATCATTGTCGAGGAGCTGGGTCTTCAAGTCCCAGTTGGCATCCGGCAGATCGGCGAGCAGTTGCGCGAAGACGTCGCGGATGGCGTGCTTGCCGCGCGCGATGCCGGCGGGACTGATCAGCACGGAGTCCTCGGCGTAGTCGACGAGGATTTCGTCAAGGTCTCCGGCGGCCAGCGCCGTGCCGTGGTGGGCGAACACTTCCTGCGGCGTACGTGCCGTGGTGGGCGTCATAGCACTCCCTTGCAACCTGTGGACCGTCTGGGAAAAAGACTAGGGCAGGGGCGACGGACGGCATCCGGTGGCGGCGACTGGAAGAATAGTGTGCATAACTTACTTTCCGGAGGGGAGCTGGGGATGCCGCGGACCGACAACGATTCCTGGGAGATCACCCAGAGCGTGGGCGCCACCGCGCTCGGTGTTGCCGCCGCTCGTGCCGCGGAGACCGAGAGCGAGAACCCGCTGATCAGCGATCCGTTCGCGCGGGTGTTCGTCGATGCCGCGGGCCAGGGGATGTGGAGCATTTATGCCGATCCGGCGCTGCTGGCCAAGGCGGCCGATATCGAGCCGGATCTGCGGGCGCGGCTCCAGCTGATGGTCGACTTCATGGCTACCCGGACGGCGTTTTTCGACGAGTTCTTTCTGGGCGCGGCCGACGCCGGGGTGCGCCAGGTGGTGATTCTGGCGGCCGGACTGGACGCGCGCAGCTGGCGGCTACCGTGGCCCGACGGCACGGTCGTCTACGAGCTCGACCAGCCCAAGGTGCTGGAATTCAAATCCAACACCCTGCGTGAGCACGGTGCGAATCCGACCGCGCGCCTGGTCAACGTGCCGATCGATTTGCGCCAGGATTGGCCGAAGGCGTTGCAGGAAGCCGGGTTTGATGCTTCGCTGCCCGCGGTCTGGTCGGCTGAAGGACTCGTGCGCTACCTGCCGGCACAGGCCCAGGACTTGCTGTTCGAGCGGATAGATTCCCTGAGCGTCGAGGGCAGCTGGCTGGCGTCCAACGTGCCCGACGCGGGTTTCACCGACCCCGATCGGGTGCAGCGTCAGCGCGAGGACATGCGGCGCATGCGCGCCGCGGCCGCCGAACTGGTCAACGCCGAGATAACCGACTTCGACGACCTCTGGTACCCCGAGGAGCGCACACCCGTCGACGGCTGGCTGCGCGACCGCGGCTGGGATGTCGCGACCGCGACGTTCGCGGAGTTGATGGCCCGCTACGGCCGCCGGATCCCGCAGGGTGCGCAGGATTCGATGCCGCCCACCCTGTACGTGTCGGCGCAACGGCGAGCGGCGCGGCCCGAACGCTGAGACCAAAAGTGCCGCTGCCGATTTAGCGGCTCAGGCACGCTATTTCGGGTGGGGATGCCACCGGTTTGGGCGCCTCCTCGAATTAGCTGAGCTAATCCGGGGCGCACGGCTGGCCCCGGCCTGGACCAAGCGGGTCGCCGCCTGACCCGTTCGACCACCTCTGACGTGCCGGGACCTGCCGACAAGCGGTGCCGCATAACCCATTGCATGTTTAGACGTAAGTCGAATGGGTAATTTCACGTCCACGAGAAAAGTTCTTCTCGACCACATTGGAGGTCACATGCGTGGCAGCGGGATCATTGGAACGGTTGCGTTGGTGTGGTTGCTGATCGGAGTCTTCGCGGCGTGGCAACGCGACTACTTCAAAAATGACAACACCACATGCGCCTCCGCGGGCACGGTTGCGGTGACCGTGATCGCCGGACCCCTGAATTACTTCGGTGTCAATCCGAAAGTTACGGATTGTCATCTGCCGCAACCAAGTTCAATGCAATCGATCAACCTCTAACCCACTCCCGAAGGAAGTCGAAATGGTTATCTTAGGAATTGTCCTGCTTATTCTCGGGTATTTCTTCCACGTATCCGTGCTGATGACGCTAGGCATCGTGCTGCTGGTGATCGGCGCGATCCTCTGGATCCTTGGCTCGGTCGGCCGTCCCGTGGCCGGCAGGCGCTACTGGTATTAACGGCTCCTGCGCATAGCGTGATCGCGCGACTGCTCCGGCGGTCGCGCGTTCCGTTTCACAGGGCGCGCATAGGTTGGTCATAGGCTCGGCTCAGTCGGCGGCGGATACTGGAGGTTGTGACGCAGCCCCGAGCCTCGGTAGAGCGGGTTGTCATGTGCCGTGCGGACGGCAACCCCATCAACGTGCTGGTCGTCGACGACGAACCCGTCCTGGCCGAAATGGTGTCGATGGCGCTGCGGTATGAGGGCTGGAACATCTCCACCGCCGGGGATGGTGAATCGGCCATCGCGGCCGCCCGCAACCAGCGTCCGGATGTGGTCGTTCTCGATGTGATGCTGCCCGATATGAGCGGCCTCGACGTCCTGCACAAACTGCGTGAGGAGATCCCGCAGCTGCCGGTGCTGCTGCTGACGGCCAAGGACGCGGTCGAGGATCGCATCGCGGGCCTGACGGCCGGCGGCGACGATTACGTCACCAAACCCTTCAGCATCGAAGAGGTCGTGCTGCGCTTGCGGGCGCTGTTGCGGCGCACCGGGGTGACGACGGTGGACAGCGGCGCGCAGCTGGTGGTCGGGGATTTGGTCCTCGACGAGGACAGCCACGAGGTCACCCGCGCCGGTGAGCCGATCTCGTTGACGTCGACCGAATTTGAACTGCTGCGGTTCATGATGCGCAACTCCAAGCGGGTGCTGAGCAAGGCCCAAATCCTGGACAGGGTATGGAGTTACGACTTCGGCGGCCGGTCCAACATCGTCGAGCTCTACATTTCCTACCTGCGCAAGAAGATCGACAACGGTCGCGATCCGATGATCCACACGCTGCGCGGCGCGGGTTATGTCCTCAAGCCGGCCCGCTGACCCGCGGAGGGTCTGGTCCCTTCGGCTGCGGCTGCTGGTTGGACAGATCGTCGTCTTGGCAATCGTGTGCGTCGGTATCACCGCGGTGACCGAGCTGGCGCTGAACCATCACCTGGTGAAGCAGCTCGACGGTCAACTCGCCGGGACCTCGTTCCGTTCGGCGCTGATGTACCCCGAACCGGACCACCCGGGGTGGCACCACCACCACCAGCACTCCTACTCCCCGCGGCCGGGTCCCGGGCCGCGGTTCCTGGATGCCCCGGGTCAGCCGGCGGGCATCGTGGCCGCGGTGGTCAGCCGGGGCAAAACGGTTGACGCCGGCTACCTGACCAGCAGCGGCGCCCGGGACGACCTGACCCCGACCGCCCAGACCCAACTGGAACAGATCGCCGGCAACCGCGCGCCGGTCACGCTGAACCTCGACGGCCTTGGCCGGTACCGCGTCGTCGCGGCCCCCAGCCGGAATGGCAGCGACATGATCGTCACGGGCCTCTCGATGTCCAACGTCGACGCCACCCTGATCCGCATGCTGGTCACCTTCGGGATCGTCACGGCGGTCGCGCTGGCGGCCGCGACGATTGCCGGGGTCGTGATCATCAGGCGGGCCCTGGCACCGTTGCGCCGTGTCGCGCAGACCGCGGGCGAGGTCGCCGACTTGCCGTTGTCGCGCGGCGAGGTCGAACTACCTGTGCGCGTGCGCGAATCCGACGCGAACCCCTCCACCGAGGTGGGACAGCTCGGCGCCTCGCTCAACCGGATGCTCGACCACATCGCCGAGGCGCTTTCGGTGCGCCAGGCCAGCGAGACGCGCGTCCGCCAGTTCGTCGCCGACGCCAGTCACGAGCTGCGCACGCCCCTCGCCGCGATCCGCGGCTATACCGAACTGACCCAACGGATGGACCGGTATGGCGGGGACCGTGAGGCGGTGGCGCAGGCGATGAGCCGGGTGGCATCCGAGACCGAGCGGATGACGCGCCTGGTCGAGGATCTGCTGCTGTTGGCCCGCCTGGATTCCGGTCGGCCGCTGGAGCGCGAATCGGTAGATCTGTCACGGTTGGCGCTCGATGCGGTCAACGACGCTCACGTTGCGGGACCGGATCATCAGTGGGAGCTCGACCTGCCGGAAGAACCGGTGATCGTCACCGGTGACGCGGCGCGACTCCACCAGGTGCTGACGAATCTGCTCGCCAACGCCCGCGTCCACACCGGCGCAGGCACCGTTGTGACGACCCGGCTGAGCACCGAGCCCTCGCACACCGTGCTGCAGGTCATCGACAACGGACCCGGCATCCCGGTGGCGCTGCAATCGGAGGTCTTCGAACGGTTCGCCCGCGGCGATTCCTCGCGCTCGCGCAAGGGCGGCAGCACCGGGCTCGGCCTGGCGATCGTCTCGGCTGTGGTGAAGGCGCACAACGGGACAATCGCGGTGAACAGCTCGCCGGGCCACACCGAGTTCACGGTGCGGTTGCCACCCAACGGATGGCAACCGCCCGCATCGGCCTAGCTAGTGCAGGATTGCTGGCTTCCTCCCCGGGCCGTTCCGGCCCGCATCGTCACCTAGCTGGAGCAGGTCACATTGATTTCGAACGGCTTGTTCACCGGCTGCATCGGGTTGGCCATGTCGACCCCGGTGGCGGTGCCGCTGATCTTGTAGCTGTTGCCATCCTTGCTGGCGGTGGCGTTGCCCTGGCCGGTACCGGAGGTGTATCCGAGCGTCACGCCGTTGACGTTGCCCAGCCCAACGGATTTCACCTCTGGGGGGTTGCCGTCGCTGAGCACGGCGGCGATGCCGGTCGCTGCGCCACCGATCGCGATGTTGATGGTGCCACCCGCATTTGTGCACACGACCGAGCCGGTGACGTTCTGGTCCTTGCCGTCGATGGTGACCTTCGTGCCGGCCGCTCCGCCGGTGCTTGCCGACGCGCTGGTAGCCGAGCTACTCGCGGAACTGTTTGTAGCCGATTTATTACCACTCGAACATCCGGAAATGCCTGCGGCCAGAATTGCCGCTCCGGCCACCGCGACCGTCAGTTGACGCTTCACCTGTTCTCCTTTGCCCGATAGTTGCGGCCCTCGGCATTGAGGGCTGTCTGGGCAGTATGCGGGTTAACTGGACCGAGAATCCAGAACCCCGAGAAATTGTTGCTGTGTTCATTATTTAGTCGGTGAAATACCGCCGGAACGGCTTTCGCGGACTATCGCGTGAATGGCAAGGTACAAATGGTGGACCACAAGCCCCCCAGTCCCGTCATCGAATCCGCCCATCGCGAACTTCTCCTGCCATTTCAGGACGACGCGGATTTCCGCAGCGCCGATCGCGGATTCATTGCCGCCTTGTCGCCGTGCGTGATTCGAGCGGCCGACGGCCGAGTGGTGTGGGACAACGATGCCTACGCCTTCCTGGACGGCGCCGCCCCGACGTCGGTGCACCCCAGCCTGTGGCGGCAATCGGCGCTGGCCGCCAAACAGGGCCTCTACGAAGTGGTGCCGGGCATCTATCAAGTGCGTGGTTTCGACATCTCCAACGTGACCTTCGTGGAAACCGACACGGGCATCATCGTCATCGATCCCCTGGTGTCCACCGAAGTGGCCGCGGCGGCGCTGGCGCTGTATCGCGGGCAGCGCGGCGGCGATCGGCCCGTCGTCGCGGTGATCTACACCCACAGCCATGTCGATCACTTCGGCGGCGTACTGGGCGTCACCTCGCAGGCCGACGTGGATGCCGGCAGGGTGGCGGTGCTGGCACCGGAAGGCTTCATCGAGCATGCGGTGCAGGAAAACGTTTACGCCGGACCGGCAATGACCCGGCGGGCCACGTACATGTATGGCGCCCAGCTGCCGCGGGGGCCCCTGGATCAAGTTGGCTGCGGGCTCGGCCAGGCGACGTCCACCGGCGAGGTCGCCGTCATCGTCCCCACCATCGACATCGGTACCACCGGTGAAACACGCACGATCGACGGCGTGGAGATCGAGTTCCAGATGGCGCCCGGCACCGAGGCGCCCGCCGAGATGCATTTCTATTTCCCACGTTTCCGCGCGCTGTGCATGGCGGAGAACGCCACCCACAATCTGCACAACCTGCTGACCCTGCGCGGCGCGCTGGTGCGTGACCCGCACGCCTGGTCCGGTTACCTCACCGAGGCGATCGACACCTTCGCCGATCGCGCCGACGTGGTGTTCGCGTCCCACCACTGGCCGACCTGGGGACGTGACAGCATCGTCGAGTTCCTGTCGCTGCAGCGCGACATGTACGCGTACTTGCACGACCAGACGCTGCGATTGCTCAACCAGGGTTACACCGGCGTCGAGATTGCCGAAATGTTCCAGATGCCACCCGCACTCGAGCGTGCCTGGCACACCCACGGTTACTACGGTTCGGTGAGCCACAACGTCAAATCCATCTACCAGCGCTACATGGGCTGGTTCGACGGCAACCCGGCCCGGCTGTGGCCCCATCCTCCCGAGGCCCTCGCGTCCCGGTACGTCGAGGCGATGGGCGGCATCGACCGGGTCGTCGACGTCGCCAAGACCGCGTTCGACTCCGGTGATTTCCGTTGGGCCGCAACTCTCCTGGATCATGCGATCTTCACCGATAGCGGGCACGCCGGCGCCCGCGCGCTGTACTCCGACACGCTCGAGCAACTGGCCTACGGTGCCGAGAACGCGACCTGGCGCAATTTCTTCCTCAGCGGGGCGATGGAATTGCGCGACGGCAACTTCGGCACCGCGGGTCAGGTCGCCTCCCCCACCATGCTTTCCCAACTGACACCGGAGCAGATCTTCGACGGCCTGGCCATCCGGGTCAACGGCCCGCGCGGCTGGGATCACGACGTCGCCATCGATATCACCTTCACCGACACGGCGGTCAACTATCGACTCACCCTGCGCAACGGGGTGCTCGTCCACCGCAAGGCGGCACCCGATCCCACGACGGCGACCGTTACCGTCACACTGGCCGGCAAGATTCGGCTCCTCGCCCTGGTACTGGGTGATTTCGGCGCACCCGGACTGGAGCTCTCCGGTGACCGGGGCGCGTTGCAGGCCTTTCTCGATGTGCTCGACGCGCCGGACCCGAATTTCAACATCGTCACACCGTGAGAGCCGGGCGCCGTCACCCGACGTCGATCACCACCTTGCCCAGCACCTTGCGGTCGGCCACGTGCCGCAACGCGGCGGCGGTCTCCGACAGCGGGAACCGCGCGCCGATGTACGGCCGGACCGTGCCCGCGGCGAACATCTGCGACAACTCGTGCAGGTCACGCACGGCGTCATCGGGCCGGTCGGTCATGAAGGTGCGGATCTCCATGCCGCGCACACAGATGTCTTTGAGCAGCACGAGATTCAGCGGAATGGCCGGGATCGTGCCGGCCGCGTAGCCCAGGGTGACAAAGGTGCCGCCACGCGCGAGCCCGCGCAGCGCGGGCTCCGAATACGATCCGCCGACCGGGTCCAGGACCACGCGCGCGCTGTCGCCGGTGAGTTCACGGATCCGCGATTTCAGGTCCTCCCGGTCGTAATCGACGGTCGCCTCGGCGCCGCGCTGCCGGCACAGCTCGAGCTTTTCCGGACTCGACGCCGCGGCCAGCACCCGCGCCTTCATCGCCACCGCCAGATCGACCGCGGCCAGCCCCACGCCGCCCGCGGCGCCGAGTACGACGACCCAATCTCCTTCTGTGACGGCGGCCGTCGAGCGCAGCGCGTGATAGGCGGTGCGATAAGTCACGCCGAAGGCGGCGGCCGACGCGAAGTCGGCGTCGTCGGGCACGAGCTCCGCCTGGCTCGCGCCCAGGAGGGCCTGTTCGGCGAAGGCCCCGAAGGTGGTCCCGGATACCCGCTGTCCCGGACCGAACGGCGCGCCTTCGCCGGCGGCGATGACGTCACCGGCGATCTCGTTGCCGGGGATGAACGGCGGCGGGATTTTCACCTGGTACTTGCCGGCGATGAACAGCACGTCGGGGAAGTTGACCGCGGCCGCGCGCACCCGCACCAGCAGCTGGCCGGGCCCGGGAACGGGGTCGGGCACGTCGTCGATGACCAGGTCCTCGGGGGTTCCATAGGAACGACAGATCACCGCGCGCATCAACTGGCCCCCAGTCCACGTAAACAGAACCGCACGACGTGTGCGATGTCGTCGGGGCCGGGCTCCTCGGCCGAGCCCACGTAGCGGCGCAGGGTCGCCGCCGCGCAGCTGAACACCGCCTCGACATCTCGTTCGATGTCGCGACTGCCCAGCGCCGCAACGGGTTCGACGAGCAGCTCGCGAAGCGGCCGCATCATGTCCTGGTCGGCCGCGCGCCAACTCGTGCCGGCCGACATCTGTCCGGCCGCCGCTCGGGTCATGCTGATCAGATGCGGGTCCGCCACCTGCGCCAGCGTGCCCTCGATCCATCGCGCGATCTTGTCGTGCGGCTTGGATTCCTTGGCCATCTGGTGCTCGAGGTAGGACACGACGATGGCCACCCCGCGTTCCATGACGGCCAGGATGAGCTCGTCTTTGCCCGCGAAATAGCGGTAGAACGCCTTGTTCGACGAACCCGCCTCGGCGACGATGTCGCTGACCCGGGGCGGCTCGGGTGCCGCGCGTTCCATGACGCGCACCGCCGCGGTCAGAATGCGTTCGACCTCCTCGGTGGCCTCCCGCTGACGGTCATCCAGCGCGCGCTCGACCGCCGCGGTCACGCGGTCAGAGGTCAACGAGGTCACCGTATTTGGCCCGCGCCGCCGCGCGCCGCACGTCGAGCATCTCGCTGGGCCAGTCACCTTCCTCGGCCTCGTAGCCCTTGAGCAGCATCCGGGCCAGGTTGACCTTGTGCGCCTCGGTCGGCCCGTCGGCCAGGCCGAGCGCGATGCCGCCGAGCAACACGTTGACCAGCGGCAGCTGGTCGGTGAGCCCCAGCGCCCCGTGCACCTGAATCGCCCGCAGGGCAATCGATTTGAGCACCTGCGATGCCAGGATCTTGCAGGCGGCGATCTCCGCGCGGGCGGCGCGCTCGTCGCCGTTGTCGATCAGCCAGGCCGCGTGCAACACAGTCAGCCGGAACGGGATCAACTCGGTGTACGAATCGGCGACGAACTCCTGCACCAGTTGTTTGTCCGCCAGCAGGCTGCCCTGGGTGAAGCGGCTTTTCGCCCGCCGCGACATGATCTCCACTGCGCGCTGCGCCATCCCGATGGACCGCATCGCGTGATGCAGCCTCCCGCCGGCCAGCCGGGTCTGCAGTATCGGGAAGCCCTGACCGGGTGCGCCGAGCAGGGCGTCGGCGGACACTCGCACGTCGTTGTAGTGCACCAGGGAATGACCCGGCTCGTGCGGGTCGGCGCCGACCAGGTGGTGGTTGGCCTCCAGGACAAGCCCCTCGGTCCCGGCCGGGATCAAGAACGTCGACGCGCCGGTATGGACGGGCACGTCGGGATCGGTGATCGCGACGACGATGAAGAAGGAGGCGACGGAGGCGTTGGAGGAGAAGTACTTTCGGCCGGTGATCACCCAGTCATCACCGTCGCGAACAGCGCGGGTGGTGAACACCCGCGGGTCGGCGCCGCCCTGCGGTTCGGTCATCGAGAAGCACGAGAAGATCTCCCCGGACAGCAGCCCCGCCAGGTAGCGGTCCTTCTGTTGCGGGGTGCCGAAGCGGGCGATGATCTCGGCGTTGCCGGTGTCGGGTGCTTGCGTTCCGAACACGATCGGCGCCCAGGGGCTGCGGCCCAGGATCTCGTTGATCAACGTCAGCTTGACCGCGCCGAAGCCTTGCCCACCCAGTTCCGGGCCCAGATGTGGTGCCCACAAACCCTTGTCGCGAACCTGCTGTTTGAGCGGGTCGACGATCCGGCGCCGCTCGTCGTTCAGCGGCAGGAACTCGCAGCCTCCGAAGAGGACCTCCAGCGGTTCCACCTCGTCACGGACGAACCCGCGGATCCACTCGAGCTTCTCCTCGAACTCCGGCTCGGTTGAAAAGTCCCAGGACATTCGAACACTCCTCTCAGGGGATGCCGCCGTCGGCCCGCAGGATCGAGCCGGTGGTGAAGCTGGACGCATCGGACGCCAAGAACAGTGCTGCACCGACGATTTCACGCGGATCACCGGCACGCTGCAGCGAAAGATGGCCGAACATATTGCCGTTGGCCGCGTCCAAGTTCCACGCCTTGCTCACGTCGGTGAGAAACGGACCGGCCATCAGCGTGTTGACCCGCACCGTCGGTCCGAAGCCCTTCGCCAGCGCTTCGGTCATGGCGTTGAGCCCGGCCTTGGACGCGGCGTAGGGAATGATGTCCGGTGTCGGACGTAGCGATCCGGCCGTGCTCACGTTGATGATCGAGCCCCGGCCCGCCGCCAGCATGCGCTCACCCACCAACGCCGACAAGCGGAAGGGGCCCTTGAGGTTGAGGTTGACCACGGCGTCGAACAGTTTCTCGGTCACGTCGGTGAGCTTGCCGTACAGCGGCGACATGCCCGCGTTGTTGATCAGCGTGTCGACCTTGCCGAACCGCTCGTACGTCGCGTCGACCAAGCCGTCGAGTTGATCCCATCGCCCCACGTGCACCTGATACGGCAGGGCGGAACGCCCGGTCTCGGCCTCGATTTCCTTGGCGGTAAAGACGCAGTTGTCCATGTTGCGGCTGGCGATCACGACGTCCGCGCCGCAGCGGGCCGCGCCGAACGCCATCTCACGCCCCAGTCCGCGGCTGCCGCCGGTGATCAGGACGACCCGGTCGGTCAGATCGAAAAGCTGATCGGCATAACCCATTTCAGCGGCCTTTGGTTGTCAGTGACTGCGCGAGCTCGGCCGCGGTGGCGATGAGCTGAAGAATCATCGGCCCGAAGGCGTCCTTGATCTTGGGGTCGACTTTCCCGGTGCGCACGCCGGCGGCATACGTCTTCTCCAGCACGATGCCGAGCTTCCAGTTGGCCAACACCAGGTAGTAGTCGATGTTCTCGGTCGACAACCCGCTGACCGTTTCGTAGTGCTCCAACAGCTCGCTGCGCGTGGGCATACCGCGCATGTCGAGATAAAACCCGTCCTCGCGCGGCTTTTCGCCGTCATAACCGAGCAGGCACCAGGCCAGGTCCAGCAGCGGATCGCCGACGGTCGTCATCTCCCAGTCCACGATCGCGGCCAAGCGCGCCGGCTCCCCGTGCGCGAACATCACGTTGGCGAACTGATAGTCGCCGTGCATGATGCCGGCGCGGTAATGGGCCGGGCGGTTGCGGCGCAACCAGTCCGAGGCCTCGTCCAGGCCCGGCAGCTCGCGAACCTTGTAGGCATCGAGAAATGCCAGCCAGCGATCGACCTGGCGCTCGTGGAAGCCGTCGGGGCGACCGAAGCCTTCGAGCCCTTGTGCGCGCCAATCCACCCGGCCGAGTTTGGCGGCGCCCTCGACCAATTGGAACGCCAGACCGCGCCGGGCGGCGAAGTCGGTGTCGAACGGCGACGGCCACCCGCCGTCCATCGGGCTCCATCCGTCGATCGCCCGCATGACGTAGAACGGCATGCCGAGCACGCTGCCGGTGTCGTCGGCGGCGATCAGCGCCGCGTGCGGCACATCGGTGCCGGACAGCGCCCTTACCAGGCGGGTCTCGCGCAGCAGGCCGTCGATGCGCGCGGCGTCGGCCCGGGCGCCGGGCATCCGCAACACCATTCGCTGATCGCCGCGCTCCACCAGGTAGAGGGTGTTCTGCGAACCGCCCTTCAGCTGGGTCAGTTGCGGCCGTTCACCGTTACCAGGTGCGTCGTTCGCGTCCAGCCAACGGGCGAGGACGCCCGCGTCCAACCCCGATTTGGTGCTGTCAGTCACGTGCTCGACCATCCCGTACACCCCAATCTCCGGATGGAGAATAGCATTCTCCCGGCTGGGCGCGGCAAACACTTGGCGGCTCAGCCCGGCTTGCGGGCGCTCAGCAGGAACCCGGGCGCCATGAAGTGGCCCTCGTGGTCGTGTTCCAGATGTGCGAGCGAGCCATCCGATGACTCGTCGTTGCCGTAGATCTTGGCGACGCGAACGTCGTCGACGTGCCAGAGCGTCGAGACGGCGTCGTGCAACTCGGTTTCGGTGAAGCCCGGCGGGCCCGGCCGGTCCGGGTGGGCCCGGTCCAACGCCCCGGCGGCGAAGGCCAGGATGTACAGGGCGGCGCCGGGCGCGGCGGCCCG
>NZ_JAICZA010000019.1 GCF_025933915.1 Mycobacterium sp.
GCGACGGTGGTGGTGGGTGCGGTGGTGTGCGCCGCCTACGGGTGGACCATCGTCGCCTCGGTGCTCTCGATCTACGCGCTGGGGGTGGGCGCCTGGCTCGGTCACTGCGTCGAACGGGTGGCCGTCGCCCGCCGCATCAGCACGGTGCGCTCGGCGGCCAAACCACTGCAGCCGCTGCTGCCGGTGATGGCCGCGATCATGGGGCTGACGCAGGGCGTGGTGCGGGCGCTCAGCGATGTCGCCGACCTGCCGGCCCGCCGCCGGGAGCTGCCCATGCTGCGATGGGCGGACAGCACCCGGGGCAATCGGCGCCTCATCGACGGTGACGTCGAAAGCGACGACGAGCCGGATCGCTAGGTGCACTTCGCAGTGCTCAATCCGGTTGCAGAGTCACCGTCAGCAGGTTGCCGCGCGGCTCGTTAGCCCGGCTGCAGCTAGAATAAGTACCGCCCTACGCCACAACGGGAGTTCACGATGATGATGAATCTGCAGAAGGTCCCGGTATTGGCGGCAGTAGCCGCGGTGTTGGCTTTCGGTGCGATAGCGGTCGGAGCGGGGCTGGCACAGGCTAATCCCTTCCCCTACCAGCCGGGGCCACATGAACCCGGGCCAGGACCAGGGATACCCGGACCCGGTATGCCCGGCGGGGGCCCGGTACTACCACCGGGTCAGGTTTCGCCACTACCGCCCGGCCAGGTAAACCAGCTGCCGTTCGTTCCACCGCCCGGCCACTGGGGCAAACCGTGAACGTGGGTGTGTCAATTGAGCGTTGGCCAGACGTGGGCCCCGGGTTGACAAAATAGCCGCGCGCTAATGATTCGATACAGCACCCAGCCGCGACGACTTCGAGTCTCCGCGCTGGCGGCGGTGGCCAACCCGTCGTACGCCCGTGTCGACACCTGGAACCTGCTGGACGACGCGTGCCGTCACCTCGCCGAGGTGGATCTCGCCGGACTGGACAAAGCCCACGATGTGGCCCGCGTGAAGCGCCTGATGGATCGCATCGCCGCCTACGAGAGGTACTGGCTGTACCCGGGCGCAGAAAATCTGGCGGTGTTCCGCGCCCACCTGGAAAGCCTGTCTACGGTGCGGCTCACCGAAGAGGTCTCCCTGGCCGTGCGGCTGCTGGGTGAATATGGGGACCGCGCAGGGCTTTTCGATACCTCCGCGCCGCTGGATGACCAGGAACTGGTGGCGCAGGCCAAACAGCAGCATTTCTACACCGTGTTGCTGGCCGACGACGCCCCGGGCACGGCGCCCGACAGCCTGGCCGAATGCCTGCGGGCGCTGCGTTGTCCCTCCGACGACGTGCAGTTCGAGATCCTGGTGGTCCCCAGCGTCGAAGACGCCATCACCGCGGTCGCGCTCAACGGGGAGATTCAGGCCGCGATCATCCGCGATGACCTGCCGCTGCGCTCCCGCGACCGGCTGCCGCTGATGAACACGCTGCTCGGGCCCAACGAGGACGCGGCCGACGTCATTCCCGATCGCGCCAACGACTGGGTGGAATGCGGCGAATGGATCCGGGAGCTGCGACCCCACATCGACCTGTATCTGCTCACCGACGAGTCGATCGCGGCGGGCGACGACACCGAACCCGACGTCTACGACCGGACCTTCTACCGGCTCAACGACGTCACCGACCTGCACAGCACGGTGCTCGCCGGGCTGCGAAACCGTTATGCCACACCATTTTTCGATGCCCTGCGCGCGTACGCGGCGGCGCCGGTCGGCCAGTTCCACGCGCTTCCGGTCGCGCGCGGCGCCAGCATCTTCAACTCCAGGTCGCTACAGGACATGGGGGAGTTCTACGGCCGCAACATCTTCATGGCCGAAACCTCCACCACCTCCGGCGGATTGGACTCGCTGCTGGATCCGCACGGCAACATCAAAAAGGCGATGGACAAGGCCGCGAAAACGTGGAACGCCGACCACACCTACTTCGTCACCAACGGGACATCGACCGCCAACAAGATCGTCGTACAGTCGCTGACCCGCCCCGGCGACATCGTGCTGATCGACCGCAACTGCCACAAGTCGCACCACTACGGGCTGGTACTGGCCGGGGCGTACCCGCTGTACCTGGACGCCTATCCGCTGCCGCAGTTCGCGATCTATGGGGCGGTGTCGTTGCGCACCATCAAGCAGACGCTGCTGGACCTCGAGGCGGCCGGACAGCTGCACCGCGTGCGCATGCTGCTGCTGACCAACTGCACCTTCGACGGCGTCGTCTACAACCCCCTGCAGGTCATGCAGGAGGTGCTGGCGATCAAGCCAGACATCTGCTTTTTGTGGGACGAGGCGTGGTACGCCTTCGCCACCGCGGTGCCTTGGGCCCGGCAGCGGACCGCGATGGTGTCTGCCGAGCGCCTCGAGCACATGCTGGTGTCGCCGGAATACGTTGAGGAATACCGGAAGTGGGCCGCGTCCATGGATGGCGTCGACCGGTCGGAGTGGATCGAGCGCGAGCTGATGCCCGACCCGGCCACCGCGCGGGTCCGCGTCTACGCCACGCATTCCACGCACAAGTCGCTGTCGGCGCTGCGGCAGGCGTCGATGATCCACGTGCGGGACCAGGATTTCAACGCGCTGACCCGTGATTCATTCGCCGAGGCGTTCCTGACCCACACCTCGACGTCGCCGAATCAGCAGCTGCTGGCGTCGCTGGACCTGGCGCGCCGGCAGGTCGACATCGAAGGCTTCCAACTGGTCCGGCAGGTCTACGACATGGCGCTGGTGTTCCGGCACCGGGTCCGTAAAGACCGGCTGATCAGCAAGTGGTTCCGCATCCTTGACGAATCCGACCTGGTGCCTGAGGAATTCCGGGAGTCCTCGGTCAGCTCGTACCGTGAGGTCAGGCAGGGCGCGCTGGCCGAGTGGAACGAGGCGTGGCGCTCCGACCAGTTCGTGCTGGATGCGACGCGGGTGACGTTGTTCGTCGGCGCGACGGGGATGAACGGTTACGACTTCCGCGAAAAGATCCTGATGGAGCGGTTCGGCATCCAGATCAACAAGACGTCGATCAACAGCGTGCTGTTGATCTTCACGATCGGCGTCACCTGGTCGAGTGTGCACTACCTGCTCGACGTGTTGCGAAGGGTGGCAATCGATTTCGACCGCATCGAAAAGGCGGCCAGCGTCGCCGACCGGGCGCTGCAAAAGCGCCATGTCGAGGAGATCACCGAGGACCTGCCGCACCTGCCCGACTTCAGCGAGTTCGACGTCGCCTTCCGGCCCGTCGACGAATGCAACTTCGGCGACATGCGGTCGGCGTTCTACGCCGGGTACGAGGAGTCCGATCGCGAACACGTGCTGATCGGCATGGCCGGGCGACGGCTGGCCGAGGGCAAGACCCTGGTCTCGACCACATTCGTGGTGCCCTACCCGCCGGGCTTCCCGGTGCTGGTGCCCGGCCAGGTGGTTTCCAAGGAGATCGTCTACTTCCTCGCCCAGCTCGACGTCAAAGAGATCCACGGATACAACCCGGATTTGGGGTTGTCGGTCTTCACCGAGACCGCGCTCGCGCGCATGGAAGCGCAACGCAATGCCGCTCAGGCCGCGGTCGGCTCGGTGACCGCGGCGTTCGAGCTGCCCACGGACGCCTCCGGCATCAACGGGGTGCGCAATGGCGCCGACGACGCCCAAATCGTGCCGTCGGTCGCCGACAGCACCTGAAACGGGGTCACGGTCACGTCGATTTCACGATCAACTCGCTCGATGAGCGAGGCCCCGGAATCGGCGAGGTTCGCCGACTTTTGAGCCGGTCATGTTTCGCTCTGGTCGGGTGGCTCGACGTCGATGCCTGATTGAGCTTCTGCCGCATCGGCTTTGGGCTGGCCGGGGTGGCGACCGGGACGCTGCGGTATGACGACGAGCAACACCGCGATAAGCGCGGCGAGCACCGCCGAGGCGAGCGGGCGGCTCCATGCCAGGCCGCCGTCCGCGACGGGCTTGTCGATGAAGTCACCCACGGTCGCTCCGAGCGGCCTGGTGAGGATGAACGCGACCCAGAACAGGGTGACGCGCGAGATGCTGGTCCAGTAGTAGAGGGCGGCGACGACGATCAGGGCGGCCGCGAATACCAACGCGCCGCGTTCATAACCAAAATCGCGCGTATCGGCCAGCCAATCGCCGAGCGCGGTGCCCAGCGTCTGCGAGAACGTGATGGTCGCCCAGTAGAAGGCCTCCACTTTCGGCGTCGAGACGGTGGAGACCGAGACGGTGCCTTGCGTTGCGCGCCAAAGGCCCAAGGTGGCCAGAAGGCAAGCCAACAGCAGCAGCGATCCGCCCGTGTAGCCGATCCCCAGTGATCGGTCGGCGAAATCGGCCAGCACGGTGCCGAACGTCGTCGACGCCACGATCGTCGCCCAGTAGAGGGCGGAATGGAATCGCTTGGCGAAGATCTGAGCGACAGCCAGCGTCACCAGCGCGGCGCCGAAGATCAGGACCCCGGCGGCGTAGCCCCAATCCAGCGTCATCGTGACGGTATCGCCGCCGGTTTCGCCCAGCGTCGTGGCCAAGACCTTGATGACCCAGAAGCCCAGGGTGACCGCCGGCACCTTGGTCCACGCGCGTCTTGAAACGTCAGTCATCTACGGCCATCTTCCGTCGTCGCTGGTTGTGCATGCCTACGGTAGCCCGCGTCGGGTTCCGCTCACCAAGATCGCAACGCCGGCGGATCGCCGTGGGTGGCGCAATAGCGCGGCTGCCCGCGGTTTTCGCTGGTCGACCCCGAACGCGGCCCGGCGCAATACGCCCGGCCGTCGATGGGGGCCCGTGTCGCCCGCCCGGAAAGGGCCCCTGAGCTGCGTTAGCGTGGCGGCGTGGCGCAACCAGTACCGATCGCAGGGCCCCGGGCCAATCGTGCCCGCCGGGTGGCCGACGTGCTGCGCCAGCAGATCCACGCCGACGCCTACCCGGACGGCCTGCCGGCCGAACTCGAGCTGGCCGCTGAATTCTCGGTCTCCCGCAACACTATTCGCGAAGCACTGGCCGCCCTCAAGCGCGAGCGGCTGATCGACCGTGGACCCAAGATCGGCACCCACGTCGCGCAGCGCAAGTACGCCCACGGGCTCGATGCGCTGCTGGGGCTGAAGGAGACGTTCAAGGACCTCGGCGAGGTGCGCAACGAGGTGCGGGCGGCGATGCCGGTCACCGCGCCGCCGTCGGTGGCCCGCCGGTTGCGGCTGAAGCCGGGGGAGCGGGCGGTGTTGGTCGAGCGGTTGCGCTACCTCGGTGACCTGCCGCTCAGCCTGGACCTCACCTACCTCGCCCCGGACATCGGCCGGCAGGTGTTGAACCATCCCCTAAAGAACCCACTCGAAGAAGAAGACCTGTTCGCGCTCATCGAGCAGGTGAGCGGGCAGCGGCTGGGCTCGGCGACGCTGGCCCTGGAAGCCATTCCCGCCGACGCGCATTCGGCGGCCACGCTGCAGGTGCCCGAGGGCGCGGCGCTGCTGATGCTGGAGCGGCTCACCAGCCTCGCCGACGGCACCCCCGTCGACCTCGAGTACATCCGGATGCGGGGCGACCGAATCACCATGCGCGGCAATCTAGTTAGGAGCGAGGCATGACGCTGATCAACAACACGCGCGCGGACGTACCGGTGACGATCGACGAGTCGCTGTGTATCGACGGCTGCACGCTGTGCGTGGAGGTCTGCCCGCTGGACGCGCTGGCCATCGACCCCGAGACCGGCAAGGCCTACATGCATGTCGACGAATGCTGGTACTGCGGCCCCTGCGCGGCCCGCTGCCCGACCGGCGCCGTCACCATCAACATGCCCTATCTCCTTCGCTGAAAAGCATTTATCCCCAGGAACTTCGATGAAACGACACGCCGTCCGGCTGGCGTCGGTGACGATCGCGGTCGCCGCGCTCACCTCGGGTTGCTCGCTGGAATCCCTGTCGCAGTCATCCGGCGTGGTCAACGTGGTGGTGGGATACCAGTCCAAGACCATCAACACCGTCACCGCGGGCACGCTGCTGCGCGCACAGGGCTACCTGGAACACCGCCTGGCCGACATCACCACCCGCACCGGGACCAAATATGCGGTGCGATGGCAGGATTACGACACTGGAGCCCCGATCACCGCGCAGATGCTCGCCGAAAAGATCGACATCGGCTCGATGGGCGACTACCCGATGCTGATCAACGGCTCCAAGACGCAGGCCAACCAGCTGGCCCGCACGGAGCTGGTCTCCATCACCGGCTACAACCCCAAAGGCGCCCTCAACATGGTGGTGGTGGCGCCGGATTCGCGCGCCACGGGCCTGGCCGACCTCGCCGGCGCCAAGGTCTCCGCCAGCGTCGGGTCCGCCGGCCACGGCACCCTGGTGCGCGCGCTGAACAGGGCCGGCATCAACGGTGCCGAGGTGCTCAACCAGCAACCGCAGGTCGGCGCCTCCGCACTGGAATCCGGTCAGGTGCAAGCGCTCTCACAATTCGTCGCCTGGCCGGGTCTGCTCGTCTACCAGGGCAAGGCCAAACTGCTCTACGACGGGGCCGAGCTGAACGTGCCCACATTGCACGGTGTGGTGGTGCGCCGCACCTACGCGTCGGCGCACCCGGAGGTGCTGGGCGCCTTCCTGCAGGCGCAACTGGACGCCACCGATTTCCTCAACGACAAACCGCTTGAGGCCGCGCGCATCGTCGCCGGGGAAAGCGGACTGCCCCAGGAGGTGGTCTACCTCTACAACGGTCCCGGCGGCACGTCGTTCGACACGACGCTGAAGCCGTCGCTGGTCGACGCGCTGAAAAGCGATGTGCCGTACCTGAAGTCGATCGGCGACTTCGCGGATCTCGATGTGGCCAAATTCGTCGTGGACGAACCGCTGCGCGCGGTGTTCACCGCCCGCGGGCTCGACTATGCGGCGTCACGGGCGCGCACGACGAACCCGTGCGCGCTGCGCGGCGACCCCGCGCTGGCCGGCGAGCTGTGGTTGGACGGAGCCAACACCACGCAAACGACCGCGACCCCGACCGGCCTGCTGCAGGCCGTGCGGGATGCGGTCAGCCACGGCGCCAAGGTCCGCGCCGCCTACGTTCCCGACGCCGAACTCGGCACTCGCTGGTTCGCCGACAAGGCGCTCTGGGTCAAAGACGGGTGGAACTATCTGCCGTTCGGCACCGCGGCCGGGGCGAACAGGTACCTCGCCGGCCACCCGGGCGGCGTCGCCATGGATTACCAAGAGGCACTGGGAGGTTCGGTATGACTGCCCAAGTGGTGGCCGACCAAGTCCTTGGCGTGGTCTCGACGCCTTCGGTGACGCGGCCGCGGCGGATCACGGCGCGGTGGCGGTCGCGGCTGCTGCGACTGGCGTCGGTGGCCGCCGCGATCGGGCTGTGGCAAGTGCTCACCGCGGACAAAGTGCGGCTGTTGCTGCGGTTCGACACGCTGCCCACCGTCACCGAGATCGTCACCGCGCTGCACCGCCGGCTCGGTGCCGGCGAGTACTGGCTCGACCTGGCGCAGTCGCTGATCCGCATCTTGACCGGCTTCGGGCTGGCCGCCGTCATCGGCGTCGCGACCGGTGTGCTGCTGGGCCGTTCGCGGTTGTTCGCCGACGTGTACGGACCGCTGGCCGAGCTCGCCCGGCCCGTCCCGGCCATCGCGATGGTGCCGGTCGCCATCCTGTTGTTCCCGTCCGACGAGGCCGGCATCGTGTTCATCACGTTCCTGGCGGCCTATTTCCCGATCATGGTCTCCACCCGGCACGCGGTGCGCGCGCTGCCCACGCTGTGGGAGGACTCGGTGCGCACGCTGGGCGGCGGCCGGTGGCAGGTGCTGACCCAGGTGGTGCTGCCCGGCATCCTGCCGGGTGTTTTCGGCGGGCTGTCGGTCGGCATGGGCGTGGCATGGATCTGCGTGATCTCCGCCGAGATGATCTCCGGGCGCCTCGGCGTCGGCTACCGCACCTGGCAGGACTACACCGTGCTGGCCTACCCCCAGGTGTTCGTCGGCATCATCACCATCGGTGTGCTGGGATTCGTGACCTCGGCGGCCGTCGAATTGGTGGGCCGTCGCGTGACCCGCTGGCTGCCGCGCGCACAGGAAGGTTCGCGATGAAGGCGTCGAAAACCGGGATGAGTCTGGAGCTCGATCGAGTTCGGTTGTCCTACAACGGCCCTCCGGTGATCGACGAGCTGAGCCTGATGGTGCGGCCGGGGGAGATCCTGGTGCTGACCGGGCCGTCGGGCTGCGGCAAGTCGACGGTGTTGCGGGCGCTGGCAGGCCTGCTCTCACCCGATGGCGGAAGCGTGCTGGCCGACGGCGGCGCCGTCGCCACCACCTCCGGTGACCGCGGAATGGTCTTCCAGGACAATGCGCTACTGCCGTGGCGCACCGTGCGGTCCAACATCGAGCTGGCGCTGCGCCTGCGCGGCGAACCCCGGGCCGGCCGGCGCGCGGCCGCCGAGCGCTGGATCGACGAACTCGGACTCACCGGGTTCGGTGACTACCTGCCCAACAGCCTGTCCGGCGGGATGCGCCAACGTGTCCAGCTCGCGCGCGGCCTGGCCGGGGCGCCCCGCGCGGTGATGATGGACGAGCCGTTCGGGGCCCTGGACACCCGCACGCGGGCGGCCATGCAGCGGTTGCTGATCGACACTTGGCGCACCCACCCGACCACGATCGTGTTCGTCACCCACGACGTCGACGAGGCATTGGCGCTGGGGGACCGCATCGTGGTGCTGGGCCGCGCCGGTGAGTCGCCGCGCGCCTCGATCGAGGTGCCGGAACCGCGCAGCGACCGGCCGCACGAGGAGTTGCGCGCGCAGATCATCGCCGCGCTGAACTACGCGGAGGCCCCGTGATGCAGATTCCGGACCCGACGGCTGCGGTCCGGCTCGACTGCGACGTGCTGGTCATCGGCGGTGGCACCGCGGGCAGCATGGCGGCCCTGTCCGCCGCCGAGAGCGGCGCGCAGGTGCTGTTGCTGGAGAAGGCCCATGTGCGCCACTCCGGCGCGCTGGCCATGGGCATGGACGGGGTGAACAACGCGGTGATCCCCGGCAAGGCCGAGCCCGAGGACTACGTCGCCGAGATCACCCGCGCCAACGACGGAATCGTCAACCAGCGCACGGTGTATCAGACGGCCACCCGCGGCTTCGCGATGGTGCAGCGGCTGGAGCGCTACGGCGTGAAGTTCGAGAAGAACTCCCACGGTGAATACGCCGTGCGCCGGGTGCACCGCTCGGGCTCGTACGTGCTGCCCATGCCCGAGGGCAAGGACGTGAAAAAGGCGCTGTACCGGGTGCTTCGGCAACGGTCGATGCGCGAGAAGATCCGGATCGAGAACCGGTTGATGCCGGTGCGGGTGCTCACCGAAGACGGCCGGGCGGTGGGCGCGGCGGCGCTGAACACGCGCACCGGGGAGTTCGTCACCGTCGGCGCCAAGGCGGTGATCCTGGCGACCGGGGCGTGCGGCCGGCTCGGCCTGCCCGCCTCGGGCTACCTGTACGGCACCTACGAGAACCCGACCAACGCCGGCGACGGCTACTCGATGGCCTACCACGCGGGCGCCGAGCTGTCCGGCATCGAGTGCTTCCAGGTCAACCCGCTGATCAAGGACTACAACGGCCCGGCATGCGCGTACGTGGCCAATCCCTTTGGCGGGTACCAGGTCAACGCGCACGGCGAGCGGTTCGTCGACTCCGACTACTGGTCGGGGCAGATGATGGCCGAAGTCAAAAGCGAGATCGACTCCGCGCGCGGGCCCATCTACCTCAAGGTGTCGCACCTGTCCGACGAGACGCTGACCGCGCTGGAAAACATCCTGCATACCACCGAGCGGCCGACCCGGGGCACCTTCCACGCCAATCGCGGCCACGACTACCGCACCCACGACATCGAGATGCACATCTCCGAGATCGGTTTGTGCAGCGGACATTCCGCCTCGGGTGTGTGGGTCGACGAGCACGCCCGCACCACGGTGCCCGGCCTGTACGCCGCGGGGGATATGGCCTGCGTCCCGCACAACTACATGATCGGGGCGTTCGTGTTCGGCGATCTGGCCGGCACGGATGCCGCGTCGAGTCTGGCCGCCGTGGCCGCGCCGCAACACCTTCCGGAGGACCAGGTGCGCGAGGCGCACGAGTTGATCTACCGGCCGCTGCGCCATCCGGACGGGCCGCCGCAGCCGCAGGTCGAATACAAGCTGCGCCGGTTCGTCAACGACTATGTCGCGCCACCCAAGACGGCGGCCAAACTGTCGCTCGCGATTCGCGCCTTCGACCGGATGAGCGATGAGATCGCCGAGATGGGCGCCCGCAATCCGCACGAGTTGATGCGCGCGGTGGAGGTGTCGTTCATCCGGGACTGCGCCGAGATGGCCGCCCGATCCTCGCACACCCGCACCGAATCACGGTGGGGCCTGTACCACGACCGTGCCGATTTGCCCGGCCGCGACGACAGCCAATGGGGCTACCACCTGAACCTGCGCAAAGCGACCCAAGGCGACGCCGAGAAAGGAATGGTGTTCCTCAAGCGGCCGGTGGCGCCGTATTTCGTTCCGGTTCCGGAGCTGGACGGCCTGCCGCCCACCGACCGGACCGTGTACCCGGTGCAGGAGCCGCCGCTGATCGGTGGCCGGGCCCCCGCCGCGGCGGGAGCCCGCATCGCCTCGGCCGCAACGGTGTTCGAGCCGCCCTCACCCCGCATCGCCGAAGTGCTGCGGCTCGAGGAGCCGACGCTCGCGGACCTGGCGCGCTACCTTGCCGACGCGGATCCCGGCGTGCGCCGCACCGCGGTGACCACCCTGACCGAGCACATCCCCGAGGGGTATGCGCCGGCCCTGTTGACCGCGCTCGGCGATGACGATGCCGCGGTCCGCCGAGCCGGCGCCGACGGGATCCGCGAGCTGGTCGAGGTGCTGCCCGACCCCGAAAAAGCCGGGGAATACCTGGAATCGGGCGACCGCGTGGTGCGGGCCGCCGCGCTGTACGTGCTGGCCGCACGCCGCGCCGGTGACGGCGCCCGATACCGTCGTGCCCTCGGCGATGCCGACCATCGGGTCCGCATCGAGGCCGTGCGTGCGCTGGTGTCCGTCGACGACGTCCACGGGGTCGTCGCCGCCGCCGGCGATGAAGACCGGGAGGTCCGGATCGCGGCAGCCGCCGGACTGGCGGCCCTGAGGGGGGCCGCCCCCGCCAGCCGGGCGGTGCGCCGACTGGTCGCCGACACCGACCCGCTGGTGCGTGCCGCCGGCCTCGCCGCATTAGGTGAATTAGGGTGCGGCCAAGACGATCACACGGCGGTCAAGCAGGCGCTGCGGGCACCGGCATGGCAGGTGCGCGAAGGCGCGGCACGCGCGCTGGCCGGCGCGGCCGTGGACTTCGCGGTTCCGCAGCTGTACGAGGCGCTCAGCGACGCGCATCTGGACGTGCGCAAAGCGGTGGTGCTGAGCCTGGCCCGGTGGGTGGGTGAACCCGCTGCGCGTGAGGCACTGGGGATCGCGCTCAAGGACGGCGACGCGGACGTGCGCGCCTACGCGCGGCGGGCGCTGGAACAAGACGACGTGGCGCGAAAAGGATAGTCAGCGCAGGATCTTGGCGTAGAGCAGGCTGTCCTGCGGCTCGGGCCCCATGGTCGGGTAGACGGCGTGCCGGGCCAGTCGGCCCTCCAGGAAGAAGCCGGCGTGCTCCAGCAGGCGCGCCGAGCGCTCGTTGTCGACGCTGCAGGTGGCCCAGACGCGATACACCTCGCGATCGGCGTCGAGCGCGGCGAGCAGCATGCCGAGCACTTCGGACATCAAACCTTTGCCCCACCAGCGTCTGCCAAGGCAGTAGCCGATCTCGACCGAGTGCGGTGCCGTGCGCCGACAGCTGGCCAGCCCGATGACCTCGCCGCGATGCCGCAGCTCGATCACCCAGGTCTTCTCGTCGGCACTGGCGTTGAGCTTTTCGGTGATCACCCGCCGCGTCGCCGCCACGTCGGGATGCGGTGCCCACAACAGGTACTTGGTGACTTGCGGATCGCGGGCGACCCGCTGGAAGAGCGCCCCGGCGTCGTCGATCGCGGGCGGGCGCAGCGTCAGCCGCGGCCCGTTGATGCGGTCGGGTGGGTAGCCGGGCATGGCGATCCGCCCTTACAGGCCGAGCGCGCGATAGGTGTTGCGGACGAATCTCGGTTGCGCCGTGCGCAGTTTGGCCAGCGACGTGTTGCCGGCGACGGCCGTGGCGGCATCGACGGTCAGGTCCGGCAGATTCTGAATCAGATAGATCAGGATCAGACCCGCGGCGGGGTCGGCCTGCCACCAGGTCCCGTAGGCGCCGGGCCAGCCGAACGTGCCGACACCGCCGGGCCCGAATAGCGGTGTGCTCCTTACCGGATCGGTCACCACCGACAGATTCAGCCCGAAGCCGCGGCCCACCCAGTACGGCGCGCCCAGGAAGTTGTGCCGCTTCTGCTCATCGGTGAGCCGGTCGGCGCGCATCAGCCGGACGGATTCCTTCGACAGCACCCGCACACCGTCGACCGTTCCGTCGCCGAGCAGCATCCGCACGAAACGCAGGTAATCGTCGGCGCTCGACCACAACCCGCCGCCGGCATTGCAGAACGAGGGCGGCGTGAGGTGCGGCGGGCCCATCACGCCGTGCTGCAACTGGTGTTCGTTGGTGAGCCGGTACATGGTCGCCGCGCGGCGCCGCGCCTCGGGGGTGACGAAGAAGCCCGTGTCGGTCATGCCCGCCGGACCCAGGATCCGTTCGTCGAGAACCTGGTGGAACGGCTTGCCCTCGATGCGGGAAGCGAGGACACCCAGCAGGTCGATCGAATGGCTGTAGGTGACACGGTCACCGGGTTGGTGCACCAGCGGCAGCTTGGCCAGCTCGGCCAGCCAGGCGTCCGGCCCCTGGTTGAACGGCAGCCGCAGGTAGGCCTTGGAGATCGGCCCGGACACCGAGAATCCGTACGCCAGGCCGCTGGTGTGGGTGAGCAGATCCTCGATCAGGATGGCGCGGTTCACCGGGTGCGTTCGGTCCAGCGGGCCGTGCGGATCGTCGAGCACCCGCACGCCGGCCAGCTCCGGGGCCCAGCGGACGACCGGATCCTTGAGCTTCAGCTTGCCCTCGTCGACCAGGCTCATCACCGCGGCGACGGTCACCGGCTTGGTCATCGACGCGATGCGAAACAGCGTGTCCCGCTGCATTGGCAGGCCCGCGTCCACGTCGCGATAGCCGATTTCGTTGACCTGCAGCAGTTCTCCGTGTTGCCATACCACCGTCACCGCGCCGGCGAGCAGGCCGGCCTCGCACACGTCGCGGACGGAGGCCGCGTTGCCGTCAAGGGTCAAGCGATTCACCCGGTCAGGTTAGCGGGCCGGCGGTGCTGCCCGATCAGCGCCGATGACCCTGGCTCGACGTTTCGTCGAAAGCGGTTCGAAGAACCGGGTACTTCGTCCCACGCGCCGCCGCGACCCGGTAGGTACTCGCTGCCTGCCCCTGAAGAGACGCATGGGGCGGATGTGACCACCACGGGTGGGGAGCGATGTGGCCACCCGCGCCCGGCGCCGCCGCTCCCGAAATAAGTGCTACGCTGCCGTGCAGTCGACATCCTTTAACGATCCGTCCGGTGAGGCGGAGAAGGAGGTCAAGTTTCGTATGGGTGCTGCGGGCGACACCGGCTCAGTCAGTGATTCCCGGGAATTGATGTCGGCGGCCGACGTCGGCCGCACCATTTCCCGCGTCGCACACCAGATCATCGAGAAGACCGCGCTGGATGGTCCCGACGCGCCCCGGGTCGTGCTCCTGGGCATCCCCACCCGCGGCGTGGTCCTGGCCAAGCGCCTGGCCAACCACATCGGCGAATACAGCGGTGTGGACGTCGGTCACGGCGCGCTGGACATCACCCTGTACCGCGACGACCTGATGCAAAAGCCACCGCGGCCGCTGGAGGCCACCTCGATCCCGGCCGGCGGCATCGACGATGCGTTGGTGATCCTGGTCGACGATGTGCTCTACTCCGGACGCTCGGTGCGTTCCGCCCTGGACGCACTGCGCGACGTGGGCCGCCCCCGGGTGGTGCAACTGGCGGTGCTCGTCGACCGCGGCCATCGCGAACTGCCGCTGCGTGCCGACTATGTCGGCAAGAACGTTCCCACCTCCCGCAGCGAGAGCGTGCACGTGCTGTTGAACGAGAACGACGGTGAAGACGGCGTGGTGATCTCGCGATGACGCGCCATCTTCTCGCCGCCGGTGACCTGAGCCTTGACGACGCCACCGCCATCCTCGACGACGCCGACCGGTTCGCCCAGGCGCTGGTGGGCCGCGAGATCAAGAAGCTGCCCACGCTGCGCGGCCGCACCATCGTGACGATGTTCTACGAGAACTCGACCCGCACCCGGGTGTCCTTCGAGGTGGCCGGCAAGTGGATGAGCGCCGACGTGATCAACGTCAGCGCCGCCGGATCGTCGGTGGGCAAGGGAGAGTCGCTGCGCGACACCGCACTGACGCTGCGGGCGGCCGGGGCGGACGCGCTGATCATCCGGCATCCGGCGTCGGGCGCCGCGCATCTGCTCGCCGAATGGACGTGCGCCGACGACGATTCCGGCCCCTCGGTGATCAACGCCGGGGACGGCACCCACGAGCACCCGACGCAGGCGCTGCTGGACGCGCTCACCATTCGTCAGCGGCTCGGCAGCATCGAGGGCCGGCGCGTCGTGATCGTCGGCGACGTCCTGCACAGCCGGGTCGCCCGCTCCAACGTCATGCTGCTGGCAACCCTGGGCGCCGAAGTGGTCCTGGTGGCACCGCCCACGCTGTTGCCGGTCGGCGTCGACGGCTGGCCGGTCACGGTGTCGAACGACTTCGACGCCGAACTGCCCGCCGCCGACGCGGTGCTGATGCTGCGGGTGCAGGCCGAGCGGATGAACGGCGGCTTCTTCCCGTCGGTGCGCGAATACTCCACCCTGTACGGGCTTTCCGACCGCCGCCAGGCGATGCTGCCCGGCCATGCCGTGGTGCTGCACCCGGGACCGATGCTGCGCGGTATGGAGATCGCATCATCGGTGGCCGACTCATCGCAATCCGCTGTGCTGCAACAGGTTTCCAACGGTGTTCATGTGCGGATGGCGGTGCTGTTCCATGTGCTGGTCGGCACCGAATCCGCCGGAGAAGAGGGTGCGGCGTGAGCGTGTTGCTGCGCGGGGTTCGGTTGTACGGCGAAGGCGACCGGGTCGACGTCCTGGTCGATGACGGTCAGATCGCCGCGATCGGCCCAGGCCTTGACATTCCCGACACGGCCGACGTGATCGACGCCACCGATCAGGTGCTGCTGCCCGGTCTGGTGGACCTGCACACCCACCTGCGAGAGCCGGGCCGCGAGTACGCCGAAGACATCGAAACAGGGTCGGCCGCCGCGGCTTTGGGCGGCTATACCGCGGTGTTCGCGATGGCCAACACCAACCCGGTCGCCGACAGCCCGGTGGTCACCGACCACGTCTGGCACCGGGGCCAGCAGGTCGGCCTGGTCGACGTGCACCCGGTGGGTGCGGTCACCGTCGGGCTGGCCGGCAAAGAGCTCACCGAGATGGGCATGATGGCGGCCGGCGCCGCGCAGGTGCGGATGTTCTCCGACGACGGCATCTGCGTGCACGACCCGCTGGTGATGCGTCGCGCCCTCGAGTACGCCACCGGCCTGGGCGTGCTCATCGCCCAGCACGCCGAGGAACCCCGGCTGACCGTCGGAGCCGTCGCCCACGAGGGACCCACCGCCGCCCGGCTGGGCCTGTCGGGATGGCCCAGGGCGGCCGAGGAATCGATCGTTGCCCGCGACGCGCTGCTGGCACGCGACGCCGGGGCCCGGGTGCACATCTGCCACGCCTCCACCGCGGGCACCGTCGAGATCGTGAAATGGGCTAAGGGCCAAGGTATTTCGATCACCGCCGAGGTCACCCCGCACCACCTGATGCTCGACGACGGCCGCCTGACCAGCTACGACGGGCGTGACCGCGTCAACCCGCCGCTGCGCGAAGCGGCCGACGCGGTGGCGTTGCGCCGGGCGCTGGCCGACGGCGTCATCGACTGCGTGGCCACCGATCACGCCCCGCACGCCGAGCACGAGAAGTGCGTGGAGTTCTCCGCGGCGCGGCCCGGCATGCTGGGGCTGCAGACGGCGCTGTCGATCGTGGTGCGGACGATGGTCATCCCGGGACTGCTGACCTGGCGTGACCTCGCCCGCGTGATGAGCGAAAACCCCGCACGCATCGCGCGGCTGCCCGATCACGGCCGGCCCCTGGAGGTGGGGGAGCCGGCCAACCTGACGGTGGTGGACCCTGACGGCTCGTGGACCGTCGCCGGTCCCGACCTGGCCAGCCGGTCGGCCAACACGCCCTACGAAGCGATGACGTTGCCCGCCACCGTGACCGCGACCCTGCTGCGCGGCAAAGTCACCGCCCGAGATGGGAAGTGTCCGGCATGAATTCAGGCACCCTGGTGGGGTCGCTGATCTTCGCGGCCGTGCTGTTGGTGGTGATCACGGTGGTGATCCAGCTGATGATGCGCACCTCGCGGCGCCGCGCGCAGCGGCAGGCGGAGCTGATCGGCGATTTACCGCAGATCCCGGACGAGGTGGGTGCGGCAAGCATCACCACCCGGGGCCACTATTGCGGTTCAATGATGGCGCCGGGCTGGAGCGAGCGGATCGCGGCCGGCGATCTCGGTTACCGTAGCAAAGCGGTGCTGACCCGCTATGCCGGTGGGATCATGGTGGAACGTCTACGGGCCCAACCGATTTGGATTCCGAAGGATTCGATCACGGCTATCCGCATGGAGCGCGGAATGGGGGGCAGGCCGGCCCGGATCGGCATATTGGCGATCCGCTGGCGGCTGCCGTCGGGAGTCGAGATCGACACCGGATTCCGGGCGAACGACCGCCACGGCTACGACGGGTGGCTTCACGACGGACGGGATGGGCAGGAGAAAGAGGTCGCGTGAGCAGTAAGGCGCTATTGGTGCTCGAAGACGGCCGCGTCTTCACCGGCACCCCCTTCGGCAAGATCGGCCAAACACTGGGCGAGGCCGTGTTTTCCACCGGCATGTCCGGCTACCAGGAGACGCTGACCGATCCCAGTTACCACCGGCAGATCGTGGTGGCCACAGCGCCGCAGATCGGCAACACCGGCTGGAACGGCGAGGACGCCGAGAGCCGCGGCGACAAGATCTGGGTCGCCGGCTACGCGGTACGCGATCCCTCGCCGCGCGCGTCCAATTGGCGCGCCACCGGAACCCTGGAGGACGAGCTGATCCGCCAGCACGTCGTGGGGATCGCCGGCATCGACACCCGGGCGGTGGTCCGGCATCTGCGCACCCGCGGCTCGATGAAGGCGGGGGTGTTTTCCGGTGACGCGCTCGCGAACCCGGTCGAGTTATTGCAACGCGTGCGCGATCAACAGTCCATGTTGGGCGCCGACCTTGCCGGCGAGGTCAGCACGCCCGACGCCTACATCGTGGAACCCGAAGGGCCGCCCCGGTTTACGGTGGCCGCACTCGACCTGGGCATCAAGACCAACACGCCGCGCAACTTTGCCCGCCGTGGCATCCGCAGCCACGTGCTGGCGTCGTCGGCGACCTTCGAGCAGATCGCCGACATCAAGCCGGACGGTGTGTTCTTGTCCAACGGCCCTGGCGACCCGGCCACCGCCGATCACATCGTGGCGGTCACTCGTGAGGTGCTGGGCGCCGGAATCCCGTTGTTCGGTATCTGTTTCGGCAATCAGATCCTGGGCCGGGCGCTGGGCCTGTCCACCTACAAGATGGTGTTCGGTCACCGCGGCATCAACATCCCGGTGATCGACCACGCGACCGGGCGGGTGGCGGTGACCGCACAGAATCACGGCTTCGCGCTCGAGGGGGAGGCCGGCCAGTCCTTCGACACGCCGTTCGGATCGGCGGTGGTCAGTCACACCTGCGCCAACGACGGAGTGGTCGAGGGCGTCAAACTCGCCGGTGGGCGGGCCTTTTCGGTCCAATACCATCCGGAGGCCGCCGCCGGCCCACACGACGCGAATTACCTGTTCGACCAATTCGTCGAGTTGATGGCAGGGGAGCGCTGATGCCACCCACCCGGGCGAGCGTGCGTGTTTGTGCGGCGACACGCCGTAACCGCTGTACATCTGCGCACTCTCGCGTCCCGACCGGAGGGGGAAGGTAGTGCCGCGTCGCACCGACTTGCGTCACGTGCTGGTGATCGGCTCGGGGCCGATCGTGATCGGGCAGGCCTGCGAGTTCGACTACTCCGGTACCCAGGCCTGCCGGGTGCTGCGCGCCGAGGGACTTCAGGTCAGCCTGGTCAACTCCAACCCGGCCACCATCATGACCGACCCGGAGTACGCCGACCACACCTACGTCGAGCCGATAACCGCGGCGTTCGTCGAGAAGGTGATCGCCCAGCAGGCCGAGCGCGGCAACAAGATCGACGCGCTGCTGGCCACCCTGGGCGGGCAGACCGCGCTGAACACCGCGGTCGCGCTGTACGAGAACGGGGCGCTGGAGCGCCACGGCGTCGAACTCATCGGCGCCGATTTCGATGCCATCCAGCGCGGCGAGGACCGGCAGCGGTTCAAGGACATCGTCGCCAAAGTGGGCGGTGAATCCGCCCGCAGCCGAGTGTGTTTCACCATGGAAGAGGTCCGCGAGACGGTCGAGGAGCTGGGGCTGCCGGTCGTAGTGCGGCCCAGCTTCACGATGGGCGGCCTGGGTTCGGGGATGGCGCGATCCGTCGAGGAGGTCGACCGGATGGCCGGCGCCGGGCTGGCCGAAAGCCCCAGCGCCAACGTGCTCGTCGAGGAATCCATCTACGGCTGGAAGGAATTCGAGCTCGAACTGATGCGCGACGGCAACGACAACGTCGTCGTGGTGTGCTCGATCGAGAACGTCGATCCGATGGGCGTGCACACCGGTGACTCGGTCACCGTCGCGCCGGCGATGACGCTGACCGACCGCGAATACCAGCGGATGCGGGATCTGGGCATCGCGATCCTGCGCGAGGTCGGCGTGGACACCGGCGGCTGCAACATCCAGTTCGCGATCAATCCCACCGACGGCCGGCTGATCGTCATCGAGATGAACCCCCGGGTGTCGCGGTCAAGCGCGCTGGCGTCCAAGGCCACCGGCTTCCCGATCGCCAAGATCGCCGCCAAGCTGGCCATCGGTTACACCCTCGACGAGATCGTCAACGACATCACCAAGGAAACGCCGGCCTGCTTCGAGCCCACCCTGGACTACGTCGTGGTCAAGGCGCCGCGGTTCGCCTTCGAGAAGTTCCCGGGCGCCGATCCCACCCTGACGACCACCATGAAATCCGTCGGCGAGGCAATGTCGCTGGGCCGCAATTTCGTTGAGGCACTGGGCAAGGTGATGCGGTCGCTGGAGACCAGCCGCGCCGGCTTCTGGACCAAGCCCGACCAGGACGGCGGGGTCGACGACGTGCTGACCCGGCTGCGGACACCGACCGAGGGCCGCCTCTACGACATCGAACTCGCGCTGCGCCTCGGCGCATCGGTAGAGGAGGTGGCACGGGTCTCCGGCGTGGACCCGTGGTTCGTCGCCCAGATCGGCGAGCTGATCACGCTGCGCGCCGAGCTGATCGCCGCGCCGGTGCTCGACGCCGAACTGCTGCGGCGCGGCAAGCACAACGGTCTGTCGGACCGCCAGATCGCAGCGCTGCGGCCCGAATTGGCGGGCGAGAACGGGGTGCGGTCACTGCGTGAGCGCCTCGGCGTGCACCCGGTGTACAAGACGGTCGACACCTGCGCGGCCGAGTTCGAGGCCAGGACGCCCTACCACTACAGCAGCTACGAACTGGACCCCGGCGCCGAAACCGAGGTGGCCCCGCAGACCGAGAAACCCAAGGTGCTGATCCTCGGGTCGGGACCCAACCGTATCGGCCAGGGCATCGAATTCGACTACAGCTGTGTGCATGCCGCGACGACGTTGTCGCAGGCCGGCTTCGAGACGGTGATGGTCAACTGCAACCCGGAGACGGTGTCCACCGACTACGACACCGCCGACCGGCTGTACTTCGAGCCGCTGACCTTCGAGGACGTCCTCGAGGTGTTCCATGCCGAGCAGCAGTCCGGCGGAGACGGGCCGGGGGTGGTCGGGGTGATCGTGCAACTCGGCGGGCAAACCCCGCTCGGGCTGGCGCAGCGCCTCGCCGACGCGGGCGTGCCGATCGTCGGCACCCCGCCAGAAGCCATCGATCTGGCCGAGGACCGCGGCGCGTTCGGCGACGTGCTGACCGCGGCCGGCCTGCCGGCGCCGAAGTACGGCACCGCGACCACTTTCGCCCAGGCCCGCCGGATCGCCGAAGACATCGGATACCCGGTGCTGGTGCGGCCCTCCTACGTGCTGGGCGGGCGCGGCATGGAGATCGTCTACGACGAGGAGACACTCAAGGGCTACATCACCCGCGCGACCGAGCTCTCGCCCGAGCACCCCGTGCTGGTCGACCGCTTCCTCGAAGACGCGGTGGAGATCGACGTGGACGCGCTCTGCGACGGCACCGAGGTGTACATCGGCGGCATCATGGAGCACATCGAGGAGGCCGGTATCCACTCCGGCGACTCGGCGTGCGCGCTGCCGCCGGTGACGCTGGGCCGCAGCGACATCGAGAAGGTGCGCCGCGCGACCGAGGCCATCGCGCACGGCATCGGCGTGATCGGGCTGCTCAACGTGCAATACGCGCTCAAGGACGACGTGCTCTACGTGTTGGAAGCCAACCCGCGCGCCAGCCGCACGGTGCCGTTCGTGTCCAAGGCCACCGCGATCCCGCTCGCCAAGGCGTGTGCCCGGGTCATGTTGGGCGCCAGCATCTCCCAGCTTCGCGACGAGGGGCTGCTGGCCGCATCCGGGGACGGGGCCCACGCGGCCCAGAACGCCCCGATCGCGGTCAAGGAGGCGGTGCTGCCCTTCCACCGCTTCCGCCGCGCCGACGGCTCGGGCATCGATTCGCTGCTCGGCCCGGAGATGAAATCCACCGGCGAAGTGATGGGGATCGACCGCGACTTCGGCAGCGCCTTCGCCAAGAGTCAAACCGCCGCCTACGGGTCGTTGCCGGCCCAGGGCACCATCTTCGTGTCGGTCGCCAACCGGGACAAGCGCTCACTGGTGTTCCCCGTCAAGCGCCTGGCCGACCTCGGGTTCCGCGTTCTTGCCACCGAGGGAACCGCGGAGATGTTGCGCCGCAACGGAATTCCGTGTGACGAGGTGCGCAAGCACTTCGAGGATCCGCAGCCGGGACGTCCCGCGCAGTCGGCGGTGGACGCGATCAAGGCCGGCGAGGTCGATATGGTCATCAACACGCCCTACGGAAACTCCGGTCCGCGCATCGACGGCTACGAAATCCGTTCGGCCGCGGTGTCGGTCAACATCCCCTGCGTCACCACGGTGCAGGGCGCCTCGGCCGCGGTCCAGGGCATCGAAGCGGGCATCCGCGGCGACATCGGGGTGCGGAGCCTGCAAGAACTGCACAGCCAGATCGGCAACGGCGGCCAGCCCGGAATCGGGGCCCGGTGACCGGCTTCGGTGTCCGGCTGGCCGACGCGAAGGCCGAACGCGGGCCGCTGTGCGTGGGCATCGACCCCCACCCCGAACTGCTGCGGGCATGGGACCTGCCCACGACCGCCGACGGGCTGGCCGCGTTCTGCGACATCTGCATCGAGGCGTTCTCCGGATTCGCCGTCGTCAAACCCCAGGTGGCGTTCTTCGAGGCCTACGGCGCCGCCGGATTCGCCGTGCTGGAACGCTCCATCGCGGCCCTGCGGTCGGCCGGGGTGCTGGTGCTGGCCGACGCCAAGCGCGGTGACATCGGAACGACGATGTCGGCCTATGCCGCTGCCTGGGCGGGCGATTCGCCGCTGGCCGCCGACGCGGTGACGGCCACGCCGTACCTGGGGTTCGGGTCGTTGCGGCCGCTGCTGGAAGCCGCCGCGGCGCACGACCGGGGGGTGTTCGTGCTGGCGGCCACCTCCAACCCGGAGGGGGCGACCGTGCAGCGGGCCGCCTTCGACGGCCGCACGGTGGCCCAGTTGGTCGTCGACCAGGCGGCGGTGGTGAACCGGTCCGCGACCTCGTCGGGGCCGGGGTATGTCGGCGTCGTCGTGGGCGCGACGGTGCTGCACGCGCCCGATCTCAGCGCCCTGGGCGGTCCCGTCTTGGTGCCCGGGCTCGGTGTCCAGGGCGGGCGACCCGAGGCGCTTGCCGGGCTGGGCGGGGCGGAGCCGGGGCAGCTGCTGCCCGCGGTGGCACGCGAGGTGCTGCGGGCCGGGCCGGGTGTGGCGGAGCTGCGCGGGGCGGCCGAGCGGATGCTGGACGCCGTCGCCTACCTGGCGGTGTGACCCGCTAATCCGACGCCAGTGCCGTACTGGGCTGCGCGGTTTCGACGATGACGGTGGTGGCCTTGACGACGGCCACCGCGACGCTGCCGGGACGCAGCTGTAACTCCTCGGCGGCCTCGGTGCTCATCAGCGAAACCACGGTGAACGGGCCGCACTGCATCTCCACCTGGGTCATCACCTTGTCGCTGACCACCGAGGTGACCAGCCCGACGAAGCGATTGCGGGCCGAGCTGCCGATGCTGAGCGGGTCGGCCGGCGGCGAGGGTGCGTTGCTGCGGGAGAAGCGGGCAAGGTCCTCGCTGGCGATCACCTTGCGGCCCGCGGCGTCGTGACTGACCTCCAAGGCGCCCTGGTTGATCCAGCGCCGCACGGTGTCATCACTGACGCCGAGCAGCTCAGCTGCCTGGCGAATGCGCAGGTTGGACACGCCCCGATGGTATCCGATTCCCGACTGCGGATTAACTGCACGCGGCTCGGCCGGCGTCGTATCGCGCTGGTCAGGACTCGCGGCCGCCCACCGTCCCGGCGCCGGGGATCCGCGCCCAAAGACCCCCGCGGGCACGCTGCGCCGGTCGCATCGGGCGAGGCGGCGGTGCTGGCCGGCCCTTTGACCGGCGACGCGACACGCGCGACACGCCGTGACGAATGCGTGATCCCTCGCACCGCCCCCGATCGGTGCGCGCCGGCGCATTTGCGAACGGCCCCGTCACCGCACCCGGCGCCGGCCGGGCCGGTAAAACCGCTGGTAGAAGGCTCAGCAGCGGGCACAAGCGGCCGCGCTAAAGCCGCCGGGACGGCGTCGAGGCGGGCGTCGTCGGCGCCGTCTGGCGGGCCGCTTTGGCGGGACACGCGCCGTTGCATGCTGGGAGTTTGCCCCGTTTAGCAGGGGGGCGGGTTAGATTTCGTCAGGAGGCCTGAGTACGGTCGTCTCCGCTGGCAGAAGAACCGGCGAGACAAAATGAGATCGATTGAAAGTGATTGATCAGATACGGAGGAATCGTGGCCCTTCCCCAGTTGACCGACGAGCAGCGCGCGGCCGCGTTGGAGAAGGCGGCTGCCGCACGTCGAGCACGAGCAGAGCTCAAGGACCGGCTGAAGCGTGGCGGCACCAACCTCACCCAGGTGCTCAAGGACGCCGAGACCAACGAAGTCCTGGGCAAGATGAAGGTTTCGGCGCTTCTCGAGGCGTTGCCCAAGGTGGGCAAGGTCAAGGCGCAGGAAATCATGACTGAGCTGGAGATCGCCCCCACCCGCCGCCTGCGGGGTCTCGGCGATCGTCAGCGCAAGGCCCTGCTGGAAAAGTTCGGCTCCTAAACCGCTCGCCGACGATGCAGGCCGAACGGCCTGAGCAGAAGGCGGGCACTCCGACCCAAGCCGTGGGTGCACCTGCCCAGGAGCGCCTGTGAGCACCGGCGGGGGACCGGACGTCCAGCACGGGGCACGTCCCGAACCATCGGGTGACGGACGTGTGGTCGTGCTGTCCGGTCCCTCAGCGGTCGGCAAGTCGACGGTGGTCCGGTGTCTGCGCGAGCGGGTGCCGAACCTGCATTTCAGCGTCTCGGCCACCACGCGGGCGCCGCGGCCCGGCGAGGTCGACGGTGTCGATTACCACTTCGTCAGCCCCGTCCGCTTCCAGCAGCTCATCGACGAGGGCGCCCTGCTGGAGTGGGCCGAAATTCACGCGGGGCTACACCGCTCGGGCACCTTGGCCGAGCCGGTTCGGGCCGCCACCGCCCGCGGATTTCCGGTCCTGATCGAGGTTGACCTGGCCGGAGCCAGGGCCGTGAAACAGGCGATGCCCGAGGCCCTGACGGTGTTTTTGGCACCGCCCAGCTGGGAGGACTTGGAGGCCAGGTTGGTCGGCCGCGGCACCGAGACCGCGGAGGTCATGCAGCGGCGCCTGGAGACAGCGCGCATCGAAATGGCGGCCCGAGACGACTTCGACCGGGTGGTCGTCAACAGTCGATTGGAGTCTGCGTGCGCCGAATTGGTATCCTTGCTGGTGGGAACTGCGCCGGACCGGCATGACCCGGCTGGCCAGACCAGAAGTCAGACCACATCCAATCAAGATTGAGCACCGAATTTTTAGCGGCTATCAGGCCGTTTGGTCCTCTAGCCCGCCTTCGAACGCCAAGGAGATTGACCTCAGTGACTATTCCGCAGTCCGACTCGGCGCTGGCCGCCGTCCCCGACCGGTTCGATCCCGCCGCCGGGGGACAGGGCGCATACGACACTCCGTTGGGCATCACCAACCCGCCCATCGACGAGCTGCTGGACCGCGTCTCGAGCAAGTACGCCCTGGTCATCTACGCGGCCAAGCGGGCCCGTCAGATCAACGATTACTACAACCAGCTCGGTGAGGGCATCCTCGAATACGTGGGGCCGCTGGTCGAGCCCGGGCTACAGGAAAAGCCGCTCTCGATCGCGCTCCGCGAGATCCACGGCGACCTGCTCGAGCACACCGAGGGCGAGTAACAGGGCCGGGCCGGGCGCGCTGTGGACCGCACGCGGATCCCCAAACGAGTCGTAGTCGGTGTCTCCGGCGGTATCGCCGCCTATAAGGCGTGCACCGTCGTTCGTCAGCTGTCCGAGGCCGGTCATTCCATCCGGGTCATTCCGACCGAGTCCGCGTTGCGTTTCGTCGGGGCCGCCACCTTTGAGGCGCTCTCCGGCCAGCCGGTGCACACCGGCGTCTTCAACGACGTGCCCGAGGTTCCACACGTCCAGCTCGGCAAGCAGGCCGACCTGGTTGTGGTGGCCCCGGCCACGGCGGATCTGCTGGCCCGGGCGGTGCACGGCCGGGCCGACGATCTGCTGACCGCCACCCTGCTCACGGCGCGATGTCCGGTGCTGTTCGCGCCGGCGATGCACACCGAGATGTGGTTGCACCCGGCCACTGTCGACAACGTGGCCACATTGCGCGCGCGGGGTGCGGTGGTGCTCGAGCCCGCCGCCGGGCGACTCACCGGGACAGACAGCGGGTCGGGCCGGCTGCCCGAAGCCGAGGAGATCACCACCCTGGCTCACCTGCTGCTGGAACGCCACGACGCGCTGCCCTACGACCTCGCCGGCTGCAAAATGCTGGTGACTGCCGGCGGCACCCGCGAACCGGTCGATCCGGTGCGCTTCATCGGCAACCGCAGCTCCGGCAAGCAGGGCTATGCGGTGGCGCGGGTGGCGGCCCAGCGCGGCGCCGAGGTCACGCTGATCGCCGGCCATACCGCCGGGCTGATCGATCCAGCCGGTGTCGAGGTGGTCCATGTCAGCTCGGCGAGCCAACTGGGCGACGCCGTGTCCAAGCGCGCCCCGGAGGCCGACGTGCTGGTGATGGCCGCCGCGGTCGCCGACTTCCGGCCCGCGCACGTTGCCGCCGCCAAGATCAAAAAAGGCGCTTCAGAAGACGCCGCGCCCCCGACGATCGAGCTGGTGCGCAACGACGACGTGCTCGCCGGGGCCGTGCGGGCCCGGGCGCACGGGCAGCTGCCCAACATGCGGGCCATCGTGGGCTTTGCCGCCGAGACCGGGGATGCCAACGGCGATGTGCTGTTTCACGCCCGCGCCAAGCTGGGGCGGAAGGGCTGTGATCTGCTGGTGGTCAACGCCGTCGGCGAGGGCCGCGCGTTCGAGGTGGACAGCAACGACGGCTGGCTGCTGGCATCCGACGGCACCGAGTCGGCGCTGCAGCACGGCTCCAAGACCTTGATGGCCAGTCGTATCGTGGATGCGATCGCCGCGTTCCTGCGCGGGGACAGCGGGTAGGGCGGTCGAGTTCTTCTCGGCACCGGGACGGGGTGCCGGCCGGGCTGACGCGAGCCGATATAATTCGGTTGACTAACTATTTGGAAGGATTGGCATGAGCGAAAAGGGTCGCCTGTTTACCAGTGAGTCGGTGACTGAGGGGCATCCCGACAAAATCTGTGACGCGATCAGCGACTCGGTCCTCGACGCGCTGCTGGCGCAGGACCCCCGCTCACGTGTCGCGGTCGAGACGTTGGTGACCACCGGGCAGGTGCACGTGGTCGGCGAGGTGACGACAACGGCCAAAGATGCGTTCGCCGACATCGCCAACACGGTCCGCGCCCGGATCCTCGACATCGGCTACGACTCGTCGGACAAGGGCTTCGACGGGACGTCCTGCGGGGTGAACATCGGCATCGGCGCGCAGTCGCCCGACATCGCCCAGGGCGTCGACACCGCCCACGAGACCCGCGTCGAGGGCGCGGCCGACCCGCTGGACGCCCAGGGCGCCGGCGATCAGGGCCTGATGTTCGGCTACGCGATCAACGACACCCCCGAGCGGATGCCGCTGCCCATCGCGCTGGCCCACCGCCTGTCGCGCCGGCTGACCGAGGTACGCAAGAACGGCGTGCTGCCCTACCTGCGCCCGGACGGCAAGACGCAGGTCACCATCGAATTCGAGGATGACGTCCCGGTCCGGCTGGACACCGTGGTGATCTCCACCCAGCACGCGGCCGACATCGACCTGGAGAACACCCTGACCCCCGACATCCGGGAAAAGGTGCTCAACACCGTGCTCAACGACCTGGCGCACGACACGTTGGACACCTCCTCGACGCGGCTGCTGGTCAACCCGACCGGCAAGTTCGTCGTCGGCGGGCCGATGGGCGACGCGGGGTTGACCGGCCGCAAGATCATCGTCGACACCTACGGCGGATGGGCGCGGCACGGCGGCGGGGCGTTCTCCGGCAAGGATCCGTCCAAGGTGGACCGCTCGGCGGCGTACGCGATGCGCTGGGTGGCAAAGAACATCGTCGCCGCCGGGCTGGCGGAGCGGGTCGAGGTGCAGGTGGCCTACGCCATCGGTAAGGCCGCGCCGGTCGGCCTGTTCATCGAGACCTTCGGCACCGCGACTGTCGACCCGGTCAAGATCGAGAAGATTGTTCCGGAGGTGTTCGACCTGCGTCCCGGCGCGATCATCCGCGACCTGGACCTGCTGCGGCCGATCTACGCGCAGACCGCCGCCTACGGGCACTTCGGCCGCACCGACGTCGAACTGCCCTGGGAGCAGCTGAATATGGTCGACGACCTCAAGCGCGCCATCTAGGCACCTCGCGAGCGAACGTGACTGCAGTGTCACGTTCGGCAGGTCACCGCCGCGGCGCCGGATGGTCGGAATCCAGCGCGGGCAGCCCGTCGATGCTGCGCCGGTTGCGGCTGATAAGCCGCGCATAGGCCGCATCGGTCGCCTGGTTGTGATGCGCGTCGAGTACCGGGCGTTCGTCGACCAGCTCGTAGTAGGGCACCGCGAATCCGCAGGCGTCGGCGATTCGCTCCACATCGACCACGATGACGGCGCGGACGCCCGCATGTTGATCGCCGAAATGCCCTATGAGATCGGCGAATTCGGCGGCGTCGGGCCGAATGACCCGCCCGGTTCCGAACAGGCGCAGGATCCGCGAGCTGCGCGTGAACGAGCAGAACATGACGGTGATCCGGCCGTTGTCGCGCAGATGGGCGATCGTCTCGACACCGCTGCCGAACAGATCCAGGTAGGCCACGGTGCGATCGTCGAGCACCGCGAACGTGTCGCAATATCCCTTGGGGGACAGGTTGATTCGCCCTCCCTCGGAGGGGGCGGTGGCGACGAAGAAAACGGCCTGTTCGGCGATGAAGTCGCGCAGCGACGCGTCGATACCGGGAAATTCCTTCGCCACCCGTGCAGCGTAGCCGCTAACCGGTGAAGCGGTAGTCGTCCAAATCGAATCGCCGGCTGCGCCAGTAGGCCTCCAGCGTCGTCGAGGGGCGCAGCGGCACGTCGCCGTTCTTGTCGAAGTAATAGCTGTTGGCCAGCCGGCAACTGTCCTGCCAGAAGACCTGACGATGCCGCTTGCGCATCATCTCGGCGAAGTACCGGTCGTTGGCCTCCTTGGTGACCTCGACCCGCGTGGCACGCTCGCGGCGGGCCTGCTTCAGACACCGCACGATGTGGTGGGTCTGGGTCTCGATCAGTGCGAAATACGACGAGCCCACATAGCCATACGGGCCCATCACGCTGAACAGATTGGGGAATTTGGGCACGCTGACACCCTCATAGGCCTGTAGCCGGTGTTCGTCCCAGAACCTGCTCAGCGTCGTGCCGTTGCTGCCGGTGATCGCAAAGGTCGGCAAGCTGTCGGTGTCCATCACTTTGAATCCCGTTGCCAACAGCAGCACGTCGACCTCGTGGTCGGTGCCGTCGGTGGTGGCCACCGCTGCGGGCGTGATCTTGTCGATCGGTTCGGTGACCAGTCGCACATTGTCGCGGTTGAAGGTGGCCAGATAGGTGTTGTGGAAGCCAGGCCGTTTGCAGCCGACGGCGTAGTGCGGGGTGAGTTGCTCGCGCACCGTGGCGTCGTGGACCTGCTGACGCAGATAGGAAAGCCCGGCCGACTTCATCCTCTTGGCCATCGGGAACACCGTGAAGTATTGCGCCGCGATCGGGAAGGTCAGCTCGACGAAGGCCTGGCTGAGCAGCCGCTGGGCGACTTTGCCGCCCGGAATGTGCATCGCCCAGCGCACCGGCGCGGGCAGCGGTACGTCCAGCTTCGGGAAGCACCAAATCGGGGTGCGCTGAAATACCGTGAGTTGGGCGACGATTGGGGCGATTTCGGGGATGACCTGCACCGCCGAGGCGCCGGTGCCGATCACGGCGACGCGCTTGCCCGCCAAGTCCTGGGTGTGATCCCACCGGGCGGTGTGCATGGTGATGCCGGCGAAGGAGTCCACGCCGTCGATGTCGGGCAGATTCGGCACGGTAAGCACGCCGCTGGCGCTGATCAAGAACCTGGCGGTGACTTCGCCGCCGGGGTCGGTCTGCACCCGCCACAAGGAATGCTCGTCGTCGAACTCGGCTGAGAGCACTTTGGTGTTGAACCGGATCCGCGATCGGATGCCGTACTTGTCGACGCAGTGTTCGGCGTAGGCCTTCAGTTCGCGGCCCGGGGCGTAGGTTCGCGACCAGCGCGGGCTCTGCTCGAATGAGAACTGGTAGGAAAACGACGGAATGTCCACGGCGATACCGGGATAGGTGTTCCAATGCCAGGTGCCGCCGACGCCGTCGGCGGCTTCGATCACCAGGTAATCGGGCAGTCCGGCCTTGTCGAGCTTGATCGCGGCGCCGATCCCGGCGAATCCGGCGCCGACGATCAGCGTGTGGTGGTCGGGGTTCATTTGCGCCGCTTTCCGATCATGTGTATCCCGTTCTTCGGTCGTAGGGTCAGCGTTGCCTCGAGTTCGACAGGATGGCCGGGCGCGAGGTCAAAGGTAAAGCGCTGACTCATGATCGCCGCCATCAGCACCATCTCCATCAGGGCGAAGCTCTGTCCGATGCAGATGCGCCGGCCGCCGCCAAAGGGCAGGTATGCCGAGCGTGGACGGTCTTTGTCCGGCGGGCAGAACCGGCCGGGATCGAAGGTCTCCGGGTTCGGCCACCAGCGCGGGTCGTGGTGAATGTGGTGGATCGGGATGAGAACGGTGGTGCCGCGGCGGATGTGATGGCCCTCGATGACATCGTGTTCGATGGCCCGCCGCGCGAGGATCCACACCGCCGAGAAGTAACGCTGCGATTCCTGCAGGCATGCGGTGGTCCACGGCAGCCTGGCGAGGTCGTCGGCGGCGGGACGGCAGGGGCCCAGCGCGTCGTCGATTTCGTCAAGCATTCGGTCGCGCGCCGCGGTGTGCTGCGCCATCAGATACCAGAACCACGACATGGCATTGGCGGTGGTTTCGTGGCCGGCGAGCATGAATGTCAGCGCCTCGTCGCGGATCCGCTGTCGTGGCCACCGTCCATCGTCGGCGCGTAGCAACACGTTGAGCAGGTCGGCGGAGTCGGTCGGGTGCGCCAGTCGGTGATCGATCACCGCGTTGACGGCACGGTCCAGGGTGAGCGTGATGTCCTGTATGTCGCGCAACGGCGGCGGCATGCGGACGCCGGAGAACGCCAGCCAGTGCAGCGCGTCGTAAACCGGCCGCGGCATGAGGCCCCACAAGCCGAGGCGCTGCAGCCGCTCGGCATGCCGCAGCCCGCGTGTCGCCAGGTCGTTCATGCTTTCGATCAGTGGGCCGAAGTCCTGGCTGAACAGGGAATTGGCGACCACGCGCAGCGTGGCCTCGACCATCGTCTGGTGGATGTCGAATCGAGTCCCGGTCGGCAGTGTGTCGGTGACGGCCGTGATCGGATCGATGATCAGGTCGACGATGCCGCTCAGGTGGCGCCGGGCAAAGGTCGGGTTCAGCGGGCCGCGGTGCGCGGCCCAGGAATCACCCTCGTCGGTGAGCAGGTTGATACCCGCCGTGGCCCGGATGGGCTCGTACTCGTTGGATTTGACGTATTTCAGGCGGGCCTCGTGCAGCACGTGATCGACGTAATCGGGGTGACTGAGTGAGACGAAACGCCTACCGGCGCAGCGAAATCGAGTGATGTCGGTGCCGCATATGCGGCTCATGAATCCGTCGCCCACATCGAATCCGACAGTGAGGGCCTCGCGCGTCATTGTCCAGGAGCTCAGGCGTGTGGCGGGTCCCGTCAGGGCCCGCTCAGCGGTGAGGGGCGCCATGACTCCAACTGTAGGGGTGACGCGCGCGCCGAGTAATGAGATTATCGGACACAGAGTTGGGAATTTAGGACAGGTGATGGCACGTCCTGCGTCAACGTTGAGTCATCCGGTGCATGCGACCCGGGTGCTGTGCGAGGTGGCCAGGGAGCGCGGGGTGCCCACGAGCGACGTGTTGGCGGGCACCGCGATCGACCCGGCCGATCTCGACAAGCCGGACACGATGGTCAGCGCGGGCGACGAGATCCTGGCGGTGCGCCAGCTGCTGGCCCGGCTTCCGGGCCACAGCGGCCTCGGCGTGGATGTGGGCAGCCGGTCCACGCTTACCCACTTGGGATTGTTCGGATTTGCGGTGATGTCATGTGGCACCCTTCGGGAATTGTTTTCCATCGCGATGCGCTATTTCGCGCTGACCACCATGCACATCCATCTCACACTGTTCGAAACCGCGGAGGACTGCGTCATCGAGCTCGACGCCGACCACCTGCCCGCCGATGTGCGGGGATTCTTCATCGAACGTGATATCGCCGGAATCATCACGACTACAACGGCTTTCGCATTAGCGGTGACCGAAAAGTATGCCGATCAGGTATCGACGGAATTGGCGGTCGATGAGGAACTGCTGCGGCCGCTGCTCGAGCTCGTACCGGTTCACGACGTCGCGTTCGGCCGGGCGCACAACAGGTTGCACTTCCCGCGCGCGATGTTCGACGAGCCGCTACCGCAGGCCGACCGCCACACGTTGGAAATGTGCATGGCGCAGTGCGACGTGCTGATGCAGAACAGTGAGCGCCGCCTGGGCATCACCGCGTTGGTACGCAGCAAGCTGTTCCGCGATTCCGGTTTGTTCCCAACGCTTCCCGATGTTGCGGAGGAGCTCGACATCCATCCGCGAACGTTGCGCCGGCGGCTCGCCGAGGAAGGAACGTCGTTTCGGGCATTGTTGAACGAAGCGCGATCCACCATGGCCGTGGACCTGTTGCGCAATGTCGGGCTGACCGTGGAGGAGGTGTCCACCCGGCTGGGCTACACCGAAGTCTCGACGTTTTCGCATGCGTTCAAACGCTGGTGTGGCGTAGCGCCCAGCGCGTTTTCACGCTGAGCCTACGGGTGCAGGGCTTTCTTCAACGCGGCCAGCCCGCGCTCGAGCGCCGCGGTGGCCGCGGGCACCACACCGGCATAGCCCAGGTAGCCGTGCACCAGCGTCTCGGCGTTGTGCACGTCGGCGGCGACCCCGGCGGCCGCCAGCAGTTCGCCGTATCGGAGGCCGTCGTCGCGCAGCGGGTCGTACCCGGCGACGCCGATGTAGGCCGGCGCCAGGTTGCTCAGGTCTTTCGCGCGCCCCGGCGCCATGTCCGACGGTGGGTCGGACAGATCGACTTCGCCCGCATACCAGCGGGAGAACTCGGCGACGGCCTTGACGTCGAGAATCGGCGCGGTGGCGTTTTCGGCGAAGGACGGTAGCGAGGCGTCCCACATGGTCGACGGGTACCACAACAACTGGAACGTCAAGGCCGGTCCGCCGCTATCGCGCGCCCGCTGCGCCACCGCGGCGGCGATGGTGCCGCCCGCTGAATCCCCGGCCACGGCGATCCGGCCCGGGTCGGCCCGGAGGTCGGCGGCGTTCTCGGCGGCCCAAAGCGTTGCGGCCCAACCGTCTTCGACGGCGCCGGGGTAGGGGTGCTCGGGGGCCAGCCGGTAGTCGACGGACACCACGATCGCGTCGGCGCCGACGGCATGCTGACGGGCCGTGCCGTCGTGCGTGTCGAGGTCGCCGATGACGAAGCCGCCGCCGTGGAAGTACAGCACGACGGGCGCCGCGGGGCTGCCCGGGTGACCGTCGGAATGATTTGGTGGCCAATAAATCCGGACCGCGATCGAACCCGCGGGGCCCGCAATCGTGCGGTCCTCGACCCGCAGCTCGGGATGCAGTGGCCTGCGCGGCAGGTCGCGGAACCGCTGCCGCGCCGCGTCGATCCCGTCCTCGGTGGATAGCCGGAAGGGAACCGCATCCAGTACCTTCTGCAGGATGGGGTCGATCGCGGGTTTCTCGTCGGCTGTGTTATCCAAGCTGGGCATGGACGTACCGTACGCACCTCGTCTGGTGGCGGGCGCCTGGGTGGTGGCCGGCTGGGCGGCCCTCGGCTACGGCATCTACCTGACCGTGCTGGCGCTGCGCTCCCCGCCGGGTATGGAGCTGACCGGGCACTGGGTGCTGCAGCCGGCGTTCAAGGCGTCGATGGCGTTCCTGCTGATGCTGGCCGCGGCGGGGCACGGGCACGTTCGGGAGCGGCGGTGGCTGATGCTGGCGCTGCTGTTGTCGGCCATCGGCGACTGGGTGCTCGCGATCCCGTGGTGGACGCTGTCTTTCGTGGTCGGTTTGGCGGCATTCTTGTTGGCGCACTTGTGTTTTATCGCCGCCCTGCTGCCGCTGGTTCCGCCGTTCTCGCTGTCGTCGCACGGCGAGCGGCCGTCGACGCTGCGCATCGCCGCGGTGGTCCTGATGTGTCTGTCCTCGATCGCGCTGCTGGTGTGGTTCTGGCCGCACCTGGGCCCGGACCAGCTGACCCTTCCGGTGACGGTCTACCTCGTGGTGCTGACCGCCATGGTGTGCACGGCGCTGCTGGCGAAACTGCCGACGATCTGGACGGCGGTGGGGGCGCTGTGTTTCGCGGCCTCGGACTCGATGATCGCCATCAGCCGCTTCATCCTGGGCAACGAGGCGCTGGCGGTGCCGATCTGGTGGTCGTATGCGGCCGCCCAGATCCTGATCACGGCCGGGTTCTTCTTCGGCCGCGAGTCCTTCGCCGAGGACACCCGGGACGCTCCGGCCCCCGCTGAAGGCTGATTTGTCGCATGCTCCCGGTACGCTGCGGGCCGGACGGTAACAACATTGGATAGCAGCATGATTCGCGGCCCGAGGGCGTCGTGAGCCCCAGCGGGCGCATACCGGTCGAGGTGGAACCCATCGCCCGGGTGCTGCCGATGCTGTCGGTACCGCACCTGGACCGCGAGTTCGACTACCTGGTGTCGGCCGACCAGTCCGACGACGCCCAGCCCGGGGTCCGGGTCCGGGTGCGCTTCCACGGCCGGCTGGTCGACGGGTTCGTGCTGGAGCGCCGCAATGACACCGACCACCCCGGCAAGCTGGGCTGGCTCGAACGCGTCGTGTCGGCCGAACCGGTCCTCACCCCGGAAATCCGCCGGCTGGTCGACGCGGTGGCTGCGCATTACGCGGGCACCCGCCCCGACGTGTTGCGTCTGGCCGTGCCGGCTCGCCACGCCCGGGTCGAGCGGGAACCCGTCGTGAGCCGAGAGCCGCCGGGCCCGGCGCTGCCGGCGCCCGTCGACCCGTCGGGCTGGGACGTTTACGACCGGGGCGCTCAGTTCCTCGCCGCCCTGGCCGAGTCGCGCGCCGCCCGGGCGGTGTGGCAGACGCTGCCGGGCGAGCCGTGGACCGAGCGATTCGCCGAGGCCGCCGCCCAGACGGTGCGGGCCGGCCGGTCGGTGCTGGCGATCGTTCCCGATCAGCGTGACCTGGACGCCCTGTGGCGGGCCGTGACGATGCGGATCGACGAGGGCAGCGTGGTCGCCCTGTCGGCCGGGCTGGGGCCGGCCGCCCGCTACCGGCGCTGGCTGGCGGCGCTGCGCGGCACCGCGCGGCTGGTGATCGGCACGCGCAGCGCGGTGTTCGCGCCGATGAGCGATTTGGGTCTGGTGATGGTGTGGGCCGACGCCGACGACAGCCTGGCCGAGCCGCGGGCCCCGTACCCGCACGCCCGCGAGGTGGCGATGCTGCGCGCGCATCAGGCCCGGTGCGCGGCGTTGATCGGCGGCTACGCGCGAACCGCCGAAGCCCACGCGTTGGTGCGCGGCGGATGGGCGCATGACATCGTCGCGGCACGGCCCGTGGTGCGCGCCCGGACCCCGCGGGTGATTGCGCTCGACGACAGCGGCTACGCCGACGAGCGCGACCCGGCGGCACGCACGGCACGCATTCCCTCGATCGCGCTGCGCGCTGCCCGCTCGGCGCTGCAGGCCGGGGCGCCGGTGCTGGTGCAGGTGCCGCGACGCGGGTACGTCCCGTCGCTGGCGTGCGCGCGCTGCCGCGCCATCGCCCGTTGCCGGCACTGCACGGGTCCGCTGTCGTTGCAGGAGGGGGGCGCGGCGCTGCTCTGCCGCTGGTGCGGGCGGACCGACCCGACGCGACGGTGCGCGCGCTGCGGGTCGGATGCGGTGCGCGCCGTCGTCGTCGGGGCCCGCCGCACCGCCGAAGAGCTGGGCCGCGCGTTTCCGGGCACGACGGTGATCACTTCGTCGGGCGACGGTGTCGTGCCCGAGGTCGCGCCCGGCCCCGCCGTGGTGGTCGCCACCCCGGGAGCCGAGCCGGACGCCTCCGGTGGCTATGGGGCGGCGCTGCTGTTGGACACGTGGGCGCTGCTGGGCCGGCAAGATCTGCGTGCCGGGGAGGACGCGCTGTGGCGCTGGATGAGCGCCGCCGCGCTAGTCCGTGCCCGCGGTGACGGCGGCGTGGTGCTGGTGGTCGCCGAATCATCGCTTGCCACGGTGCAATCGCTGATCCGCTGGGATCCGGTGGGGCACGCGGAATCCGAACTGACCGCCCGAACCGAAGTCGGGTTGCCGCCCAGTGTGCACATCGCGGCCATCGATGGAACGCCCGCCGCCGTGACCGCGCTGCTCGAGGAGGCCGGGCTGTCCGACCTCGACGCCGACCTGCTCGGGCCGGTGGACCTTCCGGCCGGTGCGCGACGTCCGGCGGGAACCCCCGCCGGTGCACCGGTGACCAGAATGCTGGTGCGGGTTCCCCGCCGACAGGGCCTGGCGCTCGCAGCGGCGCTGCGGCGCGGCGTCGCTGTGCTCAGCGCCCGGCAAACCCACGAGCCCGCCCGGGTGCAGATCGACCCGTTGCACGTCGGATAACCTTCACAAACTATTACCCTAGGCGACAGTATGCGCATGCAATATTCTCTGTTTACGACATTAGAAGGTTGCTACACTTTCTATTCCTTAGCCGCCGAGAGGCCGGAAACCATCCGGGGAGGGGCGATATGACCGCGGACAACACGACCGTTGACGAGTCATTGGATGTCATCACCGATGCATTGCTGACGGCCTCCCGTTTGCTGATAGCCATCTCGGCCCGCTCCATCGGGCAGGTCGACGAGACCATCACCATCGCGCAGTTCCGGACGCTGGTGATCCTGTCCAATCGCGGCCCGGTCAACCTGGCGACCCTCGCGGGTCTGCTGGGGGTGCAGCCGTCGGCCACCGGCCGGATGGTGGACCGATTGGTTGCCGCCGGACTGATTGACCGCCTGCCGCACCCGACCTCGCGGCGTGAGCTGCTCGCCGCGCTGACCACGCGCGGCCGCGACGTCGTCCGCCAGGTCACCGCGCACCGGCGCACCGAGATCGCGGCCATCGTCGCGAAGATGCCGCCGCCGGAGCGCCACGGGCTGGTGCGGGCGCTGACGGCGTTCACCGCGGCCGGCGGCGAGCCCGATGTGCACCTGGACGCCGAGCTCGATCTGTAGCCGGCTCGCGACCATCGGGATTACGCGCTGCGCTTTGTCGCGGTGACCAGCAGGTACTCCCAGCCCATGGTGCCGTCGGCGAGGTGGTGCTGCGCGAGTTCGATGAGTTGGGCGTCGAGCTCGGCGGCCAGCACCCGGTTGTGGCCGATGTTCGCGTAGGCCTCGATCGTGGGGCCGTAGTGCTTTTTGAAGTAGGTGTGCACAGCCTCGGCGCCGCCGAAGCGGTTCACCGCCAACATGTCACGCGCCGTGGTGATCTCGCTGATGCGCTCACCGAGCAGCGCGGTGACATAGTCCGGGCGCCCCCACAGCGCCGCCGGCGGCACGGGGTGCGACAGGCTCGGCCGGTAGGGCCGGATGGTGGCCAGCATCCGGCCGAAGAAGCCTTCCGGGGTCCAGCTGATCACGCCGATCGTCCCGCCCGGCCGGCAGACGCGGACCAGCTCGTGGGCGGCGCGCCGCTGGTCGGGTGCGAACTGCACGCCGATCGCGGACATGACGACGTCGAATTCGCCGTCGCTGAACGGCAGCGCGTGCGCATTGGCTTCCCGGTAATCGATCCTCAAGCCCTGGGCGGCGGCCCGGTCCCGTGAGCGGAGGAGCAGCTCCGGCGTGAGGTCGGTGGAGACGACGGCGGCGCCGGTGGCGGCGGCCGGCAGCGAGATATTGCCCGAGCCGGCGGCGACATCGAGGACCCGGACGCCGGGCCCGACGCCGGTGGCCTCGACGAGGGCGGGGCCCAGCGGGGCCATCACTTCCTCGGCCATCAGGGCGTAGTCGCCCAGCGCCCAAACCGTGCGATGTGTGGCGGCGACGCTGGCGTCGCTGACGGTGGAGTCGAGGGTCATCAGACCTCCTTGGGGGAAGGGAAGGGTCGTGTCTCGACGTCGTCGTCGACCTGAAACGGCAGTGTGATGAGGCCGCTGAATAATGGCTCCCAGAAATAGTAGCCATGAGCAATAGTGTACGCACGCAAATCCGGTCACCTCGGGCGGGTCCGGTCGGCGTCCGGCGCTTCCTAGACTGAGCCGGTGCGCATCGTCTTCGCCGGTACCCCCGAGCCCGCGCTGCCCGCATTGCGCCGCCTCATCGACTCACCCCGCCACGAGGTGACCGCGGTGCTGACCCGGCCCGACGCGGCCGCCGGACGGCGCGGCAAGCCGGAGCCGTCGCCGGTGGCCCGCGAAGCGCTCGATCGCGGCATCCCGGTGTTGCGGCCGTCGCGGCCGAACTCGGAGGAATTCGTCGCGGAACTGTCGCGGTTGGCGCCGGACTGCTGCGCGGTCGTGGCTTACGGCGCGCTGCTGCGCGACGACCTGCTCGCGGTGCCCCCGCGGGGCTGGATCAACCTGCATTTCTCGCTGCTGCCGGCCTGGCGCGGCGCGGCGCCGGTCCAAGCGGCCATCGCCGCGGGGGACACCATCACCGGGGCCTCGACGTTCCAGATCGAGCCGAGCCTGGACTCGGGCCCGATCTACGGAGTGGTGACCGAGACGATCCGCCCCACCGATACCGCCGGGGAACTGCTTGAGCGACTGGCTATTTCGGGTGCGGTACTGTTGTCGACCACGTTGGACGGCATCGCGGACTCGACGTTGACGCCGCGTCCCCAACCGGTCGAAGGGGTCAGCGTCGCGCCGAAGATCACCGTCGAGCAGGCGCGGGTGCGCTGGGACTTGCCGGCCCTCGTGGTGGAGCGCCGCATTCGGTCGGTCACGCCCAACCCCGGCGCCTGGACGGTGATCGGCGACCTGCGCATCAAGCTCGGGCCGGTGGACGCCGGCAACGCGTCCGGGATGGCCGCTCCGCCAGAACCGTTGCCGCCCGGGGCTATGCACGTCGACCGCAAAGCCGTCTGGGTCGGCACCGGCTCCGACCCTGTTCGGCTGGGCCAAATCCAGCCGCCCGGAAAGAGATTCATGAATGCGATCGACTGGGTGCGTGGTGCCCGGCTCGATCCCGCGGTGCGGGCGACATGAGCGCCGGTGGTGACAGGCCGCAGCGCGGCCGGCCTGACCGCAAGCCGGCGCGGCCGCAGCAGCGCGACCGCCGTCCGCTCCAGCGGGATCGCCGGCCTTCCCAGCCCAAACAGCGCCGGCCGCTCGACCCGGCCCGGGCCGCCGCGTTCGACGTGCTCCGGGCGGTCAGCGAGCGCGACGCGTACGCGAACCTGGCCCTGCCTGCGTTGCTGCGCGAACGCGGAATCACCGGCCGCGACGCCGCATTCGCCACCGAGCTGACCTACGGCACCTGCCGTAGCCGAGGCCTGCTGGATGCGGTCATCGGCGCGGCCGCGGGACGCTCGCCGGAAGCCATCGATCCCGTGCTGCTCGACCTGCTGCGCCTCGGCGCGTACCAGCTGCTCCGCACCCGGGTGGACGCGCACGCCGCGGTGTCCACCACCGTCGAACAGGCTGGCATCGAATTCGACTCGGCGCGAGCGGGTTTCGTGAACGGGGTGCTGCGCACCATTTCCGGGCGCGACGAGAAGTCCTGGGTCGAGGAGCTGGCCCCGGACCCGGCGCGGGATCCGATCGGGCATGGCGCGTTCGTGCACGCCCATCCCCGGTGGATCGCCCAGGCCTTCGCCGACGCGCTGGGAGCGGCCGCGGGTGAACTCGACGCGGTGCTGGCCAGCGATGACGAGCGGCCACAGGTGCATCTGGCCGTGCGCGCCGGCGCGCTGACCGCCGCCGAACTGGCGGATGCGGTGGGCGGCACCGTCGGCCGCTATTCGCCGTACGCGGTGTACCTGTCGGGCGGCGATCCCGGCCGCCTGGCGCCGGTACGCGACGGTGTCGCACTGGTCCAGGACGAGGGCAGCCAACTGGTGGCCCGGGCGCTGACGCTGGCCCCGGTCGAGGGCGACGCCGGACACTGGCTGGACCTGTGCGCCGGACCGGGTGGGAAGACGGCGCTACTGGCCTCGCTGGGCATGCAGCAGCACCCGGATTCCGGGTTTCGGCTCACGGCGGTGGAGCCGGCCCCGCGCCGCGCCGATTTGGTGGCCGAGAACACCCGCGGGCTGCCCGTCGACGTGCTGCGGGTCGACGGCCGGCACACCGACCTCGAGCCGACGTTCGACCGGGTGCTCGTCGACGTGCCCTGCACCGGGCTGGGGGCGCTGCGCCGTCGGCCCGAGGCCCGGTGGCGGCGCCAACCGGCCGACGTGCCGATGCTCACCAAGCTGCAACGCGAGTTGCTCGGCGCCGCGATCGCGCTGACCCGACCCGGCGGCGTGGTGCTCTACGCCACCTGCTCACCGCACCTGGCCGAAACGGTCGGGGTGGTCGCCGACGCGCTGCGCCGCCATCCCGTCAGTGCGCTGGACACCCGCCCGTTGTTCGAGCCCGTCACCGACTTGGGCGACGGGCCCCATGTGCAGCTGTGGCCACACCGCCACGGCACCGACGCCATGTTCGCTGTGGCGCTGCGCCGCGAAGCAGGGTAGCGCCGCGAAGCGGGGTAGCGCCGCCAGATGTGAACCATGCCGCGCGGCTCAGTAGTCTGGCGCTCATGCCTGTCAACACGGGATCATCGAAGGGGCCCCTGATCGCACCGTCGATCCTTTCCGCTGACTTCTCCCGGCTCGCCGACGAAGCCGCCGCCGTGACCGGCGCCGACTGGCTGCACGTCGACGTGATGGACAACCACTTCGTCCCCAACCTGACTTTCGGGCTGCCGGTGGTGGAGAGCCTGCTGGCGGCCACCACCATCCCGATGGACTGCCATCTGATGATCGAGGACCCTGACCGCTGGGCGCCGCCCTACGCCGAAGCGGGGGCCTACAACGTCACCTTCCACGCTGAGGCCACCCAGAATCCGACCGGCGTGGCCCGCGACATCCGTGCCGCCGGCGCCAAAGCGGGGATCAGCGTGAAGCCGGGAACGCCACTCGAGCCGTACCTGGAAATCCTGCCGCAGTTCGACACCCTGCTCATCATGTCGGTGGAGCCCGGATTCGGCGGCCAGAGCTTCATTCCCGAAGTCCTGAGCAAGGTGCGTACCGCGCGCAAGCTCATCGACGCGGGGGAGTTGACGATCCTGGTCGAAATCGACGGCGGGATCAACGCGGACACCATCGAGCAGGCCGCCGAAGCCGGCGTCGATTGCTTCGTCGCCGGCTCGGCCGTGTACGGCGCTGCTGATCCGGAGGCCGCGATCGACGCGTTGCGGCGGCAGGCCGCCAGCGCGTCGGCGCACCTGCGTCGATGACCGTTTCGGCGGGTGAGCGCCTTGATGCCGCGATGCGCTTGGCGATCGAGCAGTCCAATCTCGTCAAGGGCACGACGTATCCGAATCCGCCGGTGGGTGCGGTCATCCTGGACGCCGGCGGGGAGGTGGTCGGCGTCGGGGCCACCGAACCGGCCGGCGGCGACCACGCCGAGATCCTGGCGCTGCGGCGCGCCGGTGACCTGGCGGCGGGTGGGACGGTCGTGGTCACCCTCGAGCCGTGCAACCACTACGGCAAAACCCCGCCGTGCGTGAACGCGTTGCTGAACGCGCAGGTGGGCACGGTGGTGTACGCGGTCGCCGACCCGAACCCGGAGGCCGCCGGGGGCGCGGCCCGGCTGAAGGAAGCGGGCGTCGCGGTGCGCTCCGGTGTGCTGGCGGACGAGGTGTCCGGCGGGCCGCTGCGGGAGTGGCTGCACAAGCAGCGGACCGGGCTGCCGCATCTGACGTGGAAATACGCCAGCAGCGTCGATGGCCGCAGCGCGGCCGCCGACGGCTCCAGCCAGTGGATTTCCAGCGAGGCCGCCCGGCTGGATCTGCATCGCCGCCGCGCGGCGTGCGACGCGATCGTGGTGGGCACCGGCACGGCGCTGGCCGACGACCCGGCGCTGACCGCCCGGCTGCCCGACGGCTCCCTGGCCGAGCGGCAACCACTGCGAGTGGTCGTGGGGATGCGGGAAATACCTTCAGACGCAAGGGTTCTCAACGACGATTCGCGGACCATGCTGATCCGGACGCACGACCCCATGGAGGTGCTCAAGGCGGTTTCGGACCGCACCGACGTGCTGCTGGAGGGCGGCCCGACCCTGGCGGGCGCCTTCCTGCGGGCCGGGGCGGTGAACCGGATCCTGGCCTACGTCGCGCCGACCCTGTTGGGCGGCCCGGTCACCGCGGTGGACGACGTCGGAGTGCCGACGATCGCGCGGGCGTTGCGCTGGCAGTTCGACGGAATCGATCGGGTGGGCCCCGACGTGGTGCTCAGCCTGGTGCCGCGCAGCGGTTAGCAGCGCGCCTAGCGCTCGCTCAGCGAGACCGCTTGCGGCTCAGGGATTTCCGGTTCCTCGGCCTGTTCTTTGCGGCCGCCGATCAGCAGGCCGAGCAGCGCCCCCACCACACAGATGCCGACGGTGGCCGCGAAGATGTCGCCGTACATCATGGCGAAGGCCTTGAGGTACATCGTTCCCTGGGCGGCGATGCGCTCCAACAGGGTGGCGTTCGGCGGAATCGCGGCCGTCAGGCCCGCGACGATCTGGTTGAACCGGTACAGGCCCCACGCGCTGAGCGCGGCCACACCGATCAGCATGCCCGTCATCCGGGCCACCACCACGGCCGCCGAGGCGATGCCGTGTTGCGCCGACGGGACAACACGCAGCGCGGCCGAGGTCAGCGGCCCGATCACCAGCCCGAGGCCGAAACCCGCCACCAACAGGTCGGCGTGCAGCGCGGGGACGTTCACCAGCCCGAGAATGTTGTGTTTCTGGTCCATCACGTCCTGGCGCCAGTAGTGGATCAGCCAGTAACCGTATGCCGCGATGAGCAACCCGACGACGGTCACCGCACGGTCGCCGACGAGGGTGGCGATCCACCCGCCCAGCACCGCCCCGATGGGCAGGGCGATCAGGAACCACAGCAACAGCCCGGCGGCCTGTGCCTGGGTCTGTCCCAGCACTCCCTGGCCGAACAGCTCGACGTCGACCAAGGTCACCATCAGTGCCGCGCCCGCGCACAACGATGCGCCCAGCGCGGCCAGGAACGGCCGGAAGCGCACGCCGGCCGGTTCGATCAGCCGGGTCCGGGAGAAGCGCTCCCACAGCAGGAACAGCACCGCGACCACGACCGCGCCGATCACCAGCGGCAACCCGTAGCTCGGCAGGATCTGCTTGCCGTCGGGTTCCGGGTTGTACAGGCCGATCACCGCAAGGCCCAGCGCGACCGCCAGCAGTACACCACCGACCAGGTCGACCTTCTCGGGCGTTTCGGTCCGTTCGTGCGACGGCAGGCTGAACTGGATCATCACCATGGCGATGACGGTCAGCGGGACGTTGATCCAGAACACGTAGCGCCAGTCGTGGAACAAGAAGACGATGAAGATCCCGTACAGCGGGCCCAGCACGCTGCCGAGCTCCTGGGCGGCGCCGATACCGCCGAGCACACCGGCGCGGTTGCGCTGGGCCCACAGATCGGCGCCCAGGGCGAGGGTGACCGGCAGCAGCGCGCCACTGGCCACACCCTGGATGGTGCGGCCACCGACCAGCAGGTGGAAATCGCCCCAATGACCGGCCAGCGCGGTGACCACCGAACCGACCATGAACAGCGCCAGGCTGACCTGCAGCACCAGCTTGCGGCCGAACCGGTCGGAAGCCCGTCCCAGCAACGGCATGGCGGCGATGTAGCCCAGCAGGTACATCGTGATGATCCAGGTGATGCGCTGCAGCTGGTTGATCGGGATGTGAACGTCGGTCATGATGTCGCGCATGATCGTCACGACGACATAGGCGTCCAGGGCGCCCAGGAGTACCGCCAGACTGCCCGCGCTGATCGCGACGCGGCGCCCGGTTGGTGTGGTCACGAGCTCACCGGGGGCTTGCTGACCTGAACCTGCTCGCCCCACTTGGACAGGGTGATCTCGGCGGAATTGCCCGAACTCTTCTGCAGATTGGCCCGGACCAGCTTGTGGTCACCGGTCTCCTGAATCCACACCGTGCTCGGCACCGGCTGGGTCGCGTTGAATTGCGGCACGATCTTGTTCACCGCGTCGGCCGAGACGTTCCCGCTGACCCGGATGGTGCTCTGCCCGTCGATGGTGTCGCGGCCCTCGGCCTTGGCGTTGCTGAAGTTCGCCAGCGCGTTGCCCAGCCCGCTGTCCGGGTTCAGCAGCACCGAGACGTCGTAGATGTCGGACGCCTTGCCGAAATCACTCCACTTGTTCGGGGTGAGGGTGGCGTAGAGGATTGCGTCGACGACCACGAAGTTGACGTCGATGTCGGACCCGCCCAGGGTGATCGTGGCGTTACCCGATGCGGCGGTGGCCGGCGCCGTGGTGAGGTCACCGTTCAGCGTCTTGATGGGGAGCCCGGGGATCTTGCCCTGAATGCTCAGCGCGATGTGCGCGCTCTTCACATTCTTGGTGGCGTCGGCCGACTGCTTGACCAAGGTCGTGGCGTCGGGGAGCGGTGCGCCGCTCTGCTTCGAGCCGGACGAGCAGCCGGCGATCAAGGCGGTGGCGAGGGTCAGGGATGCGAAAACGGCCGATACACGGCGGCGGGTCTGCATACTCTGCATCGTAGAGGGTGCCGGTGACCCCCCTGATGAACGCGGGGGCCCGGTGTGGTCGATACCACGGTGTTTGCCCTGCTCATCCGCCTGCGTGCGGGCCAATTAGCCTTAGGGGATGTTTACCGGAATTGTCGAGGAACTCGGCGAGGTGACGGGTCGCGACGTCCTTTCCGACGCGGCGCGGTTGACCATTCGCGGGGCCGTCGTGACCGCCGACGCGGGCCATGGCGATTCGATCGCCGTCAACGGCGTGTGCCTGACCGTCGCCGAGCTGCTGCCCGGCGGCCACTTCACCGCCGACGTGATGGGCGAAACGCTGAACCGGTCCAACTTGGGCGAACTGCAGGTCGGCAGCCGGGTGAACTTGGAGCGCGCCGCGGCCGTCAACAGCCGCCTGGGCGGGCACATCGTGCAGGGCCACGTCGACGGGACCGGGCAGATCGTGGCGCGTACACCGTCCGAACACTGGGAGGTGGTGCGCATCGAGATCCCCGCGGAGGTGGCCCGCTATGTCGTCGAGAAGGGGTCGATCACCGTCGACGGGATTTCGCTGACGGTATCCGGGCTGGGCAGCGACCCGCGCGACTGGTTCGAGGTCTCGCTGATTCCCACCACCCGCGAGCTGACCACCTTGGGCCACGCCCCGGTCGGAACGCAGGTGAACCTCGAAGTCGACGTGATCGCGAAATACGTCGAACGGTTGATGTCCCGCTGATCAAGCCGTCGGGATCACCGGCGTGTCGGCGTGGTTCATACTGAATGCAACACGTAGGGCTTCTCGTGTAGGCCGTTTTGACAGTGTTCCCGCCCGCAAGCGGGGACGGCGAGGTAGCAGAGATGACGAGGTTGGACTCCGTCGAGAGGGCGGTTGCCGACATTGCGGCCGGCAAGGCCGTCATCGTCATCGACGACGAGGACCGTGAGAACGAGGGCGACCTGATCTTCGCCGCCGAGAAGGCGACGCCGGAGATGGTGGCGTTCATGGTGCGCTACACCTCGGGATACCTGTGTGTGCCGCTGGACGGCGCGATCTGCGACCGCCTGGGGTTACTGCCGATGTACGCGGTGAATCAGGACAAGCACGGAACCGCCTACACCGTCACGGTCGACGCTAGAGATGGTGTGGGCACCGGGATTTCGGCTTCGGACCGGGCTACCACGATGCGCTTGCTGGCCAACCCCACCAGCGTCGCCGACGATTTCACCCGCCCCGGTCACGTGGTTCCGTTGCGCGCCAAGGACGGTGGCGTGCTGCGCCGCCCCGGTCACACCGAGGCCGCGGTCGACCTGGCCCGGATGGCCGGCCTGCAGCCGGCGGGCGCGATCTGCGAGATCGTCAGCCAAAAAGACGAAGGCTCGATGGCGCAGACCGACGAGCTGCGGGTCTTCGCCGACGAACACGATCTCGCCATGATCACCATCGCCGACCTGATCGAGTGGCGGCGCAAACACGAGAAGCACATCGCCCGGATCGCCGAGGCCCGGATCCCGACTCGGCACGGCGAATTTCGTGCCATCGGCTACGCCAGCATCTACGAGGAGGTCGAACACGTCGCGCTGGTTCGCGGCGACATCGCCGGGCCGGACTCGGACGGCGACGACGTGCTGGTGCGCGTGCACTCGGAGTGCTTGACCGGTGACGTCTTCGGTTCCCGCCGCTGTGACTGCGGACCCCAGCTGGACGCCGCGATGGCGATGGTCGCCCGCGAGGGGCGCGGCATCGTCCTGTACATGCGCGGCCACGAGGGCCGCGGCATCGGTCTGATGCACAAACTGCAGGCCTATCAGCTGCAGGACGCCGGCGAAGACACCGTCGACGCCAACCTCAAGCTCGGATTGCCCGCCGACGCAAGGGATTACGGAATCGGCGCGCAGATCCTGGTGGACCTCGGGGTGCGCTCGATGCGGTTGCTGACCAACAACCCGGCCAAGCGGGTCGGGCTGGACGGGTACGGCCTGCACATCATCGAACGGGTTCCGCTTCCGGTGCGCGCCAACGCGGAGAACATCCGTTACCTGATGACCAAGCGGGACAAGATGGGTCATGACCTGGTCGGGCTGGACGACTTTCACGAATCCGTCCATCTGCCGGGTGAGTTCGGGGGCGCCTTATGAGCCCCGGGCCCGCTTGCCGGGGAGAGCGGCGCCGATGAGCGGTGGCGCCGGTGTGCCGGAAGTGCCGGCGCTTGACGCTTCTGGAGTGCGGCTCGGCATCGTGGCAAGCACCTGGCACAACGAGATTTGTGACGCGCTGCTGGCCGGCGCCCGCAAAGTCGCCGCCGAGTCGGGTGTCGACAACCCCACGGTGGTCCGCGTGCTCGGCGCCATCGAAATCCCGGTGGTGGCACAGGAGCTCACGCGTAACCACGATGCCGTCGTCGCGTTGGGTGTCGTGATCCGCGGGCAGACACCGCATTTCGAGTACGTCTGTGATGCGGTGACCCAGGGCCTGACCCGGGTTTCGCTGGACGCGTCGACGCCGGTTGCCAACGGGGTGCTGACCACCGACAACGAGGAGCAGGCGCTGGATCGAGCCGGGCTTCCGGCGTCGATCGAGGACAAAGGGGCCCAGGCGGCCGGGGCGGCGCTGTCCGCGGCGCTCACCCTGCGTGAGTTGCGCGCCCGGTCGTGACGTTGTCGGCCGACGGACAGACCTGGGATGCGGTGCTGCGTCCCCATCGCACACCGTTGTTCGCTTACGGCGCAGCGTTTCTCATCGCCGGCGCGCACATCGCGGTGGGGCTGTTGCTCAAGGTGAGGTCCACCGGGGTGGTCTTTCAGACCGCCGACCAGGTGGCGATGGTGGTGCTGGGGCTGGTCATTGCCGGCGCCGTGCTGTTGTTCGCACGCCCCCGGCTGCGGGTCGGGCCCACCGGCGTATCGGTGAGAAACCTGTTGGGGGACAAACTGATCGAATGGCCCGACGTTGTCGGGGTCTCGTTTCCGGTGGGTCACCGCTGGGCGCGGATCGACTTGCCCGACGACGAATACATCCCCGTGATGGCCATCCAGGCCGTCGACAAGGGCCGCGCGGTGGACGCCATGGACACGGTGCGCTCCCTGCTGGCGCGCTATCGTCCGGACCTACAGACCCCCTGAGCGCAACGACGA
>NZ_JAICZA010000155.1 GCF_025933915.1 Mycobacterium sp.
GGACGTGTTGCGCAAGGCGGGCTATCGCCCGCAGGTGATCGTCGGCGACCCCGACCACATCAGCACCGACGCGCTCAAGTGCGGCGCCCAGGTCGTGTTGCCCGCCGACGCCGACGGCCACGCGCCCGGGCTGGAGCGCATTCAGGATCTCGGTGTCGGGGCGATGACGTTCCCCGCCGCGGGTTCGGCGATCGACCTGGCCCTGCTGCTGGCCGATCACCATGGTGCCGCGCTGCTGGTGACGGCCGGCCACACCGCCAACATCGAGACCTTCTTCGACCGCACCCGCGCCCACAGCAACCCGTCCACCTTCCTGACCCGGCTGCGGGTCGGGGAAAAGGTGGTGGACGCCAAGGCCGTGGCCACCCTGTACCGCAACCACATCTCCGCGGGTGCCATCGCGCTGCTGGCGCTGACGATGCTGATCGCGGTGATCGTCGCCCTGTGGGTGTCGCGCACCGACGGTGTGGTGCTGCATTGGGTCACCGACTACTGGAACCACTTCTGCGTGATGGTGCAGAAGTGGATCAGCTAGATGATCTCGCTACGCCAACATGCCTTGTCGCTGGCCGCGGTGTTCCTCGCGCTGGCCGTGGGCGTCGTGCTGGGCTCCGGCTTCTTGTCGGACACCTTGTTGTCCAGCTTGCGTGACGAGAAGAAGGACCTGAACACACAGATCAGCGGGCTCAACGACCAGAAGAATGTGCTGAACGAAAAGCTTAGCGCGGCAAACAATTTCGATACCCAACTGGTCGGCCGGATAGTGCACGACGCGCTGGCCGGCAAGTCGGTGGTGGTGTTCCGCACCCCGGATGCCAAAGACGACGACGTGGCCGCGGTGTCGAAGTTCATCGGTCAGGCCGGCGGGGCGGTGACCGGGACGGTGTCGCTGACGCAGGAGTTCGTCGAGGCCAACTCGGCGGAGAAGCTGCAGACGGTGGTGAACTCGTCGGTGCTGCCCGCCGGCCAGCAGCTGAGCACCAAGCTCGTCGACCAGGGTTCGCAGGCGGGTGACCTGATGGGCATCGCGCTGCTGGCCAACCCGAACCCCGGCGTCCCGCAGGTCGATGAGACTGCGCGCAACACCGTGCTGGCCGCGCTGCGCGACACGGGCTTCATCACCTATCCGGCGACCGATCACATGGGCGCGGCGAACGCCGCGCTGGTCGTCACCGGCGGCGCGCTGCCCCCAGACGCTGGGAACCAGGGGTCCAGCGTCGCCCGGTTCGCGGCCGCGCTGGCACCGCACGGCTCGGGCACGCTGCTCGCCGGGCGTGACGGGTCGGCGCCCGGCGGCGCCGCCGTCGCCGTGACCCGCGCCGACGCCGGTTTGAACGCCGCGATCAGCACCGTCGACGACGTGGACGCCGCGCCGGGACGCATCACCGCGGTCCTGGGTCTGCACGACCTGATGAACGGTGGTCACGCGGGCCAGTACGGCACCGGTCACGGGGCGACATCGATCACGGTCCCCCAGTAGCGGGCGTGTTAGCCGCGACACAGCGCGGCTGATGTTAGGGTGGATTTCCGTGGGTCGGCAGGCCCATCTAGTTATTTCGCTAGAACAATTTTCAAGCCCTGCCCGTCTTCACGGAGGTCGCCTGTTGCGAAAGCACCCGCAAACCGCCACCAAGCACCTCTTCGTCAGCGGGGGAGTCGCTTCCTCGTTGGGCAAGGGCTTGACCGCCAGCAGCCTCGGCCAGCTCCTGACGGCCCGCGGGTTGTACGTGACGATGCAGAAACTCGATCCGTACCTCAACGTCGACCCGGGCACGATGAACCCGTTCCAGCACGGCGAGGTCTTCGTCACCGAGGACGGCGCCGAGACCGACCTCGACGTCGGCCACTACGAGCGGTTCCTGGATCGCGATCTGTCCGGCTCGGCGAATGTCACTACGGGGCAGGTGTATTCGACCGTCATCGCCAAGGAACGCCGCGGCGAATACCTCGGCGACACCGTCCAGGTGATCCCGCACATCACCGACGAGATCAAAGGGCGCATCATGGCGATGGCCCAGCCCGACGCCCAGGGCAATCGGCCCGACGTCGTGATCACCGAAATCGGCGGCACCGTCGGCGACATCGAGTCGCAGCCCTTCCTGGAGGCGGCCCGCCAGGTGCGTCACGACCTGGGCCGCGAGAACGTCTTCTTCCTGCACGTCTCGCTGGTGCCCTACTTGGCGCCGTCGGGCGAACTCAAGACCAAACCCACCCAGCATTCGGTGGCCGCGCTGCGCAGCATCGGTATCACCCCGGACGCGCTGATCCTGCGCTGCGATCGCATCGTCCCCGAGGCGCTGAAGAACAAGATCGCGCTGATGTGCGACGTCGACATCGATGGCGTCATCTCCACCCCGGACGCCCCGTCGATCTATGACATCCCGAAGGTGCTGCACCGCGAAGAGCTCGACGCGTATGTGGTGCGCCGTCTCAACCTGCCGTTCCGTGACGTCGACTGGACGGAATGGGACGACCTGCTGCGCCGGGTGCACGAGCCCCACGAAGCGGTGCGAATAGCCTTGGTGGGCAAGTACGTTGAGCTCTCCGACGCTTATCTTTCGGTCACCGAGGCGCTGCGCGCCGGCGGGTTCAAGCACCACGCCAAGGTTGAGCTGGTCTGGGTGGCGTCCGATGACTGCGAGAGCGCGGCCGGCGCCTCGGCGGCGCTGGGCGACGTGCACGGCGTGCTGATCCCCGGCGGGTTCGGGATCCGTGGCATCGAGGGCAAGCTCGGCGCCATCCACTACGCCCGCACGCGGGGGGTGCCGGTGCTGGGCCTGTGCCTCGGCCTGCAATGCATCGTGATCGAGGCCGCCCGCTCGGCCGGGTTGACCGAGGCCAATTCGGCCGAATTCGACCCGGACACACCGGATCCCGTCATCTCCACGATGGCCGATCAGGTTGACATCGTCGCCGGCGAGGCCGACCTCGGCGGCACCATGCGGCTGGGCGCCTACCCCGCGGTGCTGGAATCGGATTCGATTGTGGCCCAGGCGTATGGCAGCACGGAGGTGTCCGAACGGCACCGGCACCGCTACGAGGTCAACAACGCATACCGCGACAAGATCGCGGAAAGTGGCCTCAGGTTTTCCGGCACCTCTCCCGACGGCCACCTGGTCGAGTTCGTCGAGTACCCGCCGGACGTGCACCCATTCCTCGTCGGCACCCAGGCTCATCCGGAGCTGAAGAGCCGGCCCACCCGGCCGCACCCGCTGTTCGTCGCGTTCGTCGGGGCGGCCATCGAGTACAAAGCGGGCGAACGGTTGCCGGTCGAAATCCCCGAGCAGTCGTCCAACGGCATCCAGCATCGGGACAGCGCCGCGCGGCCCATACCTGAGCCCGCGTCCCGTGGCTGAACACGTCTTCTCCACGACGTCCTCCGAAACGCTGTACACCGGAAAGATTTTCGCGCTGCGCAGCGACCGGGTGCGGATGCCGGGCGACACCACCGCCGTGCGCGAGGTTGTCGAACACTACGGGGCGGTCGCCATCGCGGCGCTGGACGACGACAACAACATCGCGATGGTCTACCAATACCGGCACGCGTTCGGCCGGCGGCTGTGGGAGCTGCCGGCCGGGCTGCTCGACGTCGCGGGGGAGCCGCCGCAGCGGACGGCCGCCCGCGAACTCCAGGAAGAGGTCGGGCTGCGGGCGGGCACCTGGCGGGTGCTGGTCGACCTCGACTCCGCGCCGGGCTTCAGCGACGAATCGGTGCGAATTTATCTGGCCACCGGGCTCAGTGAGGTGGGCAGGCCGGAGGCGCATCACGAGGAAGCCGACATGACGATGAGCTGGTTTCCCATCGCGGAGGCCGCCCGTCGGGTGTTTCGCGGCGAGGTCGTGAATTCCATTGCCATCGCCGGGATTCTGGCGGCTCACGCCGTTACCGAGGGGTTCGCGCAGCCCCGGCCGGTGGACAGTCCGTGGATCGACAGGCCGACGGCATTCGCGGCGCGCAAGGCCGGGCCATGACAACGGCACTGACGCTGGACACGCAACTCCAGGGCTACCTCGACCACCTCACGATCGAGCGCGGCGTCGCGGCGAACACCCTGAGCTCGTACCGCCGCGACCTGCGCCGCTACACAAAACACCTGTCGGACCGCGGAATTCACGCTCTGGCCGAGGTGGGCGAGAACGACGTCAGCGAATTCCTGGTCGCGCTGCGCCGCGGCGACCCCGATACCGGCGCGGCGGCGCTGTCGGCGGTGTCGGCGGCGCGGGCCCTGATCGCGGTACGCGGCCTGCACCGGTTCGCCGCCGCCGAAGGGCTGGCCGAACTCGACGTGGCGCGCGCCGTCCGCCCGCCGACCCCGGGCCGTCGCCTGCCCAAGAGCCTGACCATCGACCAGGTCTTGGCGCTGCTGGAGGGCGCGGGGGGCGAGAGCCCGGCCGACGGTCCACTGACCCTGCGGAACCGGGCGCTGCTGGAACTCCTGTACTCCACCGGCGCGCGGATCTCCGAAGCCGTCGGCCTCGACGTCGACGACATCGACACGCAGGCCAGGTCGGTGTTGTTGCGCGGCAAGGGCGGTAAGCAGCGGTTGGTGCCGATCGGGCGTCCCGCCGTGGCCGCGTTGGACGCCTATCTGGTGCGCGGGCGTTCGGACCTGGCGCGCCGCGGGCGCGGGACGCCGGGCATCTTCCTCAATGTGCGCGGCGGGCGGTTGTCGCGGCAAAGCGCGTGGCAGGTCCTGCAGGACGCGGCCGAGCGGGCCGGGATCACCTCGGGTGTGTCGCCGCACATGCTGCGGCATTCGTTTGCCACCCACCTGCTCGAGGGCGGTGCCGACGTGCGCGTGGTGCAGGAGTTGCTCGGGCACGCCTCGGTGACGACGACGCAGATCTACACCATGGTCACCGTGCACGCGCTGCGCGAAGTGTGGGCCGAAGCCCATCCGCGAGCTCGCTGACGCGCCCTCCCGCCGAACGTCGAGTTGTTGCGCGAAAATGGCGAAATCGTCGACAACAAGTCGACGCTCAGCCCAGGTACTCGGACTCCAGCACCAGGTCGGACATCAGCGACTGGTACTCGAGGTGGGTCTTGTGCTCGATCGTGTTCCACACCGTGCCCTGCTGCCGGTGCATGTACTCGCGATACTTCGGCGCGCCCGGCACCCGCACGTTGTCGGCGACCACGATCGAGCCCGGATGTAGCCAGCCCCGATCCAGGATGCTCTTCAGGTCGTCCAGGTAGGCGTCCTTGTCGTGATCGAGGAACACGAAATCGAGTGTGCCGGCGGCAAACCCGTGCTGCTGGGCCAGCGCATCCAGGGTGCGGCCACCGTCGCCGATGGTGCCGACCACACACGTCACGCGGTCGGCCACGCCGGCATGCGCCCAGATCTGGCGGGCGTTGGCCGCGTTGGCCTCGGCGAGTTCGACCGAGAACACCTTCGCGCCGGGCGCGGCCCGGGCGATGCGCAACGCGCCGTAGCCGCAGTAGGTGCCCAATTCGAGCGCGAGCGCCGGATCGGCACGCCGCACCGCGGCGTCGAGCAGCAGCCCCTTCTCGTCGCCGACGTTGATCAACATGGACTTCTGGTAGGCGAATTTGTCGATGGTGGCCAGCACGTCATCGATGTCGCCGGCCCGGGCGTTCTGCAGTACGTACTCGACGGCGGCCGCTTCGCGCCCGTCACCGATTTGGCCAGTGGTGTTGATGTTGTTGACCCCGGCGGCCATCCGCCAGACCGACCAGCGCAGCAGGGGTATCCGTCGCTTGAGATCCATAGGGGCCACGATAGGCCGATCCGCGCCGGCGCTATCACCGGCGACAGCATTTTTCGGCAGGCACATCCACCCGCAAAACTGGTGCCGCTGTGACGGAAGTGAATAGGCTGTCGGGATGTGCGTTTCACCACCGATATTCGGTCATATTGGCTGGTTAATTGCCTGCGGGTCGCCGGGTTTCGGCGCGCGGACCCGTTAGACTTTCGGTCGATGTTCATCTCCCGAACACCCCCGCCATGACCGAGCAGCCGGACAGCGCCGTCGAGCTCGGCCTGACCGGGCGGCCGCCGCGGGCGATCCCGGAGCCGCAGCCGCGCACCTCGCACGGCCCGGCCAAAGTTGTCGCCATGTGCAACCAGAAGGGCGGCGTCGGGAAAACCACGTCCACCATCAACCTGGGTGCCGCGCTCGCCGAGTACGGCCGCCGGGTGCTGCTGGTGGACATGGATCCGCAGGGCGCACTGTCCGCGGGCCTGGGCGTCCCGCACTACGAGCTGGACAAGACCATCCACAACGTGCTGGTGGAGCCGCGGGTGTCGGTCGACGACGTGCTGCTGCAAACCCGGGTCAAGTACATGGATCTGGTGCCCAGCAACATCGACCTGTCGGCGGCCGAGATCCAATTGGTCAACGAGGTGGGGCGCGAGCAGACGCTGGGCCGGGCGCTGCACCCGGTGCTGGATCGCTACGACTACGTGCTGGTCGACTGCCAACCGTCGCTGGGACTGCTGACCGTCAACGGCCTGGCCTGTGCGGACGGGGTGGTGATTCCCACCGAGTGCGAATACTTCTCGCTGCGCGGCCTAGCGCTGCTCACCGACACCGTCGACAAGGTGCGCGACCGGCTCAACCCGAAGCTCGAAATCAGCGGGATCCTGCTGACCCGGTACGACCCCCGCACGGTCAACGCGCGCGAGGTGATGGCCCGGGTGGTGGAGCGGTTCGGCGACCTGGTGTTCGACACCGTCATCACTCGCACCGTCCGCTTCCCGGAGACCAGCGTGGCGGGCGAACCCATCACCACGTGGGCCCCGCGATCCACCGGGGCCATCGCCTATCGCGCGCTGGCCCGCGAGTTCATCGACCGATTCGGCGCGTGAACGCGACTGCAAACGGTGAGGCGCCCCAACAGAACGGCTTTCAGGTCCGCCTGACCAATTTCGAGGGCCCGTTCGATCTGCTGCTGCAGCTGATCTTCGCCCATCGCCTCGACGTGACCGAGGTGGCGCTGCACCAGGTCACCGACGACTTCATCGCCTACACCCGCGAAATCGGTCCCCAGCTGGAGCTGGAGGAGACCACCGCGTTCCTGGTGGTGGCCGCGACACTGCTCGACTTGAAGGCCGCCCGGCTGCTGCCGGCCGGACGGGTTGACGACGACGAAGACCTGGCGTTGCTGGAGGTGCGCGACCTGCTGTTCGCCCGGCTGCTGCAGTACCGCGCGTTCAAGCATGTCGCCGAGATGTTCGCCGAGCTGGAAGCCACCGCGCTGCGCAGCTATCCGCGCGCCGTGTCGCTGGAGGACCGGTTCACCGAGCTGCTGCCCGAGGTGATGATCGGCGTCGACGCCGACCGCTTCGCCCAGATCGCGGCGATCGCGTTCAGCCCGCGGCCCGTCCCGACGGTGTCCGTCGGGCACCTGCACGAAGTTCAGGTCTCGGTTCCCGAGCAGGCCAAGAAATTGCTGGCCATCCTCGAGGCTCGGGGTAGCGGCGCGTGGGCCACGTTCTCCGAGCTGGTCGCCGATTGTGAGGCGTCGATGGAGGTGGTTGGGCGCTTCCTGGCGCTGCTCGAACTGTATCGGTCCCGGGCGGTAGCATTCGACCAGTCAGAGCCGCTTGGCGTGCTCCAAATTTCGTGGACCGGCGAACGTCCGGTCAGTGAAGCCTTGGTAGAAGTGCGGGACGAATCATGAGTGAAGAGATGCCCGGAGTCGATCTCGGGGTCGACCTCGACTCCGAGATCGAAGGCATCCCGGACATCGCCGAGGCAACACCGATGGAATCGGAGGAACTCGGCTCCGCACTGGAGGCGCTGCTGCTGGTGGTGGACACCCCGGTCACCGCGGAGGCGCTGGCGTCCGCCACCCAGCAACCGGTGTATCGGATCGCCACCAAGCTGCAGGAGATGGCCGAGGAACTGACCGCACGCGACAGCGGTATCGACCTGCGAAAAAACAGTGAGGGCTGGCGGATGTACACCCGCTCCCGGTTCGCGCCCTATGTCGAGAAGCTGCTGCTGGACGGCGCGCGGTCCAAGCTCACCCGGGCCGCGCTGGAGACGCTGGCCGTCGTCGCCTACCGCCAGCCCGTGACGCGCGCGCGGGTGAGCGCGGTCCGCGGCGTCAATGTGGACGCCGTCATGCGCACCCTGCTGGCGCGCGGCCTGATCACCGAGGCCGGAGCCGACGACGACACCGGCGCCGTGATGTTCGCCACCACCGAGCTGTTCTTGGAGCGCCTGGGGTTGACGTCGCTGGCCGACCTCCCGGACATCGCGCCGCTGCTCCCCGACGTCGACACGATCGAGGACCTCAGCGAATCCTTGGACAGCGAGCCACGTTTCATCAAACTTTCCGGTGGCCAGGCGTCCGACCCGGCGCTGACGTTCGACGTGGACCAGGATTGATGGTCGAACCTGAGGGGATCCGGCTGCAAAAAGTGTTGTCCCAAGCCGGAATAGCGTCGCGGCGGGCCGCCGAGAAGTTGATCATCGAAGGCCGTGTCGAGGTCGACGGGCGGGTGGTGACCGAACTGGGCACCCGCGTCGACCCGGACACGTCGGTGATCCACGTCGACGGGGCCCGGATAGTCCTCGACGATTCCCAGGTGTATCTGGCGCTGAACAAGCCGCGAGGGGTGCACTCGACGATGTCGGACGACCGCGGCCGGCCGTGTATCGGTGATTTGATCGAACGACGAGTTCGCGGCACCAAGAACCTGTTTCACGTCGGGCGGTTGGACGCCGACACCGAAGGGCTGATCCTGCTGACCAACGACGGCGAACTCGCCCACCGGCTCATGCATCCCTCCCACGAGGTGCCCAAGACGTATCTGGCCACGGTGACCGGCTCGGTGCCGCGTGGCGTCGGGAAGACGCTGCGCGCGGGGATCGAGTTGGACGACGGGGTGGCGCGGGTCGACGAGTTCGCGGTGGTGGATGCCATCCCGGGTAAGACGCTCGTGCGGGTGACGTTGCACGAAGGGCGTAATCGCATCGTGCGCCGGCTGCTGGCGGCGGCGGGATTCCCGGTGGAATCGTTGGTGCGCACCGATGTTGGGCCGGTTTCGCTCGGCAAGCAGCGGCCGGGCAGCATCCGCGCGCTGGGCCGCGACGAGGTGGGGCAGCTGTACAAAGCGGTGGGCTTGTGAGCGAAACGAGAATCGTGGTGGCCATCGACGGCCCGGCGGGGACCGGAAAGTCCTCGGTGTCAAAGGGGTTGGCGAAGGCTCTGGGGGCGCGCTATCTGGACACCGGAGGAATGTATCGGATGGTGACGTTGGCGGTCTTGCGCGCCGATATCGACCCCGATGACGCGCAGGCCGTCGCCCGCACGGCGGAAGCCGTGCAGATGTCGGTCGACTACCATCCCGATGGGGACCGCTATTTCCTTGGCGGAGAGGATGTCTCAGCGGAGATCCGCGGCGACCAGGTCACCGCCGCCGTGTCGGCGGTGTCGTCGGTTCCCGCGGTGCGCACCCGGCTCGTCGGCTTGCAACGCGAAATGGCCGACGGCATGGGCAGTGTCGTCGTCGAGGGCCGAGACATCGGCACCGTCGTCCTGCCCGACGCGCCGGTGAAGATCTTCCTGACGGCGTCGGCCGAAACCCGGGCACGCCGGCGCAACGAACAGAACGTGGCGGCCGGGCTGCCCGACGATTACGACGCCGTGCTCGCCGACGTCCGCCGCCGCGACCATCTGGATTCCACCCGCGCGGTGTCGCCGCTGCGGGCGGCGCCTGACGCGGTTGTCGTCGACACCAGCGAGATGACCGAGGTGCAGGTGATTTCCCGCCTGCGGGACCTGGTCAAGCAGCGAAGCGGGGCGATGCGATGACTCAAGACGGCACGTGGAGTGACGAAAGCGACTGGGAGTCCGTCGAATTCGGCCTGGACGAACAGGAGGAGGCCGGTCCGGCGCCCGTGGTGGCGGTGGTCGGCCGGCCCAACGTCGGCAAGTCGACGCTGGTCAACCGGATTCTCGGCCGGCGGGAAGCGGTGGTGCAGGACGTCCCGGGCGTCACCCGAGACCGGGTGTCCTACGACGCGCTGTGGACCGGCCGCCGGTTCGTCGTGCAGGACACCGGGGGATGGGAGCCCGACGCCAAGGGGCTGCAGCAGCTGGTGGCGGAGCAGGCCTCGGTGGCCATGCGCACCGCCGATGCGGTGATCCTGGTGGTGGATGCCGTCGTCGGCGCCACTACTGCCGATGAAGCCGCGGCCCGGATTCTGCTGCGGTCGGGAAAGCCGGTGTTCTTGGCCGCCAACAAGGTTGACAGCGACAAGGCCGAAGCCGACGCGGCGATGCTGTGGTCGCTGGGGCTCGGGCAGCCGCACGCGATCAGCGCGATCCACGGCCGCGGGGTCGCCGATCTGCTCGACGAGGTGCTGGCCGCGCTGCCCGCGGTGTCCGAGGTGGCCGCCAAACCCGGTGGCCCTCGGCGCGTGGCGCTTGTCGGCAAACCCAACGTGGGCAAGAGCTCGCTGCTGAACAAGCTGGCCGGTGATCAGCGTTCGGTGGTGCACGATGTCGCGGGGACGACGGTGGACCCGGTGGACTCCCTCATCGAGCTGGGCGACAGGGTATGGCGGTTCGTCGACACCGCGGGTTTGCGGCGCAAGGTCGGTCAGGCCAGCGGCCATGAGTTCTACGCCTCGGTGCGCACCCACTCGGCGATCGACGCGGCCGAGGTGGTGGTCGTGCTGATCGATGCGTCGGATCCGCTGACCGAACAGGATCAGCGGGTGTTGTCGATGGTCATCGAAGCCGGCCGGGCGCTGGTGCTGGCCTTCAATAAGTGGGATCTGGTCGACGAAGACCGGCGCGAGCTGCTGGAGCGCGAGATCGACCGCGAACTGGTGCAGTTGCGGTGGGCGCCGCGCGTCAACATCTCCGCCAAGACCGGCCGCGCGGTGCAAAAGCTGGTGCCCGCGATGGAGGCCTCGCTGGCGTCGTGGGACGCGAGGATCGCCACCGGCCCGCTGAATTCCTGGCTGAAAGAGGTGGTGGCGGCCACCCCA
>NZ_JAICZA010000221.1 GCF_025933915.1 Mycobacterium sp.
GAACCAGGCCCACGCGGCCCGTGCCGTCATCGGAATGCCGTAGCTCGCGGCGAAACCCGGAACGTCGGTTTGATACACCGCGACCGTCGGCACCCCCAGCCACCGCGCCGCGCGTACCCCGCCGTAGCCCAGCAGCGCCGGCGACGCCAGATGCACGACGTGGGGGTCGAATCCGCGCAGCACGCTCACCAGCCGGGGCGTCGGCACGCCGAGCGGCAGCGTGGTCACCCTCGGAAACATCCGCGCCGGCACCCGGTGAACGCGGATGCCGTCGTGAACGCGCTCCGCCCGGGGTTCACCGGGAGGCGTGTCGGGGGCGATGAGGAGGGCTTCGTGGCCCGTCCGCCGCAGGTGCTCGAGCACCCGGATCACCGAGTTGCTGACACCGTTGACTTCCGGCAGGAAAGATTCCGCGACGATGGCAACGCGCACACCACCACGGTGTCAGCGCGGCCTGTCGACAAGGTTGCCTGCGGGCGTCCGTCACGCGAAATCTGCAGGTCCGGCACTTTCGGCGCGACGGTCCAGCCACTTGTCCAGCAGCGCCAGCAGCGCCAGGACGGCCGCGGCACCCAGCCAGCCCACCACCGCGATGGATCCCGCCGGGATGATCGCCAGCCCCGCGTTGCGATGCTGCACGCGGACCAGGTTGGGATCGTTCTTGTTGTACTCGACGTAGATCCGCATCCCGGTGGCCAGGTGGGACGGGTAGAGCACGCCGAGCTCGGGGCGGTAGGTGACCCGCTCGGGCGTGACGAACTCGATCGTGGAGCGCCGCGGCCCGGCGCTGAGCACCTCCGCCTGCGCGACGCCCCTGTTGTGGGTGATCGCAAGGTCGTCGCGCCAGGCGCCGGCCACCAGCAGCATCGATTGCAGGGTGACCAGGCCGGTGACGATGAGTACCAAAATCCGGGCCCACCGCAACACCATCCTGGCGCGTGTTTTCGGTGGTTCGTCACTGCGTCCGTGAATCAGTATGTGCAGCAGAACCTTTGGAGATCTCACCATCTACTCGTGCCTCAAAGGGCCGCCTTGATGGCGGCGTGCAGTTGGCGCAGCGAGGAGCGGTCCGCCTTGACTTCCAGCACCCGCATCCCCGCGCCGGGTTCGTCCAGGGCGGCGTGCAGTTCGTCGACCTCGATCTGTCGGCTGTCCACGTGGTACGCGCGGCACAGCGCGCCCACGTCGACGTCGTGCGGGGTTCCGAAAACCCGCGACGACACGTCGGAGAACCGCGGGTCGCCCTGCTCGAGCAGTTCGAAGATGCCGCCGCCGTTGTCGTTGGAGACCACGATCGTCAGGTGGCGCGGGGTGGGCTCGGTGGGGCCGATCAGCAACCCGGAGCTGTCGTGCACGAACGTCAGATCGCCGATCAGCGCGACGGTGCGCGCCGGGCTGTCCGCGTTCCCGTCCCGTTCATGCGCGAGAGCCGCCCCGATCGCGGTGGACACGGTGCCGTCGATGCCGGCGACACCGCGGTTGGAGCGCACCCGGATGCCGTGGGCGTCCAGGCCGACCAGCGCCGCGTCGCGGACCGGGTTGGACGCCCCGAGCACCAGCTGGTCGCCGGGGCGCAGCGCGTCGGCCACGGCCGCCGCGACGTGCAGGCCGGTGGTCAGCGGGTGCGCCGCGAGCTGGCCGCGCACCGCGGCGACCGCATGCCGGTTCGTCTCCGCGCAGCGGTGCAGCCACGCCGGGTTCGGCGACCCGGTGGTGACCGCCCGCGTGCCGGTGGCCTGCGAGTTCCCCGAGACGTCCGGCCAGCGGGGGCCAGTGGTCAGCGCGTACACCGGCACCTGGGGATCGGCCAGCAGCGCTGACACCGGCCGGTGCAGGGTGGGGCGACCGAGCATGATCACCTGCTTGGGCCGCAGCAAGGGCAGCGCCAGCGGGTGCAGCGGGTTTCCAGGGGCCGGCGCCGTGGGCTCGGCGACGGTCGGCAGCTGCGCCAGGGCGGGCTGCGCGCCCGCGCCGTGACCGGCGATGACGACGGTGTCGGGTGCGAGGTCGATTTCCAGCGGCTGGTCGAAGCTGACCGGCGGCGCGTAGGTCCATGGCTTCCCATCGGGCCGCCCCTGCGGGATCACCGGACCGTGGGATTCGGGATCGGGAACCAGGGGTTCGCGCAGCGGGATGTCGAACTGCACGGGGCCGGCGTTGGCGGTGCGCGACCCGGTCGCGGCCGCCAGCACCCGGCAGGTGGCGGAACGCCAGGTGGCGTTGAGCGCATCCAGCCGCTCGGGGGCGTCCTCGGCCAGGCCCAGGCTGATGGCGGCCCGGACCTGGGTGCCGAAGTAACCCAGCTGCTCCATGGTCTGGTTGGCCCCGGTGCCCAGCAATTCGTAGGGGCGGTTGGCCGACAGCACGATCAGCGGCACCCGTGCGTAGTTGGCCTCCACCACCGCCGGGCCCAGGTTGGCCACCGCGGTGCCGGACGTCATGGCGACGCACACCGGCGCGCCGGCGGCGATCGCCAGGCCGATCGCCAGATAGCCGGCGGTGCGCTCGTCGATGCGGACGTGCAGCCGGACCCGGCCGGACCGGTCGGCGTCCTGCAAGGCGAAGGCGAGTGGGGCGTTCCGCGAACCGGGGCAAAGCACCACATCGCGGACTCCGCCGCGGATCAGCTCGTCAACGACGACGCGAGCCTGTGTCGTCGAGGGATTCACTCCTACAGGGTGTCACAGCCCCGAGGGACGGCGCCCAGCGTGGAGTTGTTGGGGCCACATCGCGTGATTTCGCCCAACAAGTCGACGTTGGGCGCCTCGCCTTGCTCGGCTATCTTTCTCGGCTATTTTTTCTCGGCGAAGAACTTGAGCATGGCGGCGTTGACGGCGTCGGGCCGCTCGAAGAAGCCGAGATGGCCCGTGTCGGGTATCTGTATGTAACGCCCGTTGGGCAGCGCGTCCGCAACCTCGCGGCCCAGATACGGCGGCGTCAGCACGTCGTCGGCGAAGCCCATCACCAGCACCGGCGTCGCGATGCTGCGGTAGGCCGACAACCGGCTGGTGTACGGCGCGACATCCAGCTGGGCGCGCATGCCCGGGGTGGACTTGACGGGCCAGGTGGAAAACATCGCGATCCAGTCGGCGACCGCGGTGTCGTCGTTGAGCGTCTTGCGGGAAAAGTTTTCCAGCAGGCGGATTTTCGCCTCGTAGGAGGCCGGCAGTACGACGCCGGCGTCGGACAGCTCGGCCTCTGCGTCGCGAAAGAACTGCCGCGCACGGTCCATCCGGCCGCGGGTACCCATCAGCACCGCCGCGCTGACCAGATCGGGCCGGGCGAGCATGAGTTCCTGGGTGATGAAGGCGCCCATCGACATTCCGACGATGCGGGCGGGAGCGGCGTTCAGCCCTTCGATCAGCGCCACGGTGTCGGCGACCATCGTTTGCGTCGAGAAGCCGTCCGCGTTCTCCGTGGCGCCGATCCCGCGATTGTCGAAGGTGATGACGCGGTATCCGGCCGCCAGAAACGCGGGGACTTGATAGGGGTGCCAGGTCCGTCCGGCGCCGCCGTGGCCGGCGATAAAGACCACGGGCTCACCGGAGCCGCGGTCGTCGTAAGCCAGGTTGATCACCCGGACGACGGTACAAGCAGCGGGTAGCACGCCTTGACCCGGTCGATCCACCACTGGCGCCGCTGCGGGGTCGCCCGCAGCGCGCGCAACCGCTCCGGGTCGGGAGCGACGGGTCCGACCGGGAGGTAGCCGTCGACGGGTGCGGCGGTGTCGGCCACGTCTTCGGCGAACAGCCCGCCGGTGCCGAGCCCACAGGCGTGACGAAGCTGTGGCAGCGCCCCCGCCGCGGTCAGGCCGGCGGCGATTCCCACCGCCGAATCCAGCGCGCTGGAGACCACGACGGGGATGTCGATCTGGTCGGCGATGGCGAGCATGGCCGAAATCCCGCCCAGCGGAGCGACTTTGAGCACCGCGATGTCGGCGGCGCCGGCGCGTACCACGGCCAGCGGGTCGTCGGCCTTGCGGATGCTTTCGTCGGCGGCGATCGGCACGTCGACCCGACGCCGCAATTCGGCGAGTTCGCCCACCGTCGCGCAGGGTTGTTCGAGGTACTCCAGCGGGGCATCGGCGGTCAGCGCGGACGCGGCGGTGACCGCCTGCTCGACGCTCCAGCCGCCGTTGGCGTCCACCCGCACGGTCGGCACCTGTTCACGCACGGCGTTGACCCGCGCGACGTCGTCGGCCAGCGTCTGCCCGGCCTCGGCGACCTTCACCTTGGCCGTGCCGGCCCCCGGAAAGCGGGCCAGGACCTCGCCCACCTGGGCGGCGGGCACGGCCGGCACGGTGGCGTTGATCGGGATCCGTTCGCGGCGCACCGGCGGCGGCCGGCGGTAGGCGGCGTCTATTCCGGAGGCCAGCCAGTGCGCGGCCTCGGGCGGCTGGTACTCGAGGAATGCCCCGAATTCGCCCCAGCCGGCGGGGCCCTCGATCAGCGCGACTTCGCGGGTGGTGATGCCGCGGAACCGCACCCGCATGGGCAGCGCCACCACGTGCAGGCGGTCCAAAATGTCCTCGAGTGCCGGAGTCACGCGCCGTAGACCCGCCGGCCGGCCAGATACGTCGCACGGATCTCGAGGTCGGCGATCCGCTCGGGCGGCACGCTGCGCGGATCGGCCGCGAGCACCACCAGGTCGGCGTACTTGCCGACCTCCAGCGAGCCGATCACGTCGTCGGCGAACAGCTGCCAGGCGGCGTCGATGGTTTGCGCGCGGATCGCCTGCTCGACCGTCAACCGCTCCTCCGGTCCCAGCACCCGGCCACTCGGCGCCGTCCGCGTCACGGCCACGCTGATGTTGCGCAGCGGCTCCTCCGGCGTGACCGGCGGGTCGTTGTGCAGTGAGATGCGCATGCCGGTGGCCACCGCGGATCCCGCTGGCATCCAACGGCTTCCGTGGTCCTCGCCGAACAGGCCGTCGACGATGACGTCGCCCCAGTAGTGGATCTGGTCGACGAAGATGCTGCAGGTGACGCCGAGATCGTGGGCGCGCTGCAGCTGCTCGGGCCGGATGGCGCCGACGTGCTCGAGCCGCAGCCGGTGGTCGTCGCGCGGGTGACGACGCAAGGCCTCTTCATAGACGTCGAGGATGGTGTCGACGCCGGCGTCGCCCTGGACGTGGCAGGCCATCGGCCAGCCCAGCGGGAAGTAGGCGCCGACGATCTCGCGCAGCTGTTCGGCGGTGTAGTTGGCGCATCCGCACGAACCCGGGGTGACGCCGATGATGCGGGTGGCCTCGGTGTCCAGGTAGGGAAACGACAGGTCGATGTTGCCGATCCACGGCGACCCGTCGACCCAGATCTTGATGCCGATCTGGCGCAGCATGTCGTCGCCCTCGCCGGGCGTGGCGGCGGTGGACATCTGCGGGTTGGAGATCTCGTAGGTGCGCAACCGCAGCGTCAGCTGCCCGCGCAGTCGTTCGACCAGCGGCCGGAACCCGGGGTCGAACGCCATCTCCGAGCAGGTGGTCAGCCCCGCGCGGTTGAGCCGGGCGCATTCGGCGAACAGCATCCGCGGGTAGTCGGCGAAGTCGATCGCGCCGCCCAGCAGCGGGAACACCGCGCCGGTCTCCTCGGCGGTGCCGTCGAGTTCGCCGCGCGCGTCGCGACCGTACTTGGCGCCCTTGGGGTCGGGGGTGTCGCGGTTCAGGCCGTGCAGCTGGGCGGCGCGCGAGTTGAAGTAGGCCTTGTGCCCGGAGTTGTGCATGATCACCAGCGGGCTGTCGGGTGCGATGCCGTCGAGCCAGCTCAGCGTCGGTTCCGGAAGGCCGCTCTGCAGCAGCGGATCCCAGCCGTTGAGGTAGGCACCGTCGGATCGGCGCCGCGCGACCTCGGAGCGGACCGCGGCGACGACATCGTCGGCGCTGCGCATGGTGACCGGCCGGATGTCGACGAGGCGGTCCGACAGCGCGACCGCCTCCATCAGCGGATGACCGTGTGCCTCAACGAATCCCGGCATGACACAGCCGTTACCGACGTCGACCGTCTGCGTGTCCGGGCCGATGAGGTCGGCGACGTCGGAGCGGGTGCCC
>NZ_JAICZA010000016.1 GCF_025933915.1 Mycobacterium sp.
CGCACAGGTCGAAGCGGAGCCGGAACTCGAGGGGATGGGCACCACGCTTACCGCAATCCTGTTCGCGGGCGACCGAATTGGATTGGTGCACATCGGCGATTCGCGTGGCTACCTGCTGCGCGACGGCGAACTGACCCAAATTACCAAGGACGACACGTTCGTTCAGACTCTGGTCGACGAAGGCCGGATCACCCGGGAAGAGGCCCACAGCCACCCACAGCGATCGTTGATCATGCGGGCGCTCACCGGCCACGAGGTCGAGCCGACGTTGACCATGCGAGAAGCGCGCGCCGGTGATCGCTATCTGCTTTGTTCCGACGGGCTATCGGACCCGGTGAGCGACGAGACCATCCTCGAGGCGTTGCAGATTCCCGACGTCGCCGAGGCCGCCTACCGTCTCATCGAATTGGCGCTGCGCGGTGGCGGTCCGGACAACGTCACCGTGGTCGTCGCCGACGTCGTGGACTACGACTACGGCCAGACCCAGCCGATCCTGGCCGGCGCGGTGTCAGGTGACGAGGATCAAATGACGCTGCCCAACACCTCGGCCGGGCGCGCATCGGCGATCAGACCGCGCGACGAGTCCGCCAAACGTGTTGCACCGCAACCGGAAACACCTCATCGGCCGCGGTGGTCTCGCCGACGGACGTTCGTCGTCGCCGCCTTGGCGGTGCTGCTGGTCTTCGCGGGCCTCACCGTCGGGTGGTGGGTCATCCAGCGCAACTATTACGTCGCCGAATACAGCGGCCGTGTCTCCATCGTTCGGGGGATCCAGGGAACGCTGCTGGGTGTTCCATTGCAACGGCCCTACCTAGTGGGCTGCATCAACGCCCGCAACGAGCTGTCGCTGGTCAGCTATGGGCAATCCGGCGGCCACTCCAATTGCCAACTGATAACGCTGCAAGACCTGCGCCGCCCCGGACAGGTCCAGGTCCAAACCGGGCTGCCGGGCGGCAGCCTGGACCAGGCCGAATCGCAGCTGCGCCAATTGTTGGCCGAATACCTGCTGCCGATCTGTCCGCCACCGCGTGCCACGTCGCCGCCCGGGTCGCCGTCCGCCGGTGGCGGAACACCCGAATCCAGCACCACCGCACCGCCAGCATCGCCCCCCACCAGCTCCACCAGCATCAGCCCCCCACCGAGCACGAGCGCCTCCAGCGGCCCCGCGAACTCATCACCGGCAGGTCCGAGCACCATGTCGCAAACGGTGACCGCACTCCCCGGGCCCCCCCTCCAACCGGGCATCGACTGCCGGACGGTGGCATGACAACACAGCTTCAGCCGCCAGTCGCGGTCAAGCCTCCTCTGCCTACCCGGCGCAACGCCGAGTTGTTGCTGCTGGGCTTCGCCGCGGTGATCACCGTCGCCGCGCTGCTGATAGTTGAGGCCAATCAAACCCGCGACCTGCACTGGAACGCGGTCAACTACGGTCTGGTGTTTCTCGTCGTGTTCGGGTCAGCGCACATGGCCATCAGGCGCTTCGCGCCCTATACCGATCCGCTGCTGTTGCCAATCGTGGCATTACTCAACGGACTTGGCCTGGTGATGATCCACCGGCTCGATCTGGTGACCAACCAGCTCAGCGGCCGCCACCACCCCAGCGCGACCCAGCAGATGCTGTGGACCCTGGTCGGTGTGGTGACCTTTGCGTTGGTGGTCACCTTCCTGAAAGACCATCGACAACTGGCGCGCTACGGCTACATCTGCGGACTCTTCGGTCTGATCTTCCTGGTGATTCCCGCCCTGTTGCCGGCATCACTGTCCGAACAGAACGGCGCCAAGATCTGGATTCGCTTGCCCGGCTTCTCAATTCAGCCCGCCGAATTCTCCAAAATTCTGCTCCTGATCTTCTTCTCCGCGGTGCTGATCGCCAAACGCGGCCTGTTCACCAGCGTCGGCAAGCACTTCATGGGCTTGACCCTGCCCCGCCCCCGCGACCTCGCACCGCTGCTGGCGGCCTGGGTGATCTCGGTCGGAGTGATGGCCTTCGAAAAGGACCTTGGCACTTCACTATTGCTGTACACGTCATTTTTGGTGGTGGTCTACCTCGCCACCCAGCGCTTCAGCTGGGTGGGGATCGGCCTGGTGCTGTTCGCCGCGGGAAGCGTTGTCGCGTACTTCGTTTTCAGCCACGTCCGGGTCCGGGTGCGGATGTGGTGGGACCCTTTCTCCGACCCCGACGGCAGCGGCTATCAGATTGTGCAGTCGCTCTTCAGCTTCGCCACCGGCGGGATCTTCGGCACCGGGCTCGGCAACGGTCAACCCGACACCGTGCCGGCCGCATCGACCGACTTCATCATCGCGGCGTTCGGCGAAGAGCTGGGGTTGGTGGGCCTGGCGAGCATCTTGATGCTCTACACCATCGTCATCGTGCGAGGAATGCGCACGGCGATCGCGACCCGGGATAGCTTCGGCAAGCTGCTGGCGGCGGGCTTGGCGTCCACGCTGGCCCTTCAGCTGTTCATCGTCGTCGGCGGGGTAACCCAGCTCATTCCCCTGACCGGGTTGACCACCCCGTGGATGTCTTACGGCGGCTCGTCGTTGCTGGCGAACTATGTGCTGTTGGCCATCCTGGCGCGTATCTCACACAGCGCCCGTCGTCCCTTGCGCACCCCCGCACGTCACGAGCCGCCAATCGCGGCGGCCGGTACCGAGGTGATCGAGAAAGTATGAACGCCTCCCTGCGCCGGATCTCGGTGACCGTGATGGCGTTGATCGTGCTGCTGTTGATCAACGCCACGGTGACGCAGGTCTTCGCCGCCGACTCGCTGCGCTCCGACCCGCGCAATCAGCGGGTCCTGCTCGACGAGTATTCGCGCCAGCGCGGTCAGATCGTGGCGGGCGGACAGCTGTTGGCCTATTCCGTCGCCACCGATAACCGCTTCCGCTTCCTGCGGGTCTATCCCAACCCCGCGGCATACGCGCCGGTCACCGGGTTTTACTCGTTGCGCTATTCCAGCACTGGTCTGGAACGGGCCGAGGATCCGCTGTTGAACGGCTCCGACGAGCGGCTGTTCGGGCGCCGGCTGGCGGACTTCTTCACCGGCCGCGACCCCCGCGGGGCCAACGTCGACACCACGATCAAGCCGCGGGTCCAGCAGGCCGCCTGGGACGGGATGCAGCAGGGCTGCGGCGGCCCGCCGTGCAAGGGCGCCGTCGTTGCCCTCGAGCCGTCCACCGGCAAGATTTTGGCAATGGTGTCCTCCCCGTCCTATGACCCCAATCAGCTGTCGTCGCACGATCCCGAGGTGCAGGCGCAGGCCTGGCAGCGGCTGCGCGACGATCCCAACGACCCGATGACCAACCGCGCCATCGCCGAGACCTACCCACCCGGCTCCACCTTCAAGGTCATCACCACCGCGGCCGCGCTGCAGGCCGGCGCCTCCGACAGCGAGCAGCTGACCGCCGCCCCCTCGATTCCGCTGCCCAATAGCTCCGCAACTCTGGAGAACTACGGTGGGCAGGCGTGTGGCAACGAGCCGACCGTGTCGTTGCAGAAGGCCTTCGCCCTGTCCTGCAACACGGCATTCGTCCAGCTCGGCATCCTCACCGGAGCCGACGCGCTGCGCAGCATGGGGCGCTCATTCGGCCTGGACACCACCCCCAGCGTCATCCCGCTGCAGGTCGCCGAATCGACCATCGGGATCATCCCGGACGCCGCGGCCCTGGGAATGTCGAGCATTGGCCAGAAGGATGTCGCTATGACACCCCTTCAGAACGCCGAGATCGCCGCGACCATCGCGAACGGCGGGGTGACGATGCAGCCCTATCTGATCGACAGCCTCAAGGGGCCGGACCTGACCACCATTAGCACCACCGCACCCTATGAGCAGCGGCGCGCGGTGTCGCCGCAGGTCGCCGCTAAGCTGACAGAGCTGATGGTCGGCGCCGAGAAGGTCGCACAGCAGAAAGGGGCCATTCCCGGCGTGCAGATCGCATCCAAGACGGGTACCGCAGAGCATGGCACCGATCCGCGGCACACACCGCCGCACGCGTGGTATATCGCTTTCGCGCCCGCTCCGACCCCGAGAGTCGCCGTAGCGGTGTTGGTGGAGAATGGCGCCGACCGCCTGTCCGCGACTGGGGGTGCACTCGCCGCGCCGATCGGACGGGCTGTGATCCAGGCCGCGCTACAGGGAGGACCATGAGCCCGCGAGTTGGTGTGACGCTGTCAGGCAGATACCGCCTGCAGCGGCTGATCGCCACCGGCGGCATGGGCCAGGTCTGGGAGGCGGTGGACAGCCGCCTGGGCCGGCGCGTCGCGGTCAAGGTGCTCAAGCAGGAGTTCTCCCAGGACCCCGAGTTCATCGAGCGCTTCCGCGCTGAAGCGCGGACCACGGCGATGCTCAACCACCCCGGGATCGCGGCGGTCCACGACTACGGCGAGAGCCAGCTGGACGGGGAAGGCCGAACCGCCTATCTGGTGATGGAGCTGGTCAACGGCGAGCCGCTGAACTCGGTGCTCAAACGCACCGGCCGGCTGTCGCTGCGGCACGCGCTGGACATGCTCGAGCAGACCGGTCGCGCGCTGCAGGTCGCGCACGCCGCCGGTTTGGTCCACCGCGACGTCAAGCCGGGCAACATCCTGATCACCCCCACCGGCCAGGTAAAGATCACCGACTTCGGTATCGCCAAGGCCGTCGACGCCGCGCCGGTGACCCAGACCGGAATGGTGATGGGGACCGCCCAATACATCGCACCCGAACAGGCCCTCGGTCACGACGCCACCCCGTCCAGCGACGTGTATTCGCTGGGAGTCGTTGGCTACGAGGTTGTCTCGGGTAAGCGGCCGTTTACCGGTGACGGTGCACTGACCGTGGCGATGAAGCACATCAAGGAACCGCCGCCGCCGCTGCCCGCGGAGCTGCCGCCCAACGTGCGCGAACTCATCGAGATCACACTGGTCAAGAACCCGGCGATGCGGTACCGCAGCGGGGGGCCCTTCGCCGACGCCGTGTCAGCGGTGCGCGCCGGTCGTCGTCCGCCGCGGCCCAGCGCGACCCCGCCTGCCGGCCGGGCATCGCCGGCGGCCATTCCGTCCAGCCCGACGACCAGGGCGGCCGCGGTGGCCCCGCGCACCGCTGCGCCGCGTCGTTCCCGCCCGACCACCGGCGGGCACCGTCCGCCCCCGGCCCGGCGCACCTTTTCGTCGGGGCAGCGGGCGCTGCTGTGGGCCGCCGGGGTGCTCGGCGCGCTGGCGATCATCATCGCGGTGCTCATCGTCATCAATTCCCGGGGGGACCAGCAGCAATCGCCCCCGACGGTCACCGACACCGGCACCCCACCGGCATCGGCGCCGCCACCGAGCAACACATCGAGCGGTTCCGCGAACCACCCCGGCATGCGACTCACTTGGCCGGATGACGGCACGATAGGGACGGCGGGATTCCGCCACGGACCGGCCCGACACGGGACATCACAATGACCACCCCCCAGCACCTGTCCGACCGTTACGAAGTGGGCGAGATCCTCGGCTTCGGCGGTATGTCCGAGGTTCACCTGGCCCGCGACGTCCGTTTACATCGCGACGTCGCGGTCAAGGTGCTGCGCGCGGACCTGGCCCGCGATCCCAGCTTCTACCTACGCTTCCGGCGCGAGGCGCAAAACGCCGCCGCGTTGAATCACCCGTCCATCGTCGCCGTGTACGACACCGGTGAGGCAGAGACGTCCACCGGGCCGCTGCCCTACATCGTCATGGAGTACGTCGACGGGGTCACCCTGCGCGACATCGTGCACACCGACGGCCCGTTGCCGCCGCGGCGGGCCATCGAGATCATCGCCGACGCGTGCCAGGCGCTGAACTTCAGTCATCAGGCCGGCATCATCCACCGCGACGTCAAGCCGGCCAACATCATGATCAGCACCACCAACGCGGTCAAGGTGATGGATTTCGGTATCGCCCGCGCGATCGCCGACAGCGGCAACAGCGTCACCCAGACCGCCGCGGTGATCGGGACCGCGCAGTACCTGTCGCCCGAGCAGGCCCGCGGCGAGACCGTCGACGCCCGTTCCGATGTGTATTCGCTGGGTTGCGTACTGTACGAAATCCTCACGGGCGAACCACCTTTCGTCGGAGACTCGCCGGTCGCGGTTGCCTACCAACATGTCCGTGAAGACCCGGTCCCGCCGTCGCAGCGCCACGAAGGCATCTCCGCCGACCTCGACGCCGTTGTTCTCAAGGCGCTCGCCAAAAATCCGGAGAATCGCTATCAGACCGCAGCGGAGATGCGCGCCGACCTGGTCCGGGTGCACAACGGCGAGAAGCCCGAAGCGCCCAAGGTTTTCACCGACGCGGACCGAAGCTCGATGTTGTCGTCCAACGCCGGCGGCGCGGGCCCGCCACGGACCGATCCGTTGCCTCGACAGGTTCTCGCGGCCGCCGGCGAGGACCGCGCCGTTGGTTCGGTCAGTCGCTGGATCGTCGCGGTGGCCGCACTGACCGTCCTGACGATCGTCGTGGTCATCGCTTTCAACACCTTCGGCGGCGGGGCCCGTGATGTTCAGGTGCCCGACGTGCGGGGGCAGGTATCCGCCGATGCCATTGCCGCGCTGCAAAACCGCGGTTTCAGAACACGCACGCTGCAGAAGCCGGATTCGATCATCCCGCCCGATCACGTCATCGGCACCGACCCCGCCGCCAACGCCTCGGTCGGTGCGGGCGATGAGATCACCGTCAACGTCTCCACCGGCCCGGAACAGCGCGAGGTACCCGACGTCTCCTCGTTGAGTTACACCGACGCGGTCGCCAAGCTCAAAGCCGCGGGATTCACCAAGTTCAAGCAGGCCAATTCGCCGTCGACACCGGAGCTGCTGGGCAAGGTGATCGGGACCAACCCGCCGGCCAACCAGACGTCGGCGATCACCAACGTCATCGTCGTCATCGTCGGCTCCGGGCCGGAGACCAAGCAGGTTCCCGACATCGCGGGACAAACCGTGGACATCGCGCAACGGAACATGACGGTCTACGGCTTCAGCAAAGTCACCCAGGTCCAAGTGGATAGCCCGCGTCCGGCCGGTGAGGTCATCGGGACCAATCCGCCCAAGGGACAGATGGTGCCGGTGGACTCGGTGATCGAGGTCCAGGTGTCCAAGGGCAATCAGTTCGTCATGCCCGACCTCAGTGGGATGTTCTGGACGGACGCCGAACCACGGCTACGTGCGCTGGGCTGGACGGGCATCCTGGACAAGGGCGCCGACGTCGACGCCGGTGGCTCCCAGGCCCACCGGGTGGTGTATCAGAACCCGCCGGCCGGCGCCGGGGTCAACCGGGACGGGATCATCACGCTGAAGTTCGGTCAGTAGCCGCCGGATCGGCCGGGAAATACGGCCGCACCGCGGCGTGCACGTCATTCTCGAGTCGACGAACCAGCGTGTCATTGCGCACCAACCCGCACTCGGCGAGCCAGTTCGCCAGCATGCGATGGCCGCCCTCGGTCAGGATCGACTCCGGGTGGAACTGCACGCCGTGAATCGGGAATTCGGCGTGACGCACCGCCATGATCACGCCGCTGTCCGTGTAGGCGGTGACCTCGAGCACCGAGGGCAGCGACTCGGGCACGATGGTCAGCGAGTGGTAACGGGTCGCCGTGAAGGGATCCGGGAGTCCTTGCAACACACCCACATTGGTGTGATGGACGCTGCTGGTCTTACCGTGCAGCAGCTCGGGAGCGCGGTCGACGGTGGCGCCGAATGCGACGCCGATCGCCTGGTGGCCGAGGCAGACCCCGAGCAACGGAATTTTCTCGGCGGCACACGCGAGAACCATCCCGATCGAAGCGCCCGCGCGCTCCGGCGTGCCCGGCCCCGGACTGAGCAGGACGCCGTCGAACTGCCGCACGGCGGCGGTCTCGTCGGAGAGCCGGGCGTCGTCATTGCGCCAGACATCGGCGTCCACACCCAGCTGGCCGAGGTACTGCACCAGGTTGAACACGAAGCTGTCGTAGTTGTCGACAACCAGGATCCGCATCGTGCCAGGTTACCGCCGAGGCCGCGCGCGCTGCTGGTCAGCCGCCCTCAGTAGCCGATCGGGCCGTTGGGCTGCGCAAAGTGCAGCCGGTCGGGCTCGGAATGACCGACGACCTGCACATCGGCCTTCACCTCTTCGCGGTAGCCGAGCCCGAACCGGACCACGTACTGCTTGTAGAGGGTCACCAGGGGAGCGGCCGCCAGGGCGGCTTGCATCGCCGCGGAGTTACCGATCGCGGTGATCGTGTACGGCGGGCTGTAGGTGCGCCCGTTGAGCAGCAGCGTATTGCCCACACAGCGGGCAACCGAGGTGGCGATGAGCCGTTGATCTTGCATCTGGATCGCCTCGGCACCGGCGGTCCACAACGCGTTGAGCACGGCCTGGATGTCTTGCTGGTGCACCACCAAATCGTCGGGGGACGCGTCGCGCGGGAAGCGGCCGTTGGCGTCGCGCTGCGCGTCCTCGAGGGTGACCACCAGACCCGGGCCGTGCACCGGGTTCATATCCGCGTCGCCGGCGAGCTGGGCGGAGCGTCGCAGCATCGCGGCCAACGCGGCGTCCGAAGAGCGCCCGTGCGCCGCGTCGATCTTGCCCGCCAGTTCCTCCCGTTCGGCGTTGAGGCGGTTCACCGACGACTGGGTCTCACGGACCAGGTCCACCAACCGTGGGGCATCGCTACCGCGGATCTCGGCGCCACCGGATACCCCGTGTGTGGCGGCGAGCAGCAATCCGGCCAGCACACAAACCGCCGGGACGCCGAAGCGCCATGGCGACCGGCGCGTCTGGATCATCGAGTCTCCATTTCCTGGTCACCGTCCCAGGTGAGTTAGTCTCGTAGCCAAGCTATGGGTGCAGCTGCCGTGTTTATCGTTGCACCCCGTCCCGCTCACCGTGTTGTTGAGGTAATCCGCGAGGTAATCATGCCCAAGTCCAAGGTCCGTAAGAAGAACGACTTCACCGTCAGCGCGGTGAGCCGCACCCCGGTGAAAGTCAAAGTCGGACCGTCCAGCGTGTGGTTCGTCGCGCTGTTCATCGGTCTCATGCTGATCGGGCTCGTCTGGCTGATGGTATTTCAATTGGCCGCGGTCGGAACCCAGGCGCCAACCGCCCTGAATTGGATGGCGCAGCTAGGTCCCTGGAACTATGCCATCGCGTTCGCTTTCATGATCACCGGATTGTTGCTCACGATGCGCTGGCACTGAGCACGGCAGCCGGCGGAATGAATTCATTTTTGGACTGATTTGTCACCGCGTCAGCAACTTTCCTACCACCCAATCACACGCGTGTGATTTATCCCCACTGTTGATAGAGATTGTGGATAACTGCATCAACCGTGGTGGGAGGGGTTAAGGACCGCATGCAGCAAACACAATGGGAGCCGCACACGGCGGGAATCGCTGGTTGTGGAGTCGCGGGTGTTCTGATGGCTATCGCCGCTGTGACCCTAGTCACAGACCTACCGGGGCGAGTTCTGGCCGGCGTTGCCGCAGTGGGTCTGATCTTGTTTGCGGGGATGTCGTGGCTCGCACGCCCGAAGCTGGCAATCACGCCCGAAGGGCTGGCGCTGCGCGGCTGGTTCCGGACGCAGATATTGCAGCAATCCGACATCAAGATCATCCGCATCATGGAGTTCCGCCGCTATGGACGCAGAGTGCGGTTGCTGGAGATCGAAAAGGCCGACGCCGACCTGGTGCTGTTCTCCCGCTGGGACCTCGGGGTCGACCCGGTGCAGGTGCTCGATGCGCTCACGGCAGCCGGCTACGCGGGCCCTTCGCGGCGCTGAGCGGCCCGCGCGGGCGGAATGGCTACGAGATGGTGATCGACTCGATGACGACCGCCTCGGAGGGACGGTCGTTGCCGTCGGTGCCCGTCGTCGCGATCGCCTCAACCACCTTCTGTGACTCCGGGTCGGTCACTTCGCCGAAGATCGTGTGGCGCCGGTTCAGGTGCGGGGTCTTGTCGACCGTGATGAAGAACTGCGAGCCGTTGGTCCCCGGACCCGCGTTCGCCATCGCCAGCAGGTAGGGCTTGTCGAATTGCAGCTCGGGGTGGAATTCGTCGGCGAACTTGTACCCCGGACCGCCGCGGCCAGTCCCGGTCGGGTCGCCGCCCTGGATCATGAAGCCCCGGATCACCCGGTGAAAGACCGCGCCATCGTAGAACGGGCCTGAGGACCCTCCCGATGCGTTCTGGGTCGAGTACTCCTTGGTGCCCTGCGCCAGGCCAACGAAGTTGGCGACGGTCTTGGGGGCGTGGTTCCCGAACAAGGCGACCTTGATGTCGCCGCGGTTGGTGTGGAGCGTGGCGGTAGCAGTCTGAAAGGGGCTGTTAGTCACGGCACCAGAGTCTGCCACTACCCGCGGGCGTGCCCGCACGCGGTGTCACCCAATTCGGGCCGCTGCCCAAAACCCGGCGCAGGCACACCGCGGCCGCCGACGTCCCTATGCTGGCAGTCTGTTCAGATATCGGACTAGCCGTGGCCTCGTTTTCACGGAAAGCTTTACCAGCGGGATAGAAGGGCGGCAGATGAGTGCGAAGACGGAATCCCGGCTGACTCCGCGGCAGCGGCTGGCCCGAGGCCTGACCTATTCGGCACAGGGACCGGTGGACGTCACTCGGGGAGTGGTCGGCCTCAGTGTTCAGTCCGCGCAGTCGACCGCATCGCAGCTGCGCCGGAGGTATTCGGAGGGGCGGCTGGCGCGGGACATCGCGGCGGCCCAAGAAGCCCTCGCCCAGGAGCTGGCCGCCGCGCAGGAAGTGGTCACCAGCCTGCCCCAAGCGCTGCAGGATGCGCGGCGCGCACAGCGTCGCGGCAAGCGCCCGTGGGTGATTGCGGGAGTAGCCGTGGCGGTCCTCGCCGGCGGCGCCGCGGCGTTCAGCATCGCCCGGCGCTCAGTGCGGGCGAAACCTCAAGAGCCACAGTCACGGCCGCCCAGTGTGGATGTTCAGCAGCGTCCCTGAGCTCACTGCACGGTGAGGCGCAGTCGTTCGCGGCGCCGCACCAGAATGCTCGGCAGCCAATCTCCGACCTCGGCCGCGCCGATCCAGGTGGTGCGCTCGAGCAGCATCCGTAACACGATGTGGGCTTCCAAACGTGCCAGTGCAGCCCCCACGCAGAAGTGCACGCCCTTGCCGAAGCTCACGTGACTTTTGCCCGCGACGCGGTCGAGGCGGAAGTCGTTCGGGGCCTCAAAGTGCGCCGGGTCGCGGTTGGCCGCTCCCCACATCAACAGCAAATGTGAGTCGGCCGGCACCGCGACCCCACCGAGGGTGGTGTCGTGCCACACGTGCCGGTAATGACCCCGAAACGGCGCCTCGAAACGCAACGTCTCTTCGATGAAAGCGCCTAGTAATTCCGGCCTTTCGCGGAGCCCCTGTTGGATCGCGGGGCGATCGGTGAGGATCCACGCCGCACTACCCAACAGAGAAGCGGTCGACTCGCCGGCCGCGCTGAAGAGAGTGAGCATGATCCCCAGCGCCGGCAGTTGCTCTAGTTCACCCGAGGCGTAGCGGGCGGCCAGGTCGGCGATCAGGCCGGATTCACCGCTGGCGCTTGACTTTTCGAAATACTCCATGACATACCCCGATAGTTCCATCGCCGCCATCCCGGCTTGCTCGAGACGCTCGGGAGTCACGATCCCGTCAAGCAGTGTGGTGGTGGCGTAGCCGAGCCGGATGAGGTTGTCGACATCGTCATCGGGGAGACCCAGGAGCTTGCAGACCACCATCATCGGCAGCCGATTGGCGATGCTGCTCATCCATTCGATCTGACCGTCGCGCAGGTTCTGCGCCCACAAGTCGTCGGCGGTCTGGGCGGCAAACTCTTCGATGATCCGGATCCGCCTGGCCGACAGGTGTGGCAACAGAATCTTGCGGTGCATCGCGTGCACGGGGTCATCCGCCGTGGCCAATACGTGCATCGGGGATCCCGGCTGGCCCATATCGAACGGCGTGACAGTGCCGTCCTCGTGAAAGACCATGGTCGCCGTGAGGTTCGACGAAAAATCCTCGACCCGATCGACGGCCTCTTGCACTGCGTCCCAACCACACACGGCGTAGAAGGCGGAGTCACCGATACGGTGCACCGGCGCCTCGGCCCGCATCCGGTCATACAGCGGGTAGGGATCTTGGATCGCCGCGCTACCGAAGAACCGGGTCGCACTGTCCAAGACCGTCATGTGTTCAGGCTCGATGCAACCCACCGCGAGGTCAATGGATCGCGGGAAACTTGAGGAGCTCTCGCGGCCGACGACGAGGGTGGATGGCCGCGTCGACCGCTCACCAGCAGCACGTTCGTCTGAGAGAGACTGTCTGTAATTTCTCATGCTGCGAGAGGTATTTCGGTATCCCGCAGCGTAGGGGAGCATGGATGAATGCCGCGTGATGACTGGTTGGTGGGCCGCGATCGCGGTAGCGAAGCCGCCGAGCGGATCTACGCCGCGGCGGCCGACCTCATCGCTCGCCGGGGATACGAAGGGTTCACGATCGAGGCCTTGGCCGACCGGGTTCACTGCTCGCCCGCGACGATCTACCGACACGCCGGCGGCAAGGCGACCATCCGCGACGCCGTCGTCGGTATTCACGCGGCTCGCATCGTCGACACCACACGGGAAGCCATCAAGGACCTTCGCGGGCCGGATCGGGTCGTGGCCGCCACGATCATCGCCTTACAACGCCTGCGGTCTGATCCACTGGCCCAGCTCATGCGGTCGATCCACGCGGCTCCGGTCAGCGACTGGGTGATCAGCTCGCCCACCGTGACTAGCTTGGCCGCCGAAATGCTGGGGTCCGACAGCGATGATCCGCTGGCCGCTCAGTGGCTGATTCGCGTCTTCCTGTCGCTGTGGAGTTGGCCGCTCAAAGACCCGGCCGCGGAACGCGCTTTGGTGGAGCGCTTCCTCGGGTCGTCCAGTACCTCGAGGGATTAGGCAGTGCAAAAAAGGCCGGAAGTGTGGAGCCTAGGGGAATCGAACCCCTGACACCCGCCTTGCAAAGGCGGTGCTCTACCAACTGAGCTAAGGCCCCTCATCGTGACTGGGTGGTTGACCGGAGCCATCCACAGCCACGTGCCAGACCTCGACTCCACGTCGTGACCACGCCACCGCGGCCAATACGACGATCAGTCCCAGTGGTAGCGCGAGTCGTACGCAACGTCTTGACGGGCACATGGTTGTGGGCCTAGGAGGACTCGAACCTCCGACCTCTTCGTTATCAGCGAAGCGCTCTAACCGCCTGAGCTATAGGCCCGTACTCGCGTACGGCCGAGCGACGAGATTACCGCAATAGCCGCCCGACTCCCAAAAGCGCAGCACCCACGCTAGTCGCGATCCGCCAGCGTCACCTCGATGCCGCCGATCAGATCGGTGGTCAGGTTGTAGACGAACGCGGCGATGGTCGCCATCGCGGTCAGCAGCACAATGTTGACCAGGCCGACCAGGACGGCGCCGCCGAAAATCGTGCCGCTGGACACCAGTTCGCCGCTGCTGCCGCTGGTGTTGTTCAGCAGGTCACCGACGTTGCTGTTCAACTTCGACCACACGCCCATGCCGCCGAGCACGAGGTAGAGGAACGCGACCGCGATCATCCACACGAAGAACAACGCCACCGAAAGCAGCAGCGACACCTTCAGCGTGCTCCACGGATCAACCCGGCGGATCTGCATGCTGGCACGAACCGGGCCTCGCGTTCGCCGTGAGACCTGCACGCGGTCGCGGTTTTCCCGGCCCTCCCGGCTTTCCGCGGTCGCCGGACGGCCGGCTCCCGATGAGCTCTCCGAGGGCCGCTCGGGTGCGGGCTTGCGGTGCGGGCCGCGGGGCACCGGGCCGGACAGATCCGGCAATTCGCTGGCATAGGCCTCAGCGGGGGATCCCTCGCCGCGGGCCGGCGCGGCGTCCGCGTCTTTCGAATGCGCCGTGGCGCCGGCTCCCGGCGCCGCGGTGCCGGAGATGAAGCGGTTCAGCCGGGCCTCAACCCCGCTGGCCTGGCCCGATGGCCGCTTTTCGGTGGGCGGCTCGTTCTGGCGAGGCGGCGGCTGCGGGGGCCGGACCCCGCCGCGCTGCCAGGGCGGTCCGTCCCCGGCCTCCTGGGCATGGCCACCCGGTGCGGGAGGCGCCGCGCGGCGCACACCGGCACGCTCGGCCGAACCATCCCCGTTGGGGACGTCCCCCTTTTTGGGGGCGCCCGGCTCGTTCGGTGAAGTCACCCCGACTCCTTAGGTCTCTAACCTGGCCGCGCAGCGGTGGCAGTCGCGTCATGTCTGGTCGGGCTGAGTCTAAATGCCCGATTCCTCCGCGGGCCGCGCCGCGGCCCGCATCGTCATCGGGCCGAGTCTAGTGGCTCGGTACAACTAGCTGTCCGACTCCGCAGCACCCTCGGTTTCCTCGGCTGCTTCGTCTGCGCTTTCCTCGGCGTTGCGGGCAATGGCCAGCAGCGTGTTTTCTTCACCCAGGTTCATCAGCCGCACGCCCTTGGTCTGCCGCCCCGCCTTACGGACCTGGCGCGCCGCGGTGCGGATCACGCCGCCGCCGGAGGTGATCGCATACAACTCGCTGTTGTCGTCGACAATCAGCGCACCGACCAGCCTGCCGCGCCGACGGTCGTACTGGACGGTCAGGACGCCCTTACCGCCGCGGCCCTGCACCGGGTACTCCTCGATCGCGGTGCGTTTGGCATAGCCACCTGCCGTGGCCACCAGCAGGAAGGTGCCTTCCTGGATCACGTTCAGCGACAGCAGCCGATCGTCCTCGTTGAACCGCATGCCCTGCACGCCGGACGTGGCGCGTCCCATCGGTCGCAGCGCCTCGTCGGTCGCCGAGAACCTGATGGATTGCCCGTTGGCCGAGACCAGGAGCAGGTCCTCCTCGGCCGAGCACAGCACCGCCCCGACGAGCTCATCGTTGTCTCGCAGGTTGATCGCCACGATTCCACCCGAGCGGTTGGAGTCGAAGTCGGTCAGCTTGGACTTTTTGACCAGCCCGTTTTTGGTGGCCAGCACCAGGTACGGCGCATCCTCGTAACCGCGGATCTGGATGACCTGCGCGATGCGTTCCTCGGGTTGGAAGGCCAGCAGGTTGGCGACATGCTGACCGCGCGCGGTGCGCGAGGCCTCCGGTAGGTCGTAGGCCTTGGCCCGGTACACCCGGCCCTGGGTGGTGAAGAACAGGATCCAGTCATGGGTCGAGCACACGAAGAAGTGCGCGACGATGTCGTCCTGTTTGAGGCCTGCTCCCTGCACACCCTTACCGCCGCGCTTCTGACTGCGGTAGAGGTCGGACTTGGTCCGCTTTGCATAGCCGGTCTCGGTGATGGTGACGACGACCTCTTCGCGGGCGATCAGGTCCTCGTCCGCGACATCGCCGTCGGCGGGAATGATCCGCGTGCGCCTGTCGTCGCCGTACTTCTCGACGAGTTCGGCGAGTTCGTCGTGCACGATGGCGCGCTGCCGCTCGGGCTTTGCCAGGATGTCCTCGAGGTCGGCGATCTCGGCCTCGATCTTGGCCAGATCGTCGACGATGCGCTGGCGCTCCAGCGCGGCCAGCCGGCGCAGCTGCATATCCAGGATGGCTTGGGCCTGGATGTCGTCGATGTCCAGCAGCTCTATCAGGCCGGCCCGGGCGATGTCGACAGTCTGTGACGCCCGGATCAACGCGATGACCTCGTCGAGCGCGTCGAGCGCCTTGACCAGGCCGCGCAAGATATGGGCCCGCTCGTTGGCCTTGCGCAACCGGTAGGTGGTACGCCGCACGATGACGTCCAACTGATGCACCACGTAGTAGCGGATCAGCTGGTCGAGACGCAGCGTGCGGGGGACACCGTCGACGATCGAGAGCATGTTCGCACCGAAGCTGGCCTGCAGTTGGGTGTGCTTATAGAGGTTGTTCAGCACCACCTTCGCGACCGCGTCGCGCTTGATCTCCACGGCGATGCGCAAGCCAACCCGGTCACTGCTCTGGTCCTCGATGTTGGAGATGCCGGCCAGCTTGCCGTCACGAACCTGCTCGGCGATCGAGGTGATGAAGTTGTCGTGGTTGACCTGATAGGGCAGCTCGGTGATGACCAGCAGGGTGCGGCCCCGCGAGTCTTCTTCGATCTCCACGACACCGCGCATCCGGATCGAGCCGCGGCCGGTGGTGTAGGCGTCGTGGATGCCTTGCGATCCGACGATCAGGCCATAGGTGGGGAAGTCCGGTCCCTTGACCCGCTCGCAGACCGCGGCCAGCGTGGCCTCTTCATCGGCGTCGTGATTCTCCAGGCACCAGAACACCGCCTCAGCCAGCTCGCGCAGGTTGTGCGGCGGCATATTGGTGGCCATGCCGACCGCGATACCGCCCGAGCCGTTGGCCAGCAGGTTGGGGAACCGGCTGGGAAGAACCGTCGGCTCTTGCACCCGCCCGTCATAGTTTGGGATGAAATCGACTGTCTCCTCGTCGATTTCGCGTAGCATCTCCATCGCCAGGGGCGTCAGCCGCGCCTCTGTGTTGTGGCTGACGAAGCCATTGGTGAGGAAGGCGTGGTCGTCGGTGTCGACCCGCAGGCTGTAGACCGGTTGGACGCCGGCGTCGCCGACACCGGCGACCTTGGCGTAATAGAAGCGTCCGTCGGTGAGGTCCGTTGCGATAGCCCGAACATCGGGATCGGCGATGTGCGAGAGGATCTCCGCGCCGCGAGTACGCCAGCGCTCGATGCGGTCGACGTTATGGCGATTGAGCCAGTCCTTGTCGACCCAACGGCTGCCGCAATGGTTGCGAATAAACCGCCCCAGCCCTGGAACGTGATCGCCATCCATGCCAGCGCACGGCGGCATGGTCGACAGGATGTCGACCAGCTTCCCCTGCTTGACGCCCCCGAAGCCGACCCGGCTTGCGAACAGTTCGGCTTGCGCGCGGTTGGTGATGACGACCTTGTACTCGCCGACGGCGCGGCGGTAGCGGCGGCAGACAATACCGAACTCCAGCAGCATTTGCTGCACGTCTTTGGCCAGTCGCTCGCTAATTGTATTGTAGGAGATCTGAATTGTGTTGCGTGGCAAGGCAGAGCAGGAGCCGTCGCCCTCGAACAGCGCTTGCAGGAATACGCGCTTGACCGCGGCGGGGGAGTGCCAGAGCCATTCCGGTACCAGCTTGTCCGCCGATCGCTGACCGCACAGGCCGCCGAGTCGTGTGTTCCTGAGCTCGCTGAGGTTATGGATGTCCAGTTCATGCAGCGTGGACCCTGAGGCGATTGACCGGGAAGATACATAACGACGGCCGCCAACAACCGCGTCGTACGCGCCGACGACCATATCGAAATAGTCGCGGTCGAGGTTATTGAATCCGGCGCGCTTCGCAGATACAAAACCTTCGCTGATGAAAGCGCCCAGCAACAGCGCTTCCATCACGTCATGCCACTCCGCAGGCCCGAACTCCACCGGCGGGGTTCGCTGCAAGACAACATGGTCGTCGGGTCGGATCTCTTCGATGAGCTTCCACAACAGCGTCGGCACACCGCCGACATCGACGAGACACAACAGCGGATGGTTCGCTGTGCCAGTGACTTCGTAACCTTCTGCGGTGCGCACGGTGTAGGTCTGGTGGTCGCCCGAATGAAACAGGTGATCGGCGACGACGGGGTCCCCGTGCCGATCGAGAACTTTCAACTCGACCTCGTTGTCCGTATCCGGCGTTGCACCCGGAACGACATCGCCGATCCGCACGGATTGTCCGAACGGCAACCGCACCAAGGCATCCCCGGTGAGGCAGTACCTCATCGCGGCCGGCGGATCATTACCCGGCGAACCGAAGTTGCCCTGACCATCGACCAGCGGGTAGCGCAGCGACCACGGCTGGGCCATCCGCACCAGGGTGTCGTAGATCGATGAGTCGCCGTGCGGGTGATAGTTGCCCATCGTCTCGGCGACCGAACGCGCCGACTTCGCGTGGCCGCGGTCGGGCCGGAAGCCGGAGTCGAACATCGCGTACAGCACCCGGCGGTGCACCGGCTTGAGGCCATCGCGCACCTCCGGAAGGGCGCGCCCGACGATCACGCTCATCGCGTAGTCGATGTAGCTGCGCTGCATCTCCTGCTGGATGTCGACCGGTTCGACCCGGTCGCCGGCTTCGTCGCCCGGTGGCAGCGTGGTGTCAGTCATCTGTTCCTCTGATCGCTAGAACTGGCCATCTTGACGTCTAAACGTCAAGGAAGCGGACGTCTTTGGCATTGCGGGTGATGAAGCTGCGGCGGGCCTCAACGTCCTCGCCCATCAGGATGGAGAAGAGTTCGTCGGCAGCCGCGGCGTCGTCGAGGGTGATCTGGCGAAGCACCCGCACCGTTGGGTCCATCGTGGTTTCCCACAGCTCCTTGGCGTCCATCTCACCCAGACCCTTGTAGCGCTGGATGCCGTCTTCCTTGTTGATCTTCTTGCCGGCCTTCTGCCCCGCCTCCAGCAGGCCGTCACGCTCGCGGTCGGAGTAGGCGAACTCCGGGTCGGTGCGCTGCCACTTCAACTTGTACAGCGGTGGCTGCGCCAAGAACACGTGCCCGTGTTCGATGAGTGGCCGCATGAAGCGGAACAACAACGTCAACAGCAGTGTCGAGATGTGCTGGCCGTCGACGTCGGCGTCGGCCATCAACACGATCTTGTGATAGCGCAGTTTGGCGATGTCGAATTCGTCGTGGATGCCGGTGCCCAGCGCCGTGATGATCGCCTGGACTTCGGTGTTTTTCAGAACGCGATCGATACGTGCCTTCTCGACGTTGATGATCTTGCCTCGCAGCGGAAGGATCGCCTGAAACATCGAGTCGCGGCCACTCTTTGCCGAGCCACCAGCCGAATCACCCTCAACCACATACAGTTCCGACTTCCGCGGATCGGTGGACCGGCAGTCGGCCAGCTTGCCGGGCAGGCCGCCGATATCGGTGGCGCTCTTGCGGCGCACCAACTCTCGCGCCTTGCGTGCGGCGATACGCGCTTGTGCCGAAGACACCGCTTTATTCACAACAACTTTGGCATCCGCGGGGTTGGCCTCGAACCAGTGCGTCAGTTGCTCGTTGCAGACCTTCTGCACAAACGACTTGACTTCGGTGTTGCCCAGTTTGGTCTTGGTCTGGCCCTCGAACTGCGGTTCGCTGACCTTGACCGAGATCACCGCGGCCAGGCCCTCCCGAATGTCATCGCCGGTCAGATTGGCGTCTTTGTCTTTCAGCAGCTTCTTGTCTTTGGCGTACTTGTTCACCACCGACGTCAGCGCACTGCGGAAGCCTTCCTCGTGGGTACCGCCCTCGTGGGTGTTGATCGTATTGGCGAACGTGTGCACCGACTCCGAATATCCGCCGTTCCACTGCATCGCGATCTCGACCTCGTGGCCGGTGCCCTTGCCTTCGAAATCGATGATGCTTTGCTGAATTGGGCTCTTGGTCCGGTTGATGTGCTTGACGAAATCGACCAGCCCGCCCGGGTAGTGAAACGTCCGGTGCTTGACCTTGTGTGAGGTCTTCGACTCGGCCTCCTTTTCTTCGGCGGACTTGGGCGCCTCGGCGGTGTCACTGACGACGTCGTCGACGACCTCCTCCTTGGTCACCCGCTCGTCGGTCAGGTTGATGGTCAATCCCTTGTTGAGGAAGGCCATTTCCTGCAACCGGCGCGCGACCGTCTCGAAGTCGTAGTCCGTGGTCTCGAAGATGTCGGAGTCGGCCCAGAACCTGATCGTGGTGCCCGTCCGCTTGGTGGCCTCGCCCTGTTTGAGGGTTCCGGGCACGGCGCGGTCGTAGTACTGCGACCACTCGTGGCCGTCGCGGGCGATGTCCACCTCGAGCCGCCTTGACAGCGCGTTGACCACTGACACGCCGACGCCGTGCAGACCACCACTGACGTTGTAACCGCTGTTCTCACCGCCGAACTTGCCGCCGGCGTGCAGTTGCGTCATCACCACGTCGACGGTGGGGGCGCCGGTCGCGTGCATCGCGACCGGGATGCCGCGCCCGTTGTCGGCGACCTCGACACTCCCGTCGTCGAGAATGCGCACATCGACTTTGTTGGCATAACCGGCCATCGCCTCGTCGACCGAGTTGTCGACCACCTCCCAGATGAGATGGTGCAGACCCCGCTCGCCGGTGGACCCGATGTACATGCCGGGGCGTTTGCGGACGGCCTCGAGGCCTTCGAGCACGGTGATCGCTGAAGCGCCGTATTCGTCTTGCGCCTTCTTCTTCTGGGCAGCCACGGTCGGAATGCTCTCCTTGGGGTTTCATGCGGGCGGTTCCAATCACCGCGACAGTCGCATACAGCCAGTCTAACGTCATCAGCCGTCCGCACCGATTTTCTGGGGGCGTTTCTACCCAGCTAACCGCGCCGTGCGGGCGATTTCTTTATTCTTGCCGCGTCCCGACGTGCATTAAGGGTGTCTACGTGATCCTGGCCGATTTCAGCGGCCTGTGGATAACGTCTGCCTGGGGATCATGAGACGCCGCAACCGCCCTACCCGTACGTGTCGCGCGGGCCCCTCCCGGCGATGTGACGCGGCCCCTTACGCCAGGACGGCGCGGACGGGCCGGTGATTTTCAATGATGTCACCACACCGTTGCCGACCGCCGCGGCGATCTTGGCCAACAACTGCGCCTGGATCATCCGCAACTGGGTGGCCCACGCTGTCGATTCGGCGGCCACGCTCAGCACGCCGTCATTGAGGGCAGTGGGGGCCGCGTGGTCGGCGATCTGGTGGCCGACCACCGACGTCCAGTTGCCCAGCACGGTGCCCTCGGCGACTTGCGCGGACCAACCCCGCTTTTTCGCCAGATCGCGAGTCAGCCTGCCCAACGGTTGTGGGTCACGAACGTCGGGGCCCGGCCCCGACCAGCTTCGCCGCCGGCCCGCCACCCGCCGGGGCATGGGCGGCACCGCCCGACCGCGGCCGGCATCTTTTCCCTGAGCCCGCGCCGCCGCCCGGGCCTCTTCGAGGGTGCGCCTGACCAAGTCGATCCCGGTCAGCTCGCTCGACGGCCCTCCGGAGTCGGGACGCGGACCTTCACCCGTGCCGGTCATGTCCGCATTTCCGATACCCGGCCCGAGTCGCTGTCGCGTAAATCGACATAGACCTGTCGCACGTCCCAGCCCGCCGGAATGTCTTCGACCACCGCCGCGGTAACCAGCACCTGCTCGGCCGATTCGGCCACCGTGGCCAGCGCGCGGCGCCGCGCGGCGTCAAGTTCGGCGAACACGTCGTCGAGCAACAACACCGGATCGCTTTCGTCGGCGCGTAGCAGCTCGTAAGCGGCCAGGCGCAGGGCCAGTGCGAACGACCACGACTCCCCGTGGCTGGCAAAGCCTTTGGCCGGTTGATCACCGAGCCACAATTCCAAGTCGTCGCGGTGGGGGCCGACCAGACACATGCCGCGCTCAAGCTCCGCGTCGCGGCGCGCCGATAAGGCCGCCAACAAGGCGGCCTGAAGGAATTCCCGGTCACCGCCGGCGATGTCCGCCGCGGCGTCGGCACCCAGACTGGATCGATAAGTGATGGCCGCCGCCCGTGATCCCGGAGCCAACAGCTGATAGGCCTTCTCGACCTCGGGTGCCAACTGGTTCACCAAATCGATACGGGCGGCCATCAATTGGGCACCGTGTTCGGCAAGACGACTATCCCATACATCGAGGGTGTCCAGCGCACTTTGATCGCCTCGGTACCGCGCCCCGGACAGGGATTTCAACAGCGCGGTGCGCTGCCGCAGAACTTTTTCGTAATCAGCGCGCACCGCCGCCACCACCGGCCGCCGCACCGTCGCCAAGTCGTCGAGGTAACGCCGTCGCTCCGACGGGTCTCCGCGCACCAATGCCAAATCCTCGGGAGCGAAGAGCACCGCCCGCAGGACGCCGATAACCTCGCGGGTGCTACGCACCGGTGACCGATTCAGTCGCGCCTTATTCGCCCGCCCCGCAGCGATTTCCAGATCGACAGCGCATTCCCTGCCCTCGTTGACCACGATCGTCGAGACCACCGCGCGGGCGGCGCCGGCCCGGATCAACGGCGCGTCCGTTCCCACCCGGTGTGAACCCAAGGTGCTCGAATACCACAGCGCCTCAAGTAGATTCGTCTTCCCAAAACCGTTGGAACCAATGAAGACCGTCCGACCCGGCTGCAATTCGAGGTCGGCGTGTGCCCAGGACCGGAAGTCGCGCAGTCCCAAATGCCGGACGTACACCTAGCCAGGCAACCGGACGGGCATCAACAGGTAGACATAATCGGTCGGTAGGGCGCCGAAGGGCCCCGTGCCGGTCGGGTGACTGTCCTCGTCCAATGCCGGGCGCAACAACGCGGGCTTGCCCGGAGTCGTGAAACCAAACGACACCCGCTCGGAATGAACCGATCCCAGTCCGTCGGTCAGATACGTCGGGTTGAAGGCGATCGTCAACGGCTCACCGGCGAAATCGATCGTCAGGTCTTCTTCGGCCCGGCCGACGTCGTCGGCGCCCGCGGACAGCCGCAGCGATCCCTCGCTGAATTCCATCCGCACCTGGGCACCCCGGTCGGCGACCAACGCCACCAGCTTGATGGCCTCGGTCAGCTCCGACACGTTGATGGTGGCGACCGCCGTGTGCTCGGCCGGCAACAGCTGGCGAAACTTCGGGAATTCGGCGTCGAGTAGGCGCGTGGTGCTGCGCTTGCCATTGCCGCTGATGCCGAGCAGCCCGTCTTTTCCGACACCCGCGCCCGCACCCAACGACAAACGAACCTCAGCACCGTCGGTGCCGGCCCGCGCGGCTTCGGCCAGTGTCTTGGCCGGCACCAGGACCGCGGCTTCGATGTCGGGTGAGGCCGCCGACCAGGTCAACTCGCGAACCGCCAGCCGGAACCTGTCGGTGGCGGCCAAGACCACCGTGTCGCCCGAAATCTCCACCCTGATCCCGGTCAGCATCGGCAATGTGTCATCACGGCCGGCCGCGATCGCCACCTGACTGATCGCCTCCGCGAACAGATCGGCGGGCAGCATTCCGGTCTCGTCCGGCAGGGCGGGCAGCGTCGGGTAATCCTCGACCGCCATCGTCGGCAACGAAAACCTTGCGTTCCCGCAGTTCAGGGCGACCCGATTCCCGTCGACGTAGAAGTCGACGGGCTTGTTGGGCAGCGCCCGAACGATGTCTGACAATAGCCGCCCGGATACCAAAACACTTCCCGGAGAGGCGATTTCGGCGGCCACCTGCGCTTCCGCGGAAACCTCGTAATCGAATCCGGAGATCGTGAGGCCGTCATCAGTCCCGGCCAGCAGCACACCGGAAAGTACCGGCACCGCGGGCCTGGACGGCAGGTTCTTCGCCACCCACGACACCGCGTCGGCGAAAGACTCCCGCGCCAAACGAAACTTCAAGTCGCTGAGGCCAGCCGTTGTCGTCGCCGCGTCCATAGCGTCCCTTCACCTTCAGCGTTTTCGAATCCATTTTGGCTAGCCTCCCCCCGCTAGCACGGGGCCCCGCCACGAACGCCGGTGACGCGATGCGCCGACGACGACCGAAACGGCAGTCGAAGAACAACCGTAGATCCTCCGGGGCCATCTTGAAAGCTAATCGCAAAGGCCGACAAACCGATCTGATGACGGGTTGGACCGCGGGTGTGCAGCCAGCGTCCCCAGGGCTGTATTTCAAAGAAGAACCGATGAAGAGATCTCAGTAACAGTATTAAGGCCTGTGCATTCTGGGGACAGCGCCGTCCCGCTGCAGCTAGCGCGATGATCGTGATGTGGATCGTGGCGTTGGCGCCTGTGAGTCTTGTGTTGGCCCGATGGGGACGAACGGTGGGTGTGTGCGGAACGGCCGGTACTACACCGATGTTTAATTGCTCTGTGCACAGGGCTGCGCACATGCCCTGGGTGTGGCCGGTGTGACGGACGCGCGGGAAGTTTCTCGAAAAATTACGCGCGCGGACCCCGAAAACGTGGGATTCAGCGCTTGGAGCGCTGACGGATGCGAGTGGTGAGCTCCTTGACGTGATCAAAAACCTCACGCCGCTCGGCCATCTCGGACAAAATCTTGCGCTGCGCGTACATGACCGTGGTGTGGTCACGGCCGAAGGCCTGCCCGATCTTGGGCAAGGACAGATCGGTGAGTTCACGGCAGAGATACATCGCGATCTGGCGTGATTGGGCCAGTGCTCGAGTCTTGCCCGGGCCGCGGAGTTCCTCGACGGTGGTGTCGAAGTATTCGGCGGTGGCGGCCATGATGGTGGCCGCGCTGATCTGCATGGTGCTGGCATCGGCGATCAAATCGCGAAGCACGATTTCCGCCAGCGCCTTGTCGATCGGCGTTTTGTTCAGCGAGGCGAACGCGGTCACCCGGATCAGGGCGCCTTCGAGCTCGCGAATGTTGCGCTCGATGCTGCTGGCGATGAGTTCCAGGACGTCGTCGGGGACCGCCAGCCGCTCCATCTGAGCTTTCTTGCGCAAGATGGCGATCCGGGTTTCCAGCTCCGGGGGCTGCACGTCGGTGATCAGGCCCCACTCGAAGCGCGTCCTGAGCCGGTCTTCCAGGGTGGCCAGCTGTTTGGGCGGCCGGTCAGACGAGATGACGATCTGCTTGTTGGCGTTGTGCAATGTGTTGAAGGTGTGGAAGAACTCCTCTTGGATACCTTCCTTGCCCTCGATGAACTGAATGTCATCGACCAGCAGCACGTCGACGTCGCGATAGCTGCGCTTGAAGGCAACCTTGCGGTCGTCGCGGAGCGAGTTGATGAAGTCGTTGGTGAATTCCTCGGTGGAGACGTACTTGACTCGCATCCCCGGGAACAGACGCTGCGCGTAATTGCCGGCGGCGTGCAGCAAGTGGGTCTTGCCGAGACCGGACTCTCCCCAGATGAAGAGGGGGTTGTAAGCGCGGGCCGGCGCCTCGGCGATCGCCAGGGCTGCGGCATGCGCGAACCGGTTGGAGGCGCCGATGACGAAAGTGTCGAAGGTGTAGCGGCGGTTGAGGCTCGTTCCGGCGGCGACGGCGGGGTCGATGGCGTGCGGCCGCTCAGTGAAGTAATTCGGCCAGCCCGGCTGGGCGTTGTCGACGGTCTCGTCGTTGTCGATGGTGGTGTCGTCGGCCGGGAAAGCGTCGGATCCCGGGAAGGGTTCCGCCGGTGGGATGAGGGCGTCCTCGACATCGTCGGAGGGGGGAGCGATGCGGACTCCCAATTGGATCTGTTGTCCGAGCCGGCGACTGAGCGCATCGGTGATCGGGGCGCGCAGGTGACGTTCGATCTCGTTTTGGACGAAGCTGCTCGGCACAGACAGCAGAGCAAATCCCTCGACGATCGTCAGCGGCCGGACAAGATTCAGCCAGGCCCTTTGCTGCGGGGTGAGGGGTGTGACCAGGGTGGTGCGGTTGGCGGTGACGCCGTCCGCGGTGGGATCACCGTTGAGCTCGGAAACGACCGCATTCCACACCGTCGTGAAGCCTGAACCGGGGTCATCGGTCAACGACGCATCTCCCTGGTTCTCGAACGTCCCGGGTCGAAGTGCAACTCACGCTTGGCGACAAAACAGCTGTCCACATAGTTATACACAGGTGTGGACAGGATGACCGTATGCGAGCCGCAACCTACCGGCGACGGCTCGCGATCTCCGCGCTGGAAGAAAACCTTGGAAGGCTGTCTAGGCAGCTAGTCGATCCACCATCCTCGCTTCGTTATCGAGCGCTGCTTCAGTCTAAAACGACTTGGGCAGAAGCTAACAGTTTTCCGTGCGGCTGCCAACCGTTCTGCTGCATTCCAATCGGGTCGTTTAGGGTAAGTGGGGCCTTGGTTCGGCTCGTTAGCGTAGTCACGCCGACGCCGAGTGTGACCGGAATGGAAAATCTTGCACCGGGTCCGCGCGGCTCCGTTGCAACAAGCCAGGTTTGACCAGGCGAAGGCTCGTCAGTACCCTCAAACAGTCGCCCGAAAGTCGGCGATACGGCTGCGACCCAGAACCACAGGGGGACCGCGCCGGCCAGTAGCAGCAAGACCACCTCAGGTCGGAACGCAGACGAGCCCGAAGCGAAACGTCTGAGCGGCCGGATGGCAAACAACGAGGAGAACGTCGTGGCCAAGGGCAAGCGGACCTTCCAGCCGAATAACCGGCGCCGAGCCCGCGTGCACGGCTTCCGCTTGCGGATGCGCACTCGTGCGGGACGCGCGATCGTGTCCGGCCGGCGCCGCAAGGGCCGCCGCGCGTTATCTGCCTGATCGCGGGTCAGGTCTTCCGTCGGTGCTTCCCGCGCGCAACCGCATGACGCGGTCAATTGAGTTTGACGCGACGGTGAAGCACGGGATTCGTATGGCACAGCCCGACATCGTCGTTCACTTCCTGAGGGGCGACGGCGAGACAGCGCCACACGTGGGACTGGTTGTCGGTAAGCCCGTCGGGTCGGCCGTGGAACGTCACCGGGTCGCCCGTCGGCTGCGGCACGTGGCCCGCTCGATTCTGGGTGAACTCGAGCAATCCGACCGATTGGTGATCCGGGCGCTGCCCGGTAGCCGCACCGCGTCGTCGGCCCGGTTGGAGCAGGAGCTGCGGCGGTGTGTGCGGCGTATGCCGGCGGCGGGAATCGCACCGTGACGGGACGGTCTCCGGTGGGTGCGTTCATCCGCACGGCGGGAAAGTCTGTGGCGCGGGGATTGATTTTCCTCATCCAGCTCTATCGGCATATGGTGTCGCCGCTGCGTCCGGCGACGTGTCGCTTCGTTCCGACCTGTAGCCAGTACGCGGTCGATGCGCTGAACGAGTACGGGTTGATTCGGGGGAGCTGGTTGGCTGCGACCAGACTCGCCAAGTGCGGACCATGGCACGAGGGCGGATGGGACCCGATACCGGATCGTCCCGGCTGCCAAGGGAATTGCCAATATGCCAGCGACGCTTGGGCGGTCCGAGCGACGCGACGGGAGAGTGAGTCTTTTGTCCTTTGACCTTTTCAGCCTCGACTTCGTCTACTACCCGGTGTCGTGGATCATGTGGGTTTGGTACAAGTTGTTTGCCTCGATGTTGGGGCCGTCGAACTTCTTCGCCTGGGCGCTGTCGGTGATGTTCTTGGTCTTCAGCCTGCGCGCGCTGCTCTACAAGCCCTTCGTGCGACAGATCCGCACCACCCGCCAGATGCAGGAGTTGCAACCGCAGATCAAGGCGCTGCAGAAGAAATACGGCAAGGACCGCCAGCGGATGGCACTCGAGATGCAAAAGCTGCAGCGCGAACACGGCTTCAACCCGATCCTCGGCTGCCTGCCGATGCTGGCGCAGATCCCGGTGTTCATCGGTCTGTATCACGTGTTGCGTTCGTTCAACCGAACCACCGGCGGGTTCGGTCAACCGCACCTGTCGGTGGCCGAGAACCGGCTCACCGGAAACTACGTGTTCACCCCGACGGACGTCGCCCACTTCCTGGATGCCAACCTGTTCGGCGCACCGATCGGCGCCTTCATGACACAGCGCACCGGCCTGGACGCGTTCACCTTCTTCAGCCGGCCGGCCGTGATCGCCGTTGGCCTGCCGGTGATGATCCTGGCCGGGGTTGCGACGTACTTCAACAGTCGGGCGTCGGTGGCGAGGCAGAGCCCGGAGGCGGCGGCCAACCCGCAGACCGCGATGATGAACAAGCTTGCGCTGTATGTGTTTCCGCTCGGCGTGGTCGTCGGAGGGCCGTTCCTTCCACTCGCGATCATCTTGTACTGGTTCGCGAACAACATCTGGACCTTCGGTCAGCAGCACTACGTCTTCGGGATGATCGAAAAAGAGGACGAAGCCAAAAAGCAGGAAGTGATCGAACGCCGGGCGGCCAACGCCCCCGCGCCGGGAGCCAAGCCCAAGCGGAACCCCAAGACGGCGCCGCCGGGCGGGAACGGTTCGGCGAAGGCCGATGCCGATGCGCCCAATCCCGCGGAGACGGATTCCGATGTGGCCGACGGGCCGGCAACAGGAGCAGACGACGGGTCGAGCAATCGGACCCCGCGGCCCGGGGCGCGACCGAAAAAACGCAAACGCTGAAACGGCCGGAGAAGCTATCGGGGCGACCCTGGGCAGGGGGACCCCAATTGGGCTCAGACCCATGGATGAGGGAGAGAAAGACATGACAGACGCCGACACCACCGAGCGCGACGTTGATACGGAACTCGAGGCACCGGTACCGGTCGATGACACTGCCCAGGGCGGTGCCGAGGAAGCCGACGACCTGGAGGAGCGACTGGTCGCCGAGGGCGAGATCGCCGGCGACTACCTCGAGGAGCTACTGGACCTGTTGGACTTCGACGGCGACATCGACCTGGACGTCGAAGGGAGCCGCGCCGTCGTGAGCATCGATGGCAGCGACGACTTGAACAAGTTGGTGGGGCGCGGCGGCGAGGCGCTCGACGCACTGCAGGAACTCACCCGACTGGCGGTGCACCAGAAGACCGGAGTGCGGAGCCGGTTGATGCTCGACGTCGCGGGTTGGCGCCGGCGGCGCCGCGAAGAATTGGCGGCGCTTGGTGACAAGGTCGCGCAGCGCGTGCTCGAATCGGGGGAGCGCGAAGAGCTGGCGCCGATGACGCCGTTCGAGCGCAAGATCGTCCACGACGCGGTCGCCGCGGTGTCCGGGGTCCACAGTGAGAGCGAGGGCGTCGAGCCGTCGCGCCGCGTGGTGGTTCTGCACGACTGACGTTCCGGAGTTACAGCGATGTAGTTCGTCTGGCCCGAAGGGCGTCCGAAGGTTGAAAGTGCACGCGCCAACTAGAGGATGTTTCACGTGAAACATGTCGGTTCGGTCGAGCCTGCGGGGGAGCCTTCGGGCCGAGACCCCGGTGCCGCACCCGATTCGGCCGCGGAGATCTTCGGCGAACGGCTCGGTATCGCACGGCGGTACGCCACGCTGCTGGCGGGCGCGGGTGTGGAGCGCGGGCTGCTCGGGCCGCGGGAAGTGGACCGCATCTGGGACCGCCACGTATTGAATAGTGCCGCGGCCGCCGAACTGCTCGGCGCGGGCGAGCGCATCATCGACATCGGGAGTGGGGCAGGCCTGCCGGGGATCCCGCTGGCGATCGTGCGGCCCGATCTCGAGGTCGTGTTGCTCGAACCCCTCCTGCGCCGCAGCGAATTTCTCAACGAGGTCGTCAACGAACTAGGGTTGGCCGTCGAGGTGGTCCGCGGCCGTGCGGAAGAGCCGGGAGTGCGTGACCGGTTCGGGGAGAGGGATGCGGCAGTGTCACGAGCGGTTGCAGCGTTGGACAAACTGACGAAGTGGAGCATGCCGTTGTTACGCCCGGGCGGCCGAATGCTCGCCATCAAGGGGGAGCGGGCATCCGAGGAAGTTGAACAATTCCGGCGTGTGATGGCAGCATCGGGCGCCGCTGATGTCAGGGTGGTGACATGTGGCGCGAACTATTTGCGTCCCCCCGCAATCGTAGTTTCAGCGCGACGCGGACAGCCGTCACACCACAAGTCGGCACGGACCCGGAAGGCCGGAACCCGATGACCTCATCAGGAGATAGGCCGGTGACTCCGCAGGCTCCGGAGGGCGTTGCGGAAGCGGGCGTTACGGCATCGGTGGAGACGCACGCGGCGGTGCCACCGCCCCAATCGTCGTCGGCTCCGCCCGCCGCGCAGCCGAATGTTTCACGTGAAACAGCGGCAGAATTCGACACCCCGATCGGCGCCGCCGCCGAGCGTGCCATGCGAGTTCTGCACACTACGTATCCGCCACTGCGCCGTCCTGCCCGTCGCCGAGTCTTCACCGTCGCGAACCAGAAAGGCGGCGTGGGCAAGACCACTACCGCGGTCAACCTGGCCGCCGCGCTCGCGCTGCAAGGGCTCAAGACCCTCGTCATCGATCTCGACCCCCAGGGCAATGCGAGCACGGCGCTCGGTATCACCGACCGCAAATCGGGGACGCCGTCGTCATACGAGGTGCTGCTCGGCGAGGTTTCCGTGTACGACGCCCTGCGGCAGAGCCCACACAACGAGCGGCTGTTCTGCATCCCGGCGACGATCGACCTGGCGGGTGCCGAGATCGAATTGGTGAGCATGGTGGCGCGCGAGAACCGGCTGCGCACCGCGTTGGCCGACCTCGACAGCCTCGACTTCGACTGCGTCTTCATCGACTGCCCGCCCTCGCTCGGGCTGCTGACCATCAACGCGCTCGTCGCCGCACCGGAAGTCCTGATCCCGATCCAGTGCGAGTACTACGCCCTGGAGGGTGTCTCGCAGTTGATGCGCAACATCGAGATGGTGAAGGCCCACCTCAATCCGAAGCTCGAGGTGAGCACCGTGGTGCTGACCATGTACGACGGCCGCACCAAGCTCGCGGATCAAGTCGCGGAAGAGGTACGCCGCTACTTCGGGAGCAAGGTGCTGCGGACGGTGATTCCGCGCAGCGTGAAGGTTTCCGAGGCACCGGGCTACAGCATGACCATTATCGATTACGACCCCGGCTCCCGCGGGGCGATGAGCTATCTTGACGCGAGCCGCGAACTCGCCGAGCGCGATTGACCACCATTCGTGAAGGGACGACTATGACGCAGCCGTTACGCAAAAAGGGTGGCCTCGGCCGGGGCCTGGCTTCGCTCATTCCTACCGGTCCCGCCGAGGGCGATTCCGGACCGGCGACCCTCGGTCCGCGGATGGGGGACGCGGCCGCCGACGTCTTGATCGGGGGACCGCCACCGCAGGACGCCTCACCGATGGGCGCCGTCTACCGCGAAATCGCGCCGGCCGACATCGAGCGCAACCCACGTCAGCCCCGACAGGTCTTCGACGAGGAAGCGCTGGCCGAACTGGTGCACTCCATCCGCGAATTCGGACTCTTGCAGCCCATCGTGGTACGGGCCGTCAAGGATTCGGCCACGGGCGCGCGCTACCAGATCGTGATGGGGGAGCGGCGCTGGCGCGCGGCTCAAGAGGCCGGGCTGGCGACCATCCCGGCGATCGTGCGCGAGACCGGCGACGACAACCTGCTGCGCGACGCGCTGTTGGAGAACATCCACCGGGTGCAGCTGAACCCGTTGGAAGAGGCGGCCGCTTACCAGCAGCTGCTCGACGAGTTCGGTGTCACCCACGACGAACTGGCGGCCCGCATCGGACGGTCGCGGCCGTTGATCACCAATATGATCCGGTTGCTCAAGCTGCCGATCGCGGTGCAGCGGCGCGTGGCCGCCGGGGTACTGTCCGCCGGCCACGCTCGTGCGCTGCTGTCGCTGGAGGGCGGTCCCGAGGCGCAGGAGGAACTGGCCACCCGCATCGTGGCCGAGGGGCTGTCGGTGCGGGCCACCGAGGAGGCCGTCACATTGGCCAACCGGGCCGGCGCGACCACGCCCGCGCCGCCGCGCCGCAAGCCGATGCAGATGCCCGGGCTGCAAGATGTTGCTGACCGACTCTCGAACACCTTCGATACGCGGGTGACGGTCAGCCTGGGCAAACGTAAGGGCAAGATCGTGGTCGAGTTCGGCTCGGTGGACGATCTACAGCGAATCATCGACGTTATGACGCCGCCCAAGGCATGATCTAGGACACGGTGTAATTACGTCACTGTGACACCGGGCCCGGTTCCGCCGAAAATTCCCGCGTCCGCGGTGCTGCAGCTCGACGAAACGGTATGGGCGGCAACGACTTTCGGAAATCGATGCACCGCCACCGCACCGTGTCGGCGAACCGGGCGCACCAACCAGCGGAGCCAGGCTAAAGCTGGCCCGATCGCGACCACCTCTCCTATCCTGGAGGGGTTGTCGGTGCAGATGGCTGCAGTACCGCACAGGAGCAGGAGGCTAGTGTCCGCTCGAATCATGCCGCTGCGTCTCGAGGCCTTCGAGCAGCTTCCCAAGCACGCGCGTAGGTGCGTCTTCTGGGAGGTCGATCCGGCGACCCTCGGCAACCAGGATCACCTCGCCGACCCCGAATTCGAAAAAGAAGCGTGGTTGTCGATGGTGATGCTGGAGTGGGGCTCATGCGGTCAGGTGGCCACCGCGGTCCCGGACGAGCGAAGTCACGCCGAGCCGCCGTGCCTGGGCTATGTGTTCTACGCCCCACCGCGGGCGGTGCCCCGGGCTCAGCGATTTCCGACCGGGCCGGTTTCCGCGGACGCGGTGCTGTTGACGTCGATGGGCATCGAACCCGGACCGGCCGCCGACGACCTACAGCACGGCTTGATCGCCCGGGTCATCGACGAGTTGGTTCGACGTGGCGTGCGGGCGCTCGAAGCGTTCGGCCGCACCCCGGCGGCTTCGGAATTGCAGGACCCGCGACTGGTCGGCCCCGATGTGCGGCCGGTGTTGGAAGCCGTCGGCGATTGCTCGGTGGACCGCTGCGTGATGGACGCGGAATTCTTGCAAGACGTGGGTTTCGTTGTGGTGGCACCACATACGTATTTCCCGCGACTGCGACTCGAGCTCGACAAGGGTCTCGGATGGAAGGCCGAAGTCGAGGCGGCCCTGGAGCGTCTGCTGGAGAGCGCGCATCTGGAGCAGCCGGTCGGGGCCGGGTCGACGGCAGCGAATGCGTTGGGGACCCACCCCGGCCGGTTAGCGGGTGGTTAGGAACCGCCCAGCTGGCTGGTGCGCTCCACCGACAATTCGTGGGCCAGTAACTCGGCGAAAGTGAATGTGCCCGTGGGTCGGTCGTTCTTGCCCAACAGGTACAGCCGCTTGACCGCGGCCAGGATTCCCTCGGCGACGGCATCGCGGGTCTGGGTTGAGACCAACATCGCGCGGTCGCGCGGGTTGGTGATGTAGCCGATGTCGACCTGGACCGTGGGCATCCGGGTCAGACGCAGCAGATCCCACGTTCGGCCGTGCGTACGGCAATCACGTAAACCGGTGCGGGCCACTACTTCTCGCTGGATGAAGTCGGCGAGATTACGGCCGATGGTGGACACCGAACCATGCGAGTTTCCGAAGTGAAAGGACGCCACCCCGTTGGCCGCGGCGCTGAGCTGATTCTCGCAGCGCAGGCTGATCATCAGGTCGGCGCCGACATTGTTGGCGGTGGCCGCGCGTTCAGCGTCGAGGGGGCTGCGGTTGACCGGCCGCGACAGGAAGGTCTCCATCCCGATCGCGGTCATGCGCCCCTCGAGTCGGCTCGCCAAGTCCCACAACACATCTGCTTCGCTGACCGGACCCGAAGATCCGTGCACGATCAGGCCGTGGTCCGCGCCGCCGCGGCCCGGATCGATGATGATCCGCTTGCCCGACAGTTTGGGACCCGAGCGGCGAACCAACTCTTCTTCGCGAAGCGCGTGGGGTGACCCGCCGGTGACCCGCGAACTCAGAAAATACAAGGACCGCAACGTTTCCGGCCCGCAGATACCGTCGGCGGACAGCCCGTATTCACGCTGATACGACATCAAAGCGTTGTGGGTCTGCAACCCGAAGTAACCGTCGACCATGCCGGTATAAAAGCCGAGATCCTGCAGCCGCGCCTGCAGCGTGGCGACGTCGTCACCGAACAGCGGGGCGCCGAATTGGTGATATAACGTGCGCGCGCCGAGCCGGTACGACGCCTCCTTGAGCGCCCGGTAGGTCGCCTCCCCGACAATGCCGTCCACGAGCAGACCGCGATGCTGTTGAAAGGCGCGAACCGCCTGGTCAAGTTCGGTGTCGAAAAGTTCCAGGGCCACCTGCCGCCCGGTGCTGAGATCGTCGTCGGAGCCTTCCAGCAGCCCCAATGAGGCCAGCGTCGCCCGGATCTCGGTCACGGCAGCGCTGCGGTCGCCACAACGCAGCGCGTCGCCGTATTCGCGGCGCGGACTCGACATACCGAGGGCCCTCCGGGACAAACTGACAGGCTCAGATAACGGGCAATAGCTACCGTATTGTCGCAGACGCTTCGTAAATTCGGGAAAACCCCAGGCTATGCGCGGGGTGTGGTGCGGCGAATCAAGTGAAGATCAGCTGAGATTGGGGACCGCGTCGGAAAGCTCGCGCAGCAGTGCCGCCTTGCCCTTGGCGCCGACGATCCGCTTCACGGGTTGGCCGTCTTTGAACAAGATCATCGTGGGGATGGAGACGACCTGAAAGTTCTGGGCGGTTTCCGGGTTCGCGTCGACGTCGAGCTTGGCGACGGTGAGTTGATCGCCGCGCTCGCTGGCGATCTCCTCGAGGACCGGCGCAACCATCTTGCAGGGCCCGCACCATGTCGCCCAAAAGTCAACCAGCACAGGCTTATTGCTGGACAACACGTCCGTCGAGAAGGACGCATCAGAGACTGCTATTGTGGCCCCGGCCTTTTCGGCGTCGGTCATTGTGGTGCTCCAATCAATGTGTCGGTACTGCCCGGAAATTCGGTGGCGTCACCTTGTGCGGGGGTGCTGGACCCTTCATTGTCGGCGAGCCAGCGTTCGGCGTCGATGGCGGCCGCGCAGCCGCTGCCGGCGGCGGTCACGGCCTGGCGGTAGGTGCGATCCACCAAATCCCCGGCGGCGAATACGCCCTCGATCGAGGTCGCCGTGGTGCGGCCCTGCACCAACACATACCCGTCCGGGTCGGTGTCGACCAGCTCGCGCACCAACTCCGAGCGCGGATCATGCCCGATCGCCACGAACACCCCGCTCACCGCCAACACCGACTCCGCACCGCTGAGCGTGTCACGCAACCGCACCCCCGTCACCGTCTCGGCACCCTCCACCGCCACCACCGCCTTATTGGTGAGGAACGTGATCTTCTCATTGGCCCGAGCCCGCTCCAGCATGATCCGTGAGGCCCGGAACTCCTCACGGCGATGCACCAAGGTCACACTGCGGGCAAAACGGGTCAAAAACGTGGCCTCCTCCATCGCCGAATCCCCACCACCGATCACCGCGATGTCTTGATCCTTGAAAAAGAACCCATCACAGGTCGCACACGAGGACACCCCACGACCCAGCAACTCCTGCTCCCCGGGCACCCCCAAATACCGGGCGGCGGCCCCCATCGCCAAAATCACCGCCCGCGCGCGCACCGTCTCCCCCTCGGCCGTGGTCACCGACTTCACCGCACCGCCTAGCGACACCGACTCGACATCTTCCATCCGCAGATCAGCACCAAAACGCAACGCCTGCTCACGCATCTGATCCATCAACTCCGGACCCATGATCGCGTCACGAAACCCCGGATAATTCTCCACCTCGGTCGTGGTCATCAACGCCCCACCAAACGACGTCCCCTCAAACACCACCGGCGCCAACTGCGCCCGCGCGCTATACAACGCCGCGGTATACCCCGCAGGACCCGAACCAACGATGATCACGTCATGCACAGTGTCGGCGGTCATGAAAACCTTTCGAGCGATCGTCTCTGAACTCGTGTAAACGCCAGCCTAGGCACGGCTGTTCCCTGGTGTTTGGAACAACACAGGCGGCGCCCATGGCACCACATTAGGGGCGGGGTACCTGGGTATTGGCCAACAGTCCGGTATCGGCGGCGCTGCAGTTCGGCGACACCGCGTAGACAGCCAGGACGTGCGGGGTGTCGCCGGGTATCAGCAGAACGATGCCGGGGCGGGCGTTGATCTCGACCGGACGCGCACCCAGGACCGGTGTGGCCGCCGGATAGCCGAGGCCGGCGAGGCAGGACGCACGCCGCGCGGGGTCGCTGAGCGAGCCACCGGAAGGGCCGAAGTCGGGAGCGCGGTCGAGCAGGCCGAGGATTTCATGCTCGGAGAGCGGGATCTCCATCGGCGGCGTCGACACCGTGATGTGCTCGATGTCGCCCGGGGTGCTCGGAGCGGGCTCGGGAGCGTTCAGCAGGGCGACCGTGCCGAAGCCGATCGCGGCCAGCACCGCGCACAGACCGCTGACCGCCGCGATGGTGCGGCCCGGCCGGAGGCGGGGACGCGCGGAGTGAGCGGGCTGTCCTGCTGCGCCACCGGACGCCGGATCGGCGGCCCGCAGCGCCGCGGCGACGCGGGCGGAAACCTGCGGGGGCGGGTCGGGAGCCGACGTTGGATCGGCGCCGTCGGCGGCGACATCGCGACGGACCTTGTTCAGGGCGTCCAGCACGCCCGCGGCCCGGGGGTCGGCGCGGACTTGGCGGCGGACGCGGGCGGCGGCCTCGTCGTCGAGCACGCCGGCCTGCAGGTCGGCGAGGAGTTCCACGGTCAGCGGGGGTGCTGATTCCGCGTTGCGGTGATCCGCCCCATCGTTCGCCGCCGCATCCATCGGACCCAGTGTCCGTCATGCACCGGCGGATGGCCACGGATGCCCCCGCGTGGTGACTGGTCAGGCCTGGCCGGCGGCGCCCTCCGGTGTGGCGCGGGCCCCGGCGTTGAGGTAACCGAGCAGCTCGGCGAGGCGGACCCGGGCGCGGGCGCACCGGCTCTTGATCGTGCCTTCGGCGACGCCGAGTAGCCGCGCGGTGTCGGCCACCGAGTAGCCCTGCATATCGACGGCCACCACCGCCGCCCGTTGCTCGACGGGAAGCCGCATCAAGGCGCGCTGCACCGCCATCGTTGTCTCGACCTGGGCCGTGCGATCGGCAACCGGGTAGACGTCCTCCAGCGGGACGGTCGGGTGGGCCTTGGTGCGGCGCAGCCGGTCCAGGCAGGCGTTGACCACGATGCGGTGCAGCCAGCTGCCGACGGCGGCGTCGTGCCGGAACGCACCCGCGCCGCGGTGCGCGGAGAGCATGGCGTCCTGCAGTGCGTCTTCCGCGTCCTCGGGGGTGCGGGTGGTGAGCCGGGCAAGCCGATGCAGGTGGCGTTGATGACGAAGAAAGAGCTCACTGAAGGCGTAGCGGTCACCCGCCACGTGGGCTGCCAGCAGTTCGGCGTCACTGCGGTCGTGCTTGACGTTTCCCCCGAAGCCCACGGCCGGACACTAACCAATCCGGTATCGGGCGGCACTTCACTCGGAAGCGCTCATGTGAGTTTGCGGAACGCGCCGCGGATCAGGACGCGGCCTGGACCGTGATCTCGAAAAAGCCGGCCTGACTCTTGCCGTTGGTGGTCCCCAGCGTGGAAATCCACACCAGCACATTCGACGTCGGGGAACCGGCTCTGACCGGGATGACATTGTGGCCGGGTTTGAGCGTGAAGCCCTGAGCCAGCACGGTGGTGTCGTTGAGGGAGGCCGGCGCCGACGAGGACGCCGCGCGGATGTCGACCTTGGTCCCGGTGCTGGGCGTGTCGATGGTGACCTGGCCGACGACGGTGGGGCTGGGCAATTGCAGTATCAGGCCCTCGCCCTGTTTGAAGCTGGGGAAGGGGACGGCGTCGGTGTAGACCTCGGTCGCCCAGGCGGTTGAGGGGTCCCCGTCGATCGCCTGTCCAGCTGTGCCCGGGTTGTCGGCCTCGCCGTCGGGGGAGTAAACGCTCGCCCTGGTGGGTTTGACGACGCTGCCGGCGGCGGCGGATGTGGTGGTCGACGAGGCCGAGGCGGACGAGGAGGGGCCGTTGAGTCCGAGTTCGTCCTTGTTGAGGCCGCCGCCGACGTTGCCGAAGATCTTGCTCACCACCGACGCCAGCACCAGCAGGGCCACCACGATGACGGCCAGGCCGGCGCCGGCGCCGATGAGCACGTTGCGCCGCCGGCGCGCGAAGGCCGCCTGCTCCTGACCGGCTGAGATGAGCGCCGTTGACGGCGAGGGCGAATCGTCGATCGGGCCGAGCACCTCGGTGCGGTCGGCGACCGCGGTGGCCTGCTGAAGCAGGTTCAAAAGTGTTGAAGCGCTGCGTATTCCGCCGTCTTCCTGGACCGCCCGGATGGCCACGGCGGAGATCTGGAACGGGATGTCGCGATCGACGGCCATGGGTTCGACGGGATTGCCCGAGGAGTCGCGTTCGGCCTGCGCGAGCCCGCTGCGCACCCCGCTCTCCCGCAAGGGCCACCGGTTCACGAGTAGGGCATACAGCGCGGCCCCGATGCCCCGGATGTCGTCTTGGGGGTTGGCGTCGGGCATGGTCGCCGGGTAGGCCAGCACCACATCGCCCTCGATGCTGACCCGCACCCGGCTGGGGTGGTCGATCGACAGGGCGACGCCGGCGCGGTGGGCCGCGTCGGCGGCGGCGGCCAGCGATTGCATGGCCCGCACCGCGCCCACCGGTGACGGTGCGGTGTCGGCCACCTCCTGCAACGAACCGCCCCGAACCCATTCCGAGACCACTAGGCCGCCGGAGCCCGTATGCACCACGTCGAGCACGCGGGCGATACCCGGTTTGTCGATGCGGCTGAGCCGCAAAGTGCGGGACAGAATCTCCTGCAGCACCTCGTCGGGCAGGGCGCCGTCCGGGTCGACGAAGGTCAGCGCGACCTGCCGGTCGAGCGCGGTGTCCAGCGCCTGCCAGAACTGCAACGGTGGTGCGCCGCCGTGGAACACCAGCAAGCGATACCGGCCGCCGGCGATCCGGGCTCCGGGAACCAAATGGACGTCGTCGGCTGACGAGTCCGCGGCGCGCTCGCGAGGTGCATCGAAAGGGGTTGGCCCACGTCGGGATTCGCTTGCGATGTCGCCGTTGGCCGGGTCGGGGAGGTGTTGGCCGGGCGGGCGTGACGCCGACCGTGGGGGCTCGTCGGCGGGAATGTCGGGTTGGAAGTCGTCGGCGACCGGCCGCGGAGTCCCTGAGCCTGTGCCGGGCCCGGCGCTGGATGCGGGGCTCTCCATCGGGCGGTCGGTCACCTCCGGTCCTTTCGCTAGCCGGGCTCGGTTTGCCCGCTCCGGAGGCCTGCGCGGGATCGGCTCCTGGACCGCATTTACCCCAGGCGGGGACGAATTCCTCTGCTCAGAGTACGTGACGGGGCGCCGGTGAGACGATCGATCCGCTGCCTTCGGTTTGCGCGGCCGCGGCCCCCGGCCCGTGATGCGGAACCGCAGGACGTCCAGTGCTGCCCGGGCTTCGGGAACCTGCGCGCGGAGCATCACCGCGGCCGTGATCGGCAGCATGATGAGCCCCAGCACCAACAGGCGAAGGAGGGAGCCGGCGCCGCCGTGGTCGGTGAGGCGGTCCAGCCCGCACAGCCGATCGGCGACGTGGGCGATCAATCCGGCGAGCATCGATGCGGTGAGCGTCACCAGGATCGTTCGCACTTCCCCGACGCCGATCAGGTGGCCGCCGGCGGGCAGCAGCGTGCGTCGCAGGAGGAGATAGCCGATGACCGCCCCGGCGAGAAAGCCGACGCCGTTGGCCGACCCCAGAAAGCCGGCCACCAGCTTGGGGTCGTCGGTGAGGTGTGGCGCCAGCACCGAACCCAGGATCTTGACGGCCGTGATGACGAGGATGATCACGATCGGCGTCCACGGCCGTTCGCGCGCGTAGAACACCCGCAGCTGCAAGAGCACCAGGCCGTAGGGGATGAGCGTGAACGCCGAGAGGGCGATCGCGGCGCCGAGGTATCCGGCGTCGACGTTTCCGAAATGGCCGTAGGCGAACAGCGCGCTGCCCATCGCCGGGCCGCCGACGGTCATGAACACGACGATCGGGATCAGCGTGATCAACGTCAGCCGGGTGGCCAGCGACAGGTCGGCGAGCACGGCCTTGGTGTCGTTGGCGGCCGCGTTGCGGCTCAGCCGCGGCATCACCACCGTCAGCACCGTCACCCCGATCATGCCGAACGGCAGCATGAGGACCATCCAGGTGTAGTTGTAGATCGCGGGGCCGGATGCCGCGGCGGTGCTGGCGATTTGGTTGCCGACCACGAGGCCGAGCTGGCTGATCAGGACGTAGAGCACCATGGCGGCGGCCATGGTGCCGAAGCGTTTGAGGCGTTCGTCGATTCCCCACAGCGGGCGCAGGTCGACGCGTTGTCGTCGCAGCGCGATCAGCAGCACCCCGGTCTGTACGAAGACGCCCAGCGTGGTGCCGATGGCGAGCACCAGCAGCTTGGCGTTGCCCATCCGGACGGGATCGAGCGACAGCTCACCGGGAACGACCGCATAGAGCGCCAGCGTGGCCAGTGCGACGACGTTGTTGGCGACCGGCGCCCACGCCGTGGGCCCAAACACGTTGCGGGTGTTCAGGATCGCCATGAACACCGAGGTGAGGCCGTAGGCGAGGACCTGGGGGAGAAGGAGGTAGGCGAAGGCGATGGTCAGCGGCTCGTTGACCTGCGGGGTGCGGCCCAGCATCAGCCGCACCAGCAGCGGTGCGGCCAGCACCGACGCGGCGGTGGTGAAGACCAGCAGCGCCGTCGTCAGCGTGACCAGGCGCCGCACGAACGCCGCGCCACCGTCGGGGTCCCCCTGCTCGGCCCGCGCCAGCACCGGCACGAAGATCGCGGTGAACGTCGCCTCCAGCACGAGGGCCGCCACCAGGTTGGGCAGCTGATTGGCCACCGAGAACGCGCTGGACAACGCGGCGCCCAGGATCGCGGCGAGCAGCACCACCCGGGCGAAACCGGTGAGCCGGCTGATCAACGTCGCGAAGGCCATCGCCCACGACCGCGACACCAGCGCGGCGTCCGACAGCTCCGGGCGTCGACGATCGATCCCGGCGGGCACGGGCGGCAGCGGCCCGGTCGGCGGCGAGCCCTGCATCCGGGAACGCCGCGGCGGCTCTGGCAGGCGGTGGTGGTGCGACGGGGCCTGCCGGTAGGCGGGGCTCATACTCGGTGCTTCTGTTCGATCCGCTGGTCGCCGGGCTCGGCGGCGTGCCGGGTATCGGGCGGGTCGGGGCGGTCGAGGTCGGCGGGATCGGGCTGGCCGCGGAAACGGTGCCACAGTCGCCGCCCCGCGAGCAGCACCAACACCGCCGCGGCGGACAGCGTGATCGCGAACAGGACCTTGCCGTAAGCGTTGGAATGCACGGACAACCGCACCGGCTCACCCAGCCGCAGACCGTCCGACGTCCGCAGCGTCACGTCGACGGCGACCCGTTGGGTGAAGTTCACTTCGATCGGAATCCGCAACGGAAGATAACCGGGCGGTAGTTCGATCTGACCGACGTCGGTGACGTTCATCCCCGGCGGGGCGTCCACATGCACCCGCACCCGAATCGGAACTGCCAGGCCGTTGCGCAGCGCCAACGGTAGCGGGCTGTGCTCGGTGGCCAGCGTGTACGAGCCACCGGGGTTCACGATCGTGACGGCGCCGAACAAGTCGTTGATTGTCTTTCCGACCACCTCGAGGCGCTGCTGAGCCAACCCATTGCGGGAATCGGGCGGTTCGGACTGGCTCAACGCGCGCAGCATGTCCTCGCGCAGCGGCGCGGTGTACTGGACGCCGGTGAGCCCGGTGCGGTCGTCGGTCATCAGCGCGGACGTCAGACCCCACAACCGGCCGACCTGACCGGCGATCCCGGCGGTGACGTCGTCGCTGAACTGCCCGCGCGCGGAGGTGGCGGCGCCGACCCGCTCCGCTGGTTCGGTGCGGGACGACGCCTCGGCGATGACGGCCGGCAGTGGGCGCGGTACCGCCAGACCGGAGCGGATGCTGGTGCTCAGCGCGGTGAGCATGACCTGCGCGTCGTCGGCCTGCAGATTCCAGGTCGCCGGCGGGACCAGGATCTGGGTGCGCGGTGTGGTGTCGTGCCGGAGCGCGTGCCAGAAGATGGAGCCCAAGGCGTCCTGGCGGCGCGCGGTCACCGAATCGTGCGCCAGCCGGACCGTCAGGGACGGGTCCAGGTAGGTGGGTACCTCGGGGGTGTTTCCGGCCCCGGCGAGTGCGGCCCCGACGGCCGGATCGAACGGCGCGATCGTGACTTTCGGCGACACCCGCCGGGGCGTGGTGTCGACGCTGGTCTCCGAGGAGCCCTGCGCGTCGGCGGCCGACAGGTCGGCGGCGGCGATCGCGACGGTGCCCTCATTGGCGGTGAGCAGGTTGACCGCCCGGGGGGTCAGCGCGGCGTCGGGCACCAGCGTCGCGCCGCGGGTGGACGCGACGTCCAGGATCCTGTCGACGATGCTGTTGCCGCTGGTGGTGGCGGTGGCGCTGAGGCCGGCGTCGTTGACGCGCTGTAACGCATCCAGATCGGCTTGGGCGTAGGGCAGCGGCGCCACGCAGGTTCGATGTGTGAGCGCGCGCAGGCGGTTGAGCCATTCGGTCGCGGTGCCCTGCCCCGTGCCCGGGTGGGTCGGGGTCCCGGGGAGTTGAGCTGGACCGTCAGGGGAATTGGACACGACATAGCCGGCGGTCATCGCGTTGACGGTGACCAGCAGATCGGGATCGATCGCCAGACACAGCGCGCGGCTGACGGCGCCGTCGGGGTCGACGTCGTGACTGGTGGCGACCTCGGCTGCCGACAGCAGGATGTCGAGCCGGCCGCCGCTGGCCAACGAGGTGGCCAGGTCGTCGTCGACCAGTCGGACCGGGACCGTCCCGCCGGGCACGCCGGGCGCCAGCCGTGGCCGGTCGGCCAGCGGCCACAACATGGTGATCCACACAGGTTTGGACGTATCGGGCGCGACGGCGGAGCCCACGTCGTCGGCGCTGTCGGGCGGTACCCCCACCACGGGCAGCAGGAAGCGCGCGTTATCGAGGCGGGCGGGTGCGCCATAGTCGGGCGTGCCGTTGACGTTGACCAGGACCGGGTAGATGCCGGGCTTTTCCACTTCCAGCGACTGTTTGGTCAACGCGCGCAGCGGGGCCGACAGGGTGAAGCCGACTTTTTGCCCGCGCCGCAGTTCGGGAGCCACCGTCAGGAAATCGGCAGCCGGCTGGTACTCGTCGGTGTCGCCGTCCAACGTGGTGCGCAAGCCCGCGGATGCGGAGATCGCGCCGGCGTGCTCGAGCCGGACCATGACGTCCCGGACGGGGCGGTCGCCGATGTTGATCACCATGCCGCTGACCGTTACGACGGGCGGACTGGTCGTGGTGACCACATCCGGGGTGACTTGATCGATGCGCACCCGGACGAACGGCGTCACCCCCGGTTCACCTGCGGCCGCGGGCGGAACCACCGGCCCGGCGAGTACCGCGAGTCCGGCCACGATGCCGAGCACGGCGGTGATACGCAACAAGCCGGCCCAACAGACAAGCGGTACGGTCACGGCCCCGGTCCGTGGCCGTTCTTCCGGCCCCTGGCCCGTTTGTCCGAATGCCGAGTCCGCGAATGCGTCTGCGGACGGCGCCGCGGGGAGCTGGGCGGCAGTGGAGGAAGCGCGGCCGGGCCGTCGCTTTGCAGCTTGTCGATCAGCTCGTCGGCCACGCGGGCCAGGCGGCGTTCGTCGGCGTAGGTCAGTCGGGACGGCAGTTCTTGCATGGGAACCCAGGCCACCTCGGCGACCTCGAGGTCCTCGTCGGACAGCTCCCCGCCGGAGAAACGCATTAGATAGTGATGGACGGTTTTGTGCACGCGACGGCCGTCGGTGACGAACCAATAGTCGATGCGCCCGAGCGCGGCCAGCACGCTGCCCCGGATGCCGGTCTCTTCGGCTACTTCTCTAATAGCGGTCTGTTCGGCGGTCTCACCGAGTTCGATGTGGCCTTTGGGCAGCGACCACAGCATCCGACCGCGCCGGTCGATGCGACCGATCAGGGCGGCGACCTGCGAGTCGCGGGGCCCGTCGAGCCCGTCGATGACCAGTCCGCCGGCAGACGTTTCGTGCACCGTGCGCAGCTGCTCAGGCCCGCGGCGGGAAGCGCGGGATCGGTGCGGTTTGGTGGCGGTCGAATCGCCGGTGACGTGACCGTTGATCTGCTTCTCGGACGAAGCCGCAGCGCCACGTCCGCGGCGCCGCCCCCGGCGCCGACGTGGTTTGCCTTGTTCGCCGTCCGACACCCAAGCGATAGTAGCTGGCACGGCATGCTCTCCTGGACATACTCGCCGCTGGGCGAGCGCGTGAACGTCATGACGGAATGCGTTTCGTCGGATCGGGCCTATCGCATGCGTTACTGCCCACGCCGCGCCGAGGATGAGAAGCGGCTGACCCGGCCACCCCGGGTTTTTCGCTCCGGCCCGACTAGGCTGATCGAACGTGCCTGACGCCGCCCAGGATGCCGACCTGCTCACCGCCGCCGCGGTAGCCCTCAATCGGCATGCGCCCATGCTGGCCGAGCTGGGCTCCGCGTTCGACGTGGCGGGCCACCAGCTCTATCTCGTCGGCGGTTCGGTACGGGATGCCTTGTTGGGCAGGTTGAGTCCCGACCTCGACTTCACCACCGATGCGCGCCCCGAACAGGTGCAAAACATCCTGCGGCGATGGGCCGACAACCTGTGGGACACCGGGATCGAATTCGGCACCGTCGGCGTCGGCAAAGACGGCCATCGCTTGGAGATCACCACCTTCCGCGCCGACACCTACGACCAGGTGTCGCGCAATCCCGACGTGCGCTTCGGCGAGCGCCTCGAGGACGACCTGGTGCGCCGCGACTTCACGGCCAACGCGATGGCCGTGCGCATCACGCCGGAGGGGCCGGGCGAATTCCTCGATCCGTTAGGCGGTTTGACGGCGCTGCGTGAGCGGGTGTTGGACACCCCGGCCGCGCCGGAGGTGTCTTTCGGCGACGATCCGCTGCGGATGCTGCGCGCGGCGCGGTTCGCCTCGCAGCTCGGCTTCACCGTCGCCCCGCGGGTGCGCGAGGCCATCGAACAGATGGCCCCGCAGCTGGCCCGGATCAGCGCCGAACGGGTGGGCGCCGAGCTGGACAAACTGGTGCTCGGCGACGATCCGACGGCCGGGATCGATCTGCTGGTGCACACGGGGATGGGCGAGGTGGTGTTGCCCGAGGTCGGCGGCATGCAGATGGCCATCGACGAACACCACCAGCACAAGGACGTCTACCAGCACTCGCTGACCGTGCTGCGCCAGGCGATCGCCCTCGAAGACGACGGACCGGATTTGGTGTTGCGCTGGGCCGCGTTGCTCCATGACATCGGCAAGCCGGCCACCCGGCGCCACGAAGCCAACGGCGGGGTGAGTTTCCACCACCACGAGGTCATCGGCGCCAAGATGGTCCGAAAGCGGTTGCGGGCGTTGAAGTATTCCAAGCAGATGATCGAGGACATCTCGCAGCTGGTGTATCTGCATCTGCGGTTCCACGGCTACGGCGACGGCAAGTGGACCGATTCCGCGGTGCGCCGCTACGTCACCGACGCCGGTCCGCTGCTGCCACGGCTGCACAAGTTGGTGCGCGCCGATTGCACGACCCGCAACAAGCGCCGGGCGGCGCGGCTGCAGGCCAGCTATGACCGGCTCGAGACGCGGATCGCCGAGCTGGCCGCCCAAGAGGATTTGGCTCGAGTGCGTCCCGACCTGGACGGCAACCAAATCATGGAGCTGCTCGGCATCCCGGCCGGCCCGCAAGTCGGCGAGGCCTGGCGGTTTCTGAAAGAACTGCGGCTGGAACGCGGGCCGCTGGACACCGACGAGGCGACCGCCGAGCTGCTGACGTGGTGGCAGTCTCGGGGGAACGCCTAGCGGCGATGTTGCGTCCGAATACTCGTGGACTATTGCATGGCTGGCGACGATGGCGCTGCCGCCATCTGGCACGGCGAACCCGACCTCGACCTTGACGGCGACGGCCACTTCGAATCGATCGGGCTGGATTTCGACCACGACGGGCTGCGCGACGACGCACTCGCCGATCTCGACGGCGATGGCCTCGTCGATCACGCCGTGCTCGACCTCGACAACGACGGCACTCTCGAGGCCTACTTCACCGACGACGGATCCGGGACATGGGCGGTGGCCATGGACCGCGGCGGCCAACTGCGCTGGTTCGGCCTCGACGGTGTCGAGCACACCGGCGGTCCGCTGGTCGACTTCGACGGCCACGGACGTCCCGATGACCGGCTCCTCGATACCGACGGGAACGGGCTGGCCGACCGGGTGCTGCGCTCTGACGACAACGGCGTGACCGGATACGTCGACACCGACGGTGACGGCAAGTGGAACGTCCGGCTGACCGACAGCGACGGCGACGGACTCGCCGACGGCGCGAGTGCCCTATGAGGTTGCTGGCGTAGCGATTCGTTTCGACGGCCGCTGCGATGGAACTCCGCTACATATCCATTCCATTTCTCGTCGCTGAGGCCGGCGGCGATCCGTGGGCGATCGACGCCAGTGTGCAATCCGGCCGTCCGGCGCTGATCTCCGATTTGGCGCAGGCCTTCCGCGACGCGGGGGCGAGCACTAGCGAGGCCGCCGCCGCTTTCGACACAGCACGGCGTCGGTTCGAGGCGTCATGGGATCACCGATACGGTGAGCATCCGATCAACGCCGCCGACGAGGTGCTACGGGTGACGCGGGCGCTCGGTCTGCAGGCCGAGCAATTACCCAAGATCGCAACCGATTTGGAGAACATCGCCGCCGCGCTGGCCGAAGCCCAACGGACCTCCACGTGGTACATCGCCGCGTTGGAATACGACCTCGAAAACATCGACGACGAAATCTGCGACTCCCTCGCCGACGGCGACCACCGCGCCGCCGACGACCTGCGCGCAGATGCCGTCGTCGAGACGAGGGCAATCATGTTTGTCCTCAGCGACCTTCGCGGCCAGTATTCGATGGTTCTTCGGGCCGCGCTGGGTTCTCTGCAAACAGACGGGGCCGACCCGGCGGAGCTCGAAGGCGTCGACCAAATGCTGATCCCGACCGAGGGCAGCCACCCTGAGCAAGTGAAGCACTGGTGGGATTCGTTGAGCCCCAACCAAAAACTCCTGCTGACAGATCAACATCCGCGCGAGTTAGGCAACCTCAACGGCATTCCGGCCGACGTGCGTGACTCGGTGAACCAAGCGGCGATGAACGACGACCTGCTGAGGGTTGAAGACGTCGCCCGTCAACGTGGGCTAGTGCCAGAGACGCTGCGCGACAACGCGCTCAACAACCGGAATGCCGATGTCTTCACCAACCCGGCAATGTATGGACTATGCGCCACCGACATCACCAGATACCAGAACGCTGTCAAGACCAACGATTTCCTCACGCGCGACAAGGGTTCCGATCCCGATCACGGGCTCCCGACCATGCTGTGGGCCTACGACCCGTTGGCGTTCAATGGCAAGGGCAGGGCGGCCATCGCGATCGGGAACCCGGACAAGGCCCGGAACACGGCCGTCATGGTGCCGGGGACCAACAGCAGCGTCAGGGGAGGGTGGATGTCCGACGGACCAGACGATGCCATCAACCTCTACGAGCAATCGTTGAAGGCCGATCCCCACCGCTCCACCGCGGTGCTGGCCTGGATGGGTTACGACGCACCCGAATTCGACCACCCGCATTGGGAGCAGGCGCTCACCGACCCGGCCGAACTGGAAGAGGTCGGAACTCCCTGGAGGGCGCGACAGGCGGGTGTGCTCCTGGCCGCCGATGTCAACGGCCTTACGGCAACCCATGATGGGTTGACACCGAGCCATGTCACCGTCCTCGGGCATTCTTACGGGGCCACGACCGTGGCGGACGCGTTCGTCAACAGCGGTATGAGCGCCAACGATGCGGTGTTAACCGGTTGCCCGGGCACCGATTTGGCGCGCAGCGCCGCCGACTTCCATCTCGACGGCGGCAGGTTGTATGTGGGCGCGGCATCGACCGATGCGATCAGCTGGATCGGAGAGTCGGGCAGCGGGCTTCCGAATGGGCTCAACGAGACGCTCGGTGGGCCGCTGGGCCCGTGGGCCGGGTTGGGCGCCGACCCGGCCCATGCCGGTTTCGGGGCGGTACGCTTTCGCGCTGAAGTCGCGGGGTCGAACAGCCTCACGCCGTGGTTCACCGACCACGCGCACTATTACGACGTGGGCAGCGAAGCGCTGCACAACATGACCGAAATCGTCACCGGGCATGGGGATCGTTTGGCACCCGACGGCATGTTGGCGCCCGACCGAGCCCAGCCGCGGATCGCGATCCCCCGCCAGGTGCACACCCCGTTGGGAACGGTCTCGCTGCCGCATGTCGCGATTCAGATGCCCATTTCCGTCGACCCCGAATGGGATCGGCCGGCGCGCACCGTCACCAATGGCCATGGGTTCTAAGAGCGATCACTAGGTGCGGTGAAGTTTGATTCGCCGAGTGGATTGCGGGTGAATTGACCGCTAGCCATGTTGCTTTTAGCCTGGTCAAAAGGCGGCAAGGCCGCTAGGGACCGTGTCAGTTGAAGTGTGGAAGGAGTGCCGATGTTCGTCGATACGGAGCTTTTGCACTCCGGAGGCAACCAGTCGCACCGCGCCGGCGGGCACGCCCAAGAAGGGGCCGACCACCTGGCGGAAGGAACCGTGGCATCGGGGATGTTCGGGGACTTCGCCGCGGCCGACACCTTTCACAATGCAGTCACCGCCGCACACGGGCAGCACGTGAAAAACCTGCGGGGACACGGCGAGACGCTGACCGGTGTCGGCACGAAGGCGCACCACGCGGCCAACGGGTTCACCAACATGGATCAG
>NZ_JAICZA010000248.1 GCF_025933915.1 Mycobacterium sp.
TGATCAGGATCCAACCACCGCAACACGCGGCACCTCACCCTGACACTGAGCCCGAGCCTAGCGGGGTGACGTGACCCAGCCCGGTGAGGTCCGTCAGCCGGGAGTCGCCACTCCGCGGTGCTCACGAAGCGCCTGAATCTCGCGCTCGAAGTCGTCCGCCGACTCAAAGGAGCGATACACGGAGGCGAATCGCAGGTAAGCCACCTCGTCGAGGTCGCGCAACGGCCCCAGGATGGCCAGGCCGACCTCGTGACTGGGAACCTCCGGCGAGGCCGAAGCCCGCACGGTGTCTTCGACCTGCTGGGCCAGCAGGTTCAGCGCGTCGTCATCCACCTGACGGCCCTGGCAGGCCCGACGGACTCCGCTGATGAGCTTTTCCCTGCTGAAAGGTTCGGTGACGCCGCTGCGCTTGACCACCGCCAGGACCGCGGTTTCCACGGTGGTGAAACGCCGTCCGCACTCGGGGCACGATCGTCGGCGCCGGATGGCCTGCCCTTCATCGGTTTCCCGCGAGTCGATCACCCGGGAATCCGGATGGCGGCAGAAGGGACAGTGCATGACCGCTCCTTCACCGTGCCGACAATCAGCTATCGCAGGACTTCGAGCGTACCTGTGCGCTGACCTGCACGGCTAACAGAACCGCCGAGCGTAGGACGTCACCACGTGCGTGGGAGGCCCGTGGGGCCGGAGCCGTTGTCGCACAGCGGCCGTCAGCCGATCGGGGCGATCAGCGTTTGGCCCGCAACCAGCGTCGGTGAGTCCAGATCGTTGAGTTCACGGATCCGGTCGGCCACCTGGGCGGCCGGCGCGTCGGGGGCCACGCGATGAGCGACATCGGAAAGCGACTCCCCCGCGTCGACCCGGACGACGGCGAGCCTGTCCGGAATGTGGGCCGCCGCGTTCGTCGAGTCACCGTTGAGGACCTGCCCGATGTTCGCGACGAGTCCCAGCCACAGGGTGATCGCGCCGGCGGCCAACGCCAGCCCGACCGTCGTTGCCCAGGTGACGGAGCGCCTCCGGTGCGGAGCGACCGACATCGCCACGCCGGTGCCGTAGTAGCGCGTCGCCGCGCCTGTCGGCCGCGACGGCGCGGGCCGACGGGAGCGGGCCAGCCCGTCCCTGCCGTACCGGACGCCCTGCACCGGTCCGTTGATCGGGCGCCGAAGGCTGCTGGTACGCGGCGCAAGCGTATGGATGACTGTCATCTGCGTTCCTCCGGTCAACTAGCTCTCGCTCGTGTGTTCGACTCTAATCGCTTGTGTGTTCGAAACCCGAACATTTGAGCGAGGCGTGTCGCACGAGCAAAACGCTAGATCACACCACCGACAACTCCGTCGGCCTCTACCACTGTCACGAGGCAGAAATACCCGGTCGCGGCAAGAGTTACACATTTGTGATTCGGCCGATGGCGACGCTTTTCCGGGGGCGGACGACCCGGGCGACACGCCAGTCGAACACATGTTTGATTCTCGTCGGCGGGGCGGCTACATTCAGTGCCATGGGCGACAGCAACGACACTTCCCCGAACGACACCGGCCCGACCGGAGCGGACCGCCGGTTGCACTCCGTGGATTCCGCGCTGACCGAACGGCAGCGCACCATTTTGAATGTCATTCGTGCCTCGGTGACCAGCCGCGGCTACCCCCCGAGCATCAGGGAGATCGGCGACGCCGTCGGTCTGACGTCGACGTCCTCGGTTGCCCACCAGCTGCGCACCCTGGAACGCAAGGGCTATTTACGCCGCGACCCCAACCGCCCACGGGCGGTCGACATCCGCGGTGCCGACGACGACATGGCGGCGCCTGCCACCGAGGTGGCCGGTTCGGATGCGTTGCCGGAACCCACGTTCGTCCCGGTCCTCGGCCGTATCGCGGCCGGTGGACCCATCCTTGCCGAAGAAGCCGTCGAAGATGTTTTCCCGCTGCCGCGTGAGCTGGTCGGCGAGGGCACGCTCTTCCTGCTCAAAGTGGTGGGTGATTCGATGGTCGAGGCGGCGATCTGTGACGGCGACTGGGTGGTGGTGCGCCAGCAGAATGTCGCCGACAACGGTGACATCGTCGCGGCGATGCTGGACGGTGAAGCCACCGTCAAGACGTTCAAACGCGCCGGCGGTCAGGTGTGGCTGATGCCCCACAACCCGGCGTTCGACCCCATCCCCGGCAACGAAGCGACCGTGCTGGGCAAGGTGGTCACGGTGATCCGCAAGGTGTAGCGAGCCGGGCTAGTCAGCCCTGGTGAAGCCGTTGGCCAAAGCGACCTCTTCGCTCGACAACCAAATCTCGGGGAGCGTGTCCTGATACAGATCGCTGCCCGGCGTGTAATACAGGCCGTAACGGGCGCTCGCCTTGATCGGGTACCCGTCGGGCGCCTGGTACGGGTCGTCAAGCGGCAGATGGATTGTCGGCCGCCCGTCCGGGCCGGCCAGCCCATTTTCCGAGCCGTCCTCCGAGTCCGCGGCGGCGTGCCGACCGACGGATCGTTGTTCCGCCCCGGTGGCCGCGACGGCACCGGCGACCTCTGACACGTCGGTCTCCGCGGCGACGTCGTCCGCCGGTGCGACTTCGGCATCCGGCGCCGCGACGTCGGGATACTCGTCCTCGGGTGCGGCGGCTTCCAGGGCGCCGGTCACCGCGTCACTGTCCGGCGGCGTGTGCGGAACGGCGACGTCGGGATACTCGTCCTCCCCGTAGCCGGCCTCCGCGTAATCGGCGTCCGCGTAATCGGCGTCGAGGTAGGCGGCGTCGTCCGCGGTCTCGGACTCGGCGACCTCGGGCACGGCGTCGGTGTAGTCGGTGTAATCGGCTTCGGCATCGGGATAGTCGGCCTCGGACAGCATCTCCGCCGAAACGACGGGGATGGAGTCGGTGTCGATCGCGTCGGGGTCTTCCTCCTCGAACCCGTACTCGCTCTCCGTCGGAGCCTGACGCTGCCAGCTGACCCGCGCGGTGGCCCCGGCGTCGGGCGCCTGGTCGGGTTCGGGCGGCTCGTCGAGTGCGAAATGCTCAGTCGCGAGGTCGGGATCTTCCTGGCCCCAGTGCGTTTCGGCCGCGTCGTAGCCGTGGTCGGGCAGGTAGCCGGCGGCATCGTCCGGCCCGCGGCGACGCCGGCGCCACGCGAACAGCACCCACACCAACACCACCAGCAGCACAAGGACCGGAATGGCGGCCAACCACCACCACGAATGCCAGCCGAACTTCTTGGCGGCATGTGACGGCGTGGCCGAATTGCTCGGCTGGTTCTGGCCCGACACTTGCAGGCCGGACAGCAACGGCGCCAGGTTGGACGGATCCGTGCTGAACGTGTTCTTTGCGCGGTTCCAGGAAACCTTGCCGCCGGTGAACTGCTGCGAAATCACGTCGCCGTCCACGGCCTGGTCGCCGACCGGCGCGCCCAGCCTGCCGGTCGGACCGCGAAGTTTGTCCCACGCGGCCTTCATCGCCCCGCGCACGACGAACGCGCCGTGGTCAGCGGTCCGGAAAATCACCGGCTTGTCGGCGGCCGAGAAGGTGCAGATCCGGCTGGAAGGCCCGATTCCGCCGTCGGTTTCGTTGGTGATGGGGAATCCGAGGTCGCTGCCGACCGGCCCGCCCAGCGACTCGTATTTGGCCAGAATGTCGCTCTCGAGGGCGTTCGCGCCCGTAGCCGGGGTGAAGAACACCTTGCCGCCGGCGAAGTTCTGGACGATCCCGTCACCGCCGATGGGGTTTTGCCCGCCCTGCTTGGCGCCCAGTGGCCCGTTGGGTCCCCCGGCCGCGCGCCAGGCCATGTTGATGGCCGCGGTGGGATCGATCGCGACCTGCAAGCCCTTCAATTGGTCGGCCAACGCCGGCGGTTCGGTGGTGAACTGCTTCGTCTGCCGGTTCCACGAGACCTGGCCGCCGCTGAATTTCTGCGAGGACACCTCGCCGTTGTAGGTCTCGTCACCGACCGGCACGCCGAGGACCCCGCCCGAGCTACCGAGCTTGTCCCAGGCGGAGTTGATCGCGCCGCGCACCACATACGGGCCGTGCTCGGGCGTCCAGAAAATGACCGGCTTGTCGGAGGCCGAGAAGGTGACCACCCGGCTGTCGGGACCCGCCAAGCCCGGCACTTCGTTGATGGCCGGGAAACCCAGATCGCTGCCGGCCGGCCCGCCCAGCATCTCGTATTTCTCCAGGATGGGCCCGTAGGCGAATTTGGCACCGGTGGCCGGGGTGAAGAACATTTTGCCGCCGTCGAAGTCCAGGGCGAAACCATCCCCGGCCGGGTAAACATCACCCTTGCGGGCGCCGAGCGGTGACGTGTCGCCGCCGGCCTTTTCCCACGCGGCCATCATCGCCGCTTCGGCGTCGCCTATCGGACTCGCCGTCGCGACGGGCGCCAGCAATACGGCGGCCAGTGCTGTGGTCGTCAGGCTGACCAGGGCGCTTCCGATCAGCCTGCGGATGTGACCTCTGTGCACCTTCACCAAGCCTTTCAGCCGACGGATATGGCTCTATCTGCGGCTATGCCGTTACCCGCATAACCGGCGAGCGGCCCGTGGTTCCGCGGGGAAGGGACCCGCTTACGATCCGCCTTATCGCCGGGCTCGCATAACTTTGCTCCAGCGAACAAGAAATGCGAAGTCAAATCACGAATTCTACAAAAACGGATACCACACCGATGTCGAAATGATGCCGGGCCACGGCCGAATCGCGACCATCCACGCCACCGTCCGCGGGGATTACGAATATCGCACAGAAAGCCGATCGGCACCGATCATCGAGCA
>NZ_JAICZA010000223.1 GCF_025933915.1 Mycobacterium sp.
GATCAACCTGCTGACGGTCGACGGCGTGGACTACCTGGTCTCGCCACGCGGCAACACCCAGTGGGCGCGCAATGTCCGGGCGGCGGCCGTCGTCGAGATGGGTCCGCGCTGGCACCGGCAGCGCGTTCGGGCCACCGAGGTCGACGACGAGGCCAAGCCCGAGCTGCTGAGGCGTTATCTCGCCCGGTGGTACTGGCAGGTCAAGGATTACGTCGCGGGGCTGACGCCGGACAGCACCGACGAGAAGTTCCGCGCTGCGGCACCCACGATCCCGGTGTTCGCGCTGACCAAGGCGGGCTGACGGAAACCTACCGGTCTTCTACCGGTCTTCTAACGGGCTTTCTAACGGGCTTTCTAACGGGCATTGTCGCCCGCGCCGAGATCTTGGCGAGCCTCCTCCGACGTGGCACGCCACGACACCGCCGCCGGAAAGTCCCCCCACACGCTGTTGAAGATGCCGACGAGCTGTCCCGGGCCGCCGCTGGGCGCCAAGTACACCGGCCCACCGGAGTCCCCGTTGTGGCTCTGCACGCCGTTGGACATCGTGAACCAGCCGTTGTTCACGCTCTGCACGGTGCCGCAGGTTTCTCCGGTGATCACCCCGTAGTGACAGACCGGCTGCCCGGGCGTGAGCGCCGGCGCAGGATCCGAGACCAACGGACGGCCGCTCGGCAGGATGTTGTTCGCCGTGACGCCGTTGTCCAGCACGATCGCTTCGTAGTCGCTGATCACCTGGCTGGTGGACACCGTCGTCCCGCTGGGGGTGTTGTCCCGGAAGGCCGCCAGACGGCCGATGACGGTGCCGCCACGATCCGTGACCACCCCAGACCCGGCGCGGCAGTGTCCCGCGGTGAACGCGATTTTCAGGGCGGGGTCGACGTATCCCAACGTGCAGACGCGGTTGTCCTGACGTATTTCCATGCCCGGATACACCGCGACGTCGGCTCTGGCCGGCGCGGCCGGCAGGAAGGGGCCGAGCGCTGCGACAGTAACCGACGCGACGAGCGCGCGCCTTGCCAGGCGATGCACCATGAACTCCGATCCATCGGGCGGACACCGACGGGAGGTCGAGGTTACGGCGTAACCGCCCTCCACGTTCAGCTTTTCGCGCCGGGCAGCGCGGATGTTACAGAGAGGTCACGAGCGAGGCCGCGGTGCCGGTTTGATCGGCCGCGCGCGGCGCCCAGCCGGGCGGCCCGAAGACGTAGCCCAACCGGTCCCTGAGTCGGGTTGCCGATCGCCAGTCGCGGACGATCGAGACGTATTCGCGGGTCTGCAGCTTCCAGATGTTGAAGGTGTCCACCTGCTTCGTCAGGCCGTAGTGCGGCCGGAACAGCTCGGGCTGGAAGGTGCCGAAGAGCCGGTCCCAGATGATGAAGATGCCGCCGTAGTTTTTGTCGAGGTACACCTTGTCCATTCCGTGGTGCACCCGGTGGTGCGACGGCGTGTTGAAGACGAACTCGAACGGCCGCGGCAGCTTGTCGATCCGCTCGGTGTGGATCCAGAACTGGTAGATCAAGTTCACCGAGAAACTGAAGAACACCATCCACGGTGGAATTCCCAACAGCGGCAATGGAACCCACATCAAGACCTCGCCGCTGTTGTTCCATTTCTGGCGCAGCGCGGTGGCGAAGTTGTAGTACTCGCTGGAGTGGTGGGCCTGGTGCGTCGCCCAGATCAACCGCACCCGGTGAGCGATCCGGTGATAGGCGTAGTAAAGCAGGTCAACGCCGAGGATTGCGATCACCCAGGTGTACCAATGGGTCGGCGACAGGTGCCACGGCGCCAGGTAGGCATAGATCGCGGCGTAGCCGAGCAGGGCCAGGGTCTTCCAGCCGGCGGTGGTGGCGACCGAAACCAGCCCCATCGAGATGCTGGTCAGCGAGTCGCGGGTGCGGTGCGCCCCCGAAGCGGGCCGCGCGGCGTCGCCGGCATCGGTTGTGAGGTGTTCCAGCTTGCGGGCCGCCGTCCATTCGAGGGTCAGCAGCAACAGGAAGAACGGAATGGCGAACAGCACCGGATCCCGCATCTGCGGGGGCAAGGCGGACAGGAAGCCGGAGAGCGCACTCACAGAGATAAGACTACGACGAGCGCCGCGATGCTCAGCGACGATCGTCGGACTGCAGTTCGTCTCCCGCATACCACTGCACCGCGCGGACTCCCGGCAGCAGGGATAGCTCCGACACCAGCCGCTCCAGCCGGGTCGGGGCGTCACCGTTCATCAACAAGTGAGCGGTCAAGGTGATCTCGTCGCCGGTCGGGTGCCCGGTGTGGATCCCCCGGAGCGTGATGTCATTGCCGCCGGCATGCTGGACGATCTGAGCGCGCGCGTACTTCTCGTGCTTGGTACGGCAGACGACCTGCACCAGATAGGGCAGCAGGCTTTCGTCTTCCTCGGCGCTGTTGTCGCGGTCGATCAACCGGCCGAGCGGGCGCCCCAGCAGGTGAATGCCGATGACCGTGCCGGTGCCGATCAACGCGAATACCAGGTGCCCGGACGCGGCCAGCACGCCGATCGCCGCCGAGCACCACAGGGTGGCCGCCGTGTTGAGGCCCCGGACGTTGACCCCCTCCCGCAGGATCACCCCACCACCCAGGAAGCCGATACCGGACACCACATAGGACGCGACCCGGGTGGGGCTGGAATCCGAGGTGGCCGCCGCGTACAGGACGAACAGGGTTGCGCCTCCGGCGACGAGCGCGTTGGTGCGCAGGCCGGCCCGACGAGCCCGCCACTGCCGTTCCAGGCCGATGAGGGCGCCGCAGCCCACGCCGACGCCCAGGCGGAGCACAAAATCGACCGCGCTCAGCGTCTCCACGACACACTCCTTCCCGGTTGCACGACGGCGAAGGGAGCCAACCAGATCCGGGTTAACGGCAAGTGGAGCCCAACCGCACCGCTGACGTCGGGAGCATCCCCCGCACGCGGCGAGTCTTAGGCTAACCGGCTTTGGGCGTCAGGTGGCGGGGGCAATAGGTGCTCGATGCGAGCGCCGCGAACTTGGCCGCGGCGTCCATCGTCATCCCGGGGTTCTGAGCCTTGATGTCGCTGACCACCTGCAAGCCCGTTTCGCCCCTGCCCATCAACCCGCACACCGCTTTGGCCGACGTGATGACTTGAATGGGGTTGCTGTAAGTGATGCCGGAGTTGCTGAGGTTGGCCAGGAACGCCGCGTCGTCGCCCTCGGGCTCGGCGTGCGCGGGCGCCGCGACCATGAGCACGCCGAAAGCGCCCAGCAGCGCAAGGAGGAGTCTCATGCCGTTCCCGCCTTTCCGAGCTGGGCGTCGGGCAAGGTCACCTTGGGTTTGTCTCCGTTGGACACGTGCACCGCGTGGATCCCGGGCTTTTTCGACAGCTGGTCGAGCAGAGTGTCAAGCCCGTCCTTGTCGACATTCCAGTGCTGCACGGCCTCCGGTTGCTTTTGCAGCTTCGCGATGACGTCGTCGAGTTTGACGGGCTCGGCGGTCTTCTTCCCACCGCCGGCGTGCGCCCGGACGCCCCTCCCGCTCACGACTTGGGGCGCGACAGCGCCCAGTGCGCCTCCGGTCAGACTTCCCAGGGCCATCTGCCCGACTATCGTTCCCGGGATCCCGGCCGCCGGCGCCACGCCCAGGCTGGCGGTCGGCGCCAGCCCGCTGGCCAGCCTGATTGCCGGGGTCGCCGACGCCCAGGTCGGTGGCACCGACAATTTGCCCACCACGTTCGCCTCCCCCATGCCCGCCGATGCCGCGCTGGTCAGCCCGGCGCCGGCCGACCGCAACCCGAGCCCGGCACCCAACGCGGACTTCGGGACTTCCACGCCCTCAACCGGCAGGTTGTAGAACATCTTGAACTCGGTCATGGCAAGGTTGAACGGGGCCAGGGCTTCGCTGGCTACCGTGTTGAACCGGCCGATGTCGGCCAGGATCCCGAAGGTGTTCTGCCACGTCGTCCCGGCCAACGGTGACCCCGTGAGGTTGTTGAGCACCTGGTCCCAAAAGTCCATGTAGCCGCGCGAAGCATTGCCGATGGCCTCGAGTAGCTGCGTGAAGATGTTGGACGGGGGCGCCGCAGCGTTCGCGGCCGCACCGGTGCCGCTTGCCAGACTGCTGGCCTCGCCGACCGCGGCCGCCTGCGCGGCGATCCCCGCTTCGTTGGTGGTCTGCGGCGGCTCGGTGAACGGTGCCAGTCGCGTGGCGGCCGCCGACGCGCTGGCATAGCCGAACATCGCGGCGGCGTCCTGCGCCCACATCTCCCCGTATTCGGCCTCGGTGGCGGCGATCGCGGCGGTGTTCTGCCCGAAAGCGTTGGTCGCCAACAACATCGCCAGCCGCGTGCGATTGGTCGCGATCTCGGTCGGCGGCACCACCGCCGCGAAGGCGCTCTCGTAGGCGCCCGCCGCCGCGGTGGCTTGCACGGCTGCCGCCTTGGCCTGCGCCGAGGTCTCCGACATCCATGCCACGTAGGGCGCCGCCGCGGCGGCCATGGCGACCGCCGACGGGCCGGCCCACGCCTCGTTGGCCAGCCCCTCGACGATCGCACCGTAGGACGACGCCGTCGACTGCAGCTCGGCCGCCAACACGTCCCACGCGGCGGCGGCCGTCAACATCGGGCCCGCCCCCGGGCCCGTGTACATCCGACCGGAGGTGATTTCGGGTGGCTGGAACGCGAAGTTCATGGCCTCGCCTTTCGTGCGCCGGCAGCGTACGAACGACCGCTGGCAAACATCTCGCGACTCGCCAACGATTCCGGTTGTGCAGACACCAAAGACATCGGTTGTCCTCCGCGTTTCCGTCGGATCACTGTGATTTCAGCCGTCACGTCACAGGCCCCTCAATCCGCCGGCACCACGATGATGGTGGCGGTGGTGGCGACACCGTCGGACGCCGGCGCGGCGACGCCGGTGGTGCCATTGGCGACGGTGCGCACACCGGCGCCGGCCAGCGCGCGCCCGGCCAGGCTCGCCATGGCCATCTCGCCGAACATGGCCCCTTGCGACGTCGCGGAAATCGCCGGGACGGCCCCCAAACTCGCGCCTGGCAGCACCGAGGCGACCGTCTTCATCACGGGGGCGGCCGCGGCCCAGCCCTGCGGCACCGACAGCGAACCGACCAGGGTGGCCCGGCCCATCGACCCCGCCACGCCTGCGGCGTCCGGTGTCACCGCGGAGACATAGCCGCCCCGCAGCGGCGCCAGCGGCGACAGCCCCCCGGCGATGTCCTTGCCGCCGCCGAGCAATTCGGCGACGCCCGGCACGTTTTGGGCGACACCTAAGGGCTGGAGGGCAAACAGGAACCAGCCCCCGGGCACGATGAGTGCCCCGATGGGGCTGTAAGCGCCGGTGACGGCGGCAAAAAACGGCCGTAGCGCGGCCGTGATCGGGTAAATCGCCTCGATGATCGACGCCGCCGGCGTCGCTGCCGCCGCCGAAGGGGCAGCCGCCAGGCCCTGCAGCATCGTGGGTGTCACGTTGATCAGCGCAGGCAGTTCAGAACCGATGTCCGACGCGGCGCTTTGCGCGACCGCCGCGGATTGCCTTGCCGCCCCGGATGAATCGGTGGTCGGCGGTGGCTCGGTGAACGGTGTCAGCTGTGTGGCCGCTGCCGATGAGCCGGCGTACGCGTACATCGCGACGGCATCCTGGGCCCACATTTCGGCATACTCTGCTTCGGTCGCCGCGATGGCCGCGGTGTTCTGCCCAAGGATGTTGGTGGCGATCAAAGTCATCAACAGGCTGCGGTTCGCGGCGATCACCGGCGGGGGCACCATCGCCACGAATGCGGTTTCGTAGGCTGCGGCAGCGAGTTTGGCCTGCATCGCCGTCTGCTCTGCCTTTGCCGCCGACGCCGTCGCCCACGCCAGGTACGGCGCCACCGCGGCGCTCATCGACGCCGCCGCCGGCCCTAACCAGGACCCGACGGTCATGCCCGCGATCGTCGAGCTGTAGGCCGCCGCGAAGGAATGCAGTTCGGCTCCC
>NZ_JAICZA010000103.1 GCF_025933915.1 Mycobacterium sp.
TCGACCGACGATCCCGACGAGGGCGAAGCGTTCGTCGCCGCGCGGCGGTTTTGCATCCCGGCCGTCGAAGCCAAGGGTTCGTTAATGCTCGAAGATGTCGGGGTGCCGCTTCCCGCGCTGGGCCGGCTGGTCACCGGGATCGCGGGGATCGCGGCCGAACGCGACCTGATGATCTCGGTGATCGCCCACGCCGGTGACGGCAACACCCACCCGTTGATCGTCTACGACCCCGCCGATGCCGACATGACCGAACGCGCCCACCTGGCGTTCGGCGAGATCATGGACCTGGCCGTCGGACTCGGCGGCACGATCACCGGCGAGCACGGCGTCGGCCGGTTGAAGCGGCCCTGGCTGGCCGGCTATCTGGGACCCGACGTGATGGACCTCAACCGGCGCATCAAGCAGGCCTTGGATCCGCAGGGCATCCTCAACCCCGGCGCGGGCATCTGAGCTGCGGCCGCCGGGTGTGCGCCCAGGGCGGTGAGTGGGCGCCTGGGGTGGCGAGTGTGCATCCAAGGTGGCGAGTGTGCATCCAGGGCTTTCGGTGTGAACCCTGGGTGACGACACGCCGCGTGGACACGCCACCAATGCCCACTCAAAGCCGTCATTGCACACTCGACGCCGTCATTGCACACTCGAACGCCCATTGCGGGCGTCAACGCCTTGACACCATTCGTAGTTTGTCCTATGAATGAGACATGGCTGCTGCTATGTCTCACCACGCGCCGGTCGAATTCCAGCTCGCGACCGCCGCCACCTGGACGAACCCGTGGCCGATGTACCGCGCGTTGCGCGACCACGATCCCGTGCACCACGTCGTCCCCCCGAAATCCCCCGAGGACGACTACTACGTGTTGTCCCGGCACGCCGACGTGTGGGCCGCCGCCCGCGACCACGAAACCTTCTCCTCGGCAAAGGGTTTGACCGTCAACTATGACGACCTGGAACTCATTGGTTTGCAGGATAATCCGCCTTTTGTGATGCAGGATCCACCGGTACACACGCAATTTCGGAAGCTGGTGTCGCGCGGCTTCACGCCCCGGCAGGTCGAGGCGGTGGAGCCCAAGGTCCGGGAATTCGTCGTCGAGCGCATCGAGGGGTTGCGCTCGGCCGGCGGCGGCGACATCGTCACCGAGCTGTTCAAACCGCTGCCGTCGATGGTCGTCGCCCATTACCTCGGTGTGCCCGAAGAGGACTGGGTGCAATTCGACGGCTGGACCCAGGCGATCGTCGCGGCCAACACCGCCGAAGGCGGGGTTGCCGGTGCGCTGGAGACCGTCGGCGATGCGGTCGGGTCGATGATGGCCTACTTCACCGGGCTGATCGAACGGCGCCGCACCGACCCCGAGGACGACACCATCTCTCACCTGGTGGCCGCCGGGGTCGGTGCTGACGGTGACATCGCCGGCACGCTGTCGATCCTGGCCTTCACGTTCACGATGGTCACCGGCGGCAACGACACCGTCACCGGGATGCTCGGCGGGTCGATGCCGGTGCTGCACGAGCGGCCCGACCAGCGAAAGATACTGTTGGACAACCCCGAATTGATCACCGACGCGGTCGAGGAGTTGCTGCGGATGACCTCGCCGGTCCAGGGACTGGCACGCACGACCACGCGCGACGTGACGATCGGTGACACCACCATTCGCGCCGGGCGCCGGGCGCTGCTGCTGTACGCGTCGGCCAACCACGACGAACGCCAATACGGGCCGGACGCCGGCGAGCTCGACGTGACCCGATGCCCGCGCAACATCCTGACGTTCAGCCACGGCGCACACCACTGCCTGGGCGCCGCCGCGGCCCGGATGCAGTCGCGGGTCGCGCTCACCGAACTGCTGGCCCGATGCCCGGACTTCGAGGTGGACGAGTCGGGCATTGTTTGGGCGGGCGGCAGTTACGTGCGGCGGCCGCTGTCGGTGCCGATTCGAGTGCAATCCTGATGCCCGGCAACGACTGGCTGGGTGCACACCGTACCGAAGCGGCCGCCGACCGGATACTCGACGCGGCCGAACAGCTCTACACGCAGCGCGACTCGGATTCGATCGGCATGAACGAAATCGCTAGGGCAGCAGGGTGTTCCCGCGCGACCCTGTACCGCTACTTCGAGAACCGCGAGGCGCTGCGCACCGCTTATGTGCACCGCGAGACCCACCGGCTCGGCCGTGCGATCAAGGAGCAGATCGACGGGATCGACGAGCCCCGCGAACGGCTGATCGCAAGCATCACCGCAACCCTGCGCATGGTGCGCAGCACTCCGGCATTGGCGTCGTGGTTCGCCGTCACCCGCCCGCCGATCGCCGGGGAGCTGGCCGAACGATCCGAGGTGATCGCTGCGTTGGCCGCTGCATTCGTCAGCTCGCTCGGACCGCAGGAGCCCGCCATCGTGGAGCGCCGGGCGCGGTGGGTGGTCCGGGTGATCACCTCGCTGCTGTTGTTTCCCGGCCGCGACGAAGCCGACGAGCGGGCGATGATCGAAGAATTTGTCGTCCCGATCGTGATGCCGGTTTCCGCGCGCGGCTAGACACCACCCGATTCGCCGCGGTAGGCGGCTCAGTCCCGCACGCGGGTGAAACGGTGCAGCAGCCACGCCAACGGGATCGTCAGCGCCAGCGTCGCGACGAACAGGTTGAGCATCGGGCCGGTGTAGACACGGGCGCCAACCACGTAGTCCATCGCGAATTCCATGGTGATCAGGTGGATCAGGAAGATCTCGTAGGAGATCTCGCCCAGCCACACCATCGGCCGGCTGGCCAACAGCCGCGAATACCATCCGTGGTCCCCCAGGGCCAGCGGCGCCACCGCCAGCGCGGCGATCACGGCATAAAAGCACGTCTTGAACAACGCTTCGCTCAGCGTGGCCGGGGACGTGGTGGGTGCGCCGGCGATGGGAGTGGACACGATGAAATAGCTGATGGTCGCCAGCGGGATGGCCACAAATCCGTAGCCGCGCACACCCATCTCCTGCAGCACCGTGAGCATCATGCCGGCGAGGAACCAGGCCAGGTAGGTGGGCAGCCATAGCCGCGCGCCGTCGGGAAACCAGTGATCGGTGTGCACCAGAACCAACCATGCCGGGCTGATCAACACCAATCCCGCCAGGGCTGCCAGCACCAATTTCGGTTGCCATTGCCGCCGGCACATCAGCACCAGCAGCAGGTAGGCCAGCAGCGGAAGGAGGACGTAGAACGAGGCCTCCACCGCCAGGCTCCACATCTGGGTCAGTCCCTGGTGCAGATACTTGCCCAGATAGCCGTCGCAGTAGATCTGCGTCAGTGTCAGGTTGCGCGCCAATCCCAGCCACGTGTGTCCGGGGTTGGGCCCCGCCTCGCGGTAGTGGTACAGCACGTAGGCGAACAGCACGGTGAGGACGTAGGGGGGCATGATGCGCCGAACCCGGTGCCACGCATAGCGACTCAGCGACGGCGGCGGGCCGCCGGTTGCGGCGGACTTCACCCAGGGCCGGAACAACAGGTAACCGGAGAGCACGAAGAAGATCGGCACCCCGATCTCCATCCGCGAACCGACCAGGCCCCAATAGCCGTGTGTGTATTTGCCGGTGGTGTACGCCGCGTGGGTCCCGACGACGAGCAGCGCGGCGACGGCGCGGACTCCGGTCAGCGAGGCGACGCGGTCGACGCGAGAGGTCTGCTCGAGCCCGCCCTGGGCGTCCTGTTCTTCGGACAGTGTCATCCGCCGTGTTTCCTGCGCGGCTTTTCGCCGTCCCGGCCGCGGGACTTGGCGGAGGACCAGTCCGGCTGAAGGTTGATCAACACCCCCGAAATACGGGTTTGCTCAAGTCTTTTCAGTGTCGACTTGGGCAGCTTGGCCGGCAGTTCCACCAACGAGAAATCCGGCCCGATCGAGATGTGGCCGAAATCGCTGCGATGCAGCCCGCCCTCGTTGGCGATGGCGCCGACGATCGCGCCCGGACCGATCTTGTGCCGCTTGCCCACCGCGATGCGGTACGTGGCGAAGGGCCGTGTCGACCGTGGCTTTTCGGGGCGATCGCGCTGTTCGATGCGCCGCTCGCGCCGCTCGCGCGGAGGTTCGGGCGCCATCAGGAATTCTTCGCCGTCGCGGGATTGCAAGGCCAGGGCGGCGGCGATATCGCCCATCGGGGTGTCGTGCTCGCGTTCGTAGTCCTGGACCAGCTTGCGGAACAGGTCGATGCCGGGAGCCCCGAGCGCGGTGGTGATGGAATCGGCGAATTTGGCCACCCGCTGCGCGTTGACGTCCTCGACGGTCGGCAACTCTGTCTCGGTGAGCGTTTGCCGCGTGGCCTTTTCGATGGCCTTGAGCAGGTGGCGTTCTCGCGGCGAGATGAAGAGCAGCGCGGTTCCCGAACGTCCGGCCCTGCCGGTGCGCCCGATGCGGTGCACGTAAGACTCGGTGTCATGCGGAATGTCGTAGTTGAGCACGTGCGAGATCCGCTCCACGTCCAGCCCGCGCGCGGCGACGTCGGTGGCAACGAGGATGTCGATGCCACCGTCCTTCAGGGCGGCGACGGTCCGCTCGCGCTGGGCCTGCGGGATATCGCCGTTGATGGCCGCCGCGGAAAACCCACGGGCACGCAACTTTTCGGCCACTTCCTCGGTGGCCTGTTTGGTGCGGACGAACACGATCATCGCCTCGAACGGCTCGACCTCGAGGACTCGGGTCAGGGCGTCCATTTTGCGGGGGCCGGCGACCTGGATGTAGCGCTGCGAAATATTTTCGGCGGTCGCCGTTTTCGCCTTGGTGGTGACCTCGAACGGGTCGTGCAGGTATTTGGTGGTGAGCTTACGGATGGCCGGCGGCATGGTCGCCGAGAACAAGGCGACCTGTTTGTACTCGGGGGTTTCGGACAGGATGCGTTCGACGTCTTCCGCGAAACCCATGGTGAGCATTTCGTCGGCCTCGTCGAGCACCAGGTAGTCGACCCGCGACAGATCCAGCGTGCCGCGTTCGAGGTGGTCGATGACCCGACCTGGCGTGCCGACCACTACGTGGGCGCCGCGCCTCAGCCCGGCCAGCTGCACGCTGTAGGACGAGCCACCGTAGATCGGCAGCACGTTGATCTTCGGCAGATGGGCGCCGTATCGGCTGAACGCCTCGGCGACTTGCAGGGCCAGTTCCCGGGTGGGGGCGAGTACCAGGGCTTGGGTGGCGGTGCTGGTGACATCGATCTTGGACAGGATCGGGATCGCGAACGCGGCCGTCTTGCCGGTACCGGTCTGGGCCAGCCCTACGACGTCGGATCCGGCCATCAACGCCGGAATCGTCGCGGCCTGGATACCGGTGGGTGACTCGTAACCGACGTCAGCGACTGCCCGCAGAACCGAGGGGTGGATCTGCAGGTCGGCAAATGTCGTAGAGGCAGCGTCAGTCGAGCTGTCTGAGAGGGTCATCGCCCAAGGAGTCTAGTGGTGATCGCCAGCTCAGCAGAGCTGAGCGCAGCGGGTCACCACCAAACGACCCCAGCGTGATCGCCAGCTCAGCAGAGCTGAGCGCAGCGGGTCAGCGCTGTGGGGCGGCCCGGGTGATCATCAGCACAGCCGAGCGGATCCCGGCCACGCCTGCCACACCCGCGCGCCCGATGACGGTACGGTGCGTCGATGTGTGGTCGCTACCGTGTCGTACCGAGCCACTGACCTGCTCGGCCGCCCTCGCACTGATCGCCGTCGCGTTGACCGGCTGTGGTTCCGGAGACTCCACGGTCGCGAAGACACCGCAGGCACGGACGACTTCTGAGACCGCGTCGATCACGGCCCCGGCGACGCCATCACCTGCCGCCCAGCCCGGCAACGCATCGCCGACCGATCCATGCGCGGTCAACCTCGTCTCCCCCACCATCGCGAAGGTGGTGTCCGAACTGCCGCGCGACCCGCGCAGCCAGCAGCCCTGGAACCCCGAGCCGCTGGCCGGTAACTACAACCAGTGCGCGCAGCTCTCGGCGGTGATCATCAAGGCCAACACCAACGCGGTCAGTCCCACCACCCGCGCGGTGCTGTTCCACCTCGGCCAGTTCATCCCGCAGGGCGTCCCCGATACTTACGGATTCAATGGCATTGACCCGGCGCAAACCACGGGCGACACCGTGGCGTTGACCTACCCCGGCGGGATCAAGGGCTTGAACACCAACGTGAAGTTCCATTGGAACGGCAGCGCCGTCGAACTGATCGGCAACACCCCCGCCCACTGATCCCGGCGCGCCGCCCGGCGCGACCCTCCTGTCGGAGCCCTGACCTACAGTGGCCCAGTGTTCGTGACCGGCGACAGCATCGTGTACAGCGCGTCGGACCTTGCCGCCGCCGCCCGCTGCGAATTCGCGCTGCTGCGGGACTTCGACGCGAAACTCGGCCGCGGATCGGTGACCGTCACCGAGGACGATTTGCTCGCGCGGACGGCCGCCCTCGGCGACGAGCATGAGCGGCGCGAGCTCGCGCGGTTGCGCGAGCGGTTCGGGGATGCGGTCGCGGTCATCGGCCGCCCGGCCTACACCCTCGCCGGGCTGGCGGCGGCCACCGACGCGACCCGGCGCGCGGTCGCCGCCCGCGCTCCCGCCGTGTATCAGGCCGCGATGTTCGACGGCCGCTTCCTCGGATTCGCCGACTTTCTGGTGCGCGACGGCGAGCAGTATCGGGTCGTTGACACCAAGCTGGCCCGTTCCGAAAAGGTGACCGCACTGTTGCAGCTGGCCGCCTACGCCGACGCGTTGGCCGCCTCGGGTGTGCCGGTCGCGCCCGAAGCCGAACTTCAGCTTGGCGATGGAACGGCCGTACGGCACCGCGTCTGCGACCTGGTCCCGGTTTACCGTTCGCAGCGGGCGCGGCTGCAACGGCTCCTCGACGACCACTATGCCAGCGGTGCCGCGGTGCGCTGGGACGACGAAAGCGTGGCCGCCTGTTTTCATTGTCCGCTGTGCATCGAGCAGCTGCGGGCCACCGACGATGTGCTGTTGGTCGCCGGCCTGCGAGTAAGCCAGCGGGACAAGCTGTTTGCGGCGGGCATCACCACGGTCGCCGAACTGGCCGCCCACAGCGGACCCGTGCCCGGGCTGTCCTCCGGTGCCGTCGGCGCCATGACCATCCAGGCGAAACTGCAAGTCCGCCAACGCGACACCGGCGTTCCGCAGGTCGAGGTCCTCGATGCGCAGCCGCTGGCGCTGCTCCCCGAACCGGACCCGGGCGATCTGTTCTTCGACTTCGAAGGCGACCCGCTGTGGACCACCGATGGTCGCGAGTGGGGCCTGGAATATCTCTTCGGTGTTCTGGAGGCCGGACCGGCAGGCAAGTTCCGGCCACTGTGGGCGCACAACCGCGCAGATGAACGCGCGGCACTGACAGATTTCTTGGCGATGGTGGCCAAACGGCGCAAGCGCCGTCCCAACATGCACATCTACCATTACGCGCCGTACGAGAAGACCGCGTTGTTGCGTCTCGCCGGGCGTTACGGCGTCGGTGAGGATGACGTCGACGAACTGCTGCGCAGCGGCACGTTGGTCGACCTTTACCCGTTGGTGCGCAGGAGTATTCGCGTCGGTGCGGAGTCATTCAGCCTCAAGGCGTTAGAGCCGCTCTACATGGGAAACCAACTGCGGGCGGGCGACGTGACCACGGCCACCGGCTCGATCACCTCCTACGCACGGTACTGCGACCTACGTGCAGAGGGCCGCGGCGACGAGGCCTCATCCGTGCTCAAGGAGATCGAGGACTACAACCACTACGACTGCCGGTCGACCCAGGAACTGCGGAACTGGCTGATGCTGCGCGCCTACGAATCCGGTGTCGTGCCGATTGGCGCCCAGCCCGTGGGCGACGGCAACACCGTCGACGACCGCGACCAGCTGGCGGTGACATTGTCGACGTTCACCGGGGCCGCCGGCATCGACGAGCGCACCCCGCAGCAGACGGCCGTGGCGCTGGTGGCGGCGGCGCGCGGTTACCACCGGCGCGAGGACAAACCCTTCTGGTGGGCGCATTTCGACCGGTTGAACTTTCCCATCGACGAATGGTCGGATAACACCGATGTTTTCGTCGCCGAGGACGCGTGCGTCAGTGTCGAGTGGCATACCCCTCCCCGCGCGCGCAAGCCGCAGCGCCGACTGGAGTTACGCGGCCAGCTGGCGCGCGGTGATTTGAAGACCGATGTCTTTGCGCTGTACAACCCACCGGCGCCGCCCGGCATGACCGACAACCCGGACCGGCGGGCGGCCGGACGGGCCACCGTCGTCGAGGCCGACGATCCGGCGGTACCCACCGACGTGGTCGTCCTCGAACGAGTGGGTAGCGACGGCAAGCCATTTCACCAGTTGCCCTTCGCGCTGACCCCGGGCCCGCCCATTCCGACCACGGCCGTGCGGGAATCGATCGAGGCGACCGCTGCCGCGGTGGCCGCCGGACTCCCGCAGCTGCCCTGCAGCGCCGTCGTCGACGTCCTGCTGCGCCGCGCACCCCGCACGCGCAGGGGGGCTCCCCTGCCGCGCGGCGCCGGCACCGTCGCCGACATCACCGCCGCGCTACTCGATTTGGATGCGTCCTACGTGGCGGTGCACGGCCCACCGGGCACCGGCAAGACGCACACGGCCGCGCGAGTGATCCAACACCTGGTCACCGAGCACGGCTGGCGCGTCGGTGTCGTCGCGCAATCGCACGCCACGGTGGAAAACCTGCTGGACTGTGTGATCGACGCCGGCCTGGATCCGCAGCGGGTCGCGAAGAAGCGCTACGACCACCAGGCTCCGCGCTGGCGAGAGATCGACGGCAGCGCGTACGCCGCATTCCTCGCTGATACGCCGGGTTGTGTGATCGGCGGTACCGCATGGGATTTCGCCAACGCCAACCGGATACCGCCGGGGGGACTGGATCTGCTGGTGATCGACGAAGCGGGCCAATTCTGTTTGGCCAACACCATCGCCGTGGCCCCGGCCGCCACCAATCTACTGCTGCTCGGGGATCCTCAGCAGTTACCGCAAGTCAGCCAGGGCACTCATCCGGAGCCGGTGGACGCCTCCGCGCTGGAGTGGCTGGTCGACGGTCAGCGCACCCTGCCCGACGAACGTGGCTACTTCCTGGACCGCTCCTACCGGATGCACCCCGCTGTCTGCGCCGCGGTTTCCGCGCTCTCCTACGAAGGCAGGCTGTATTCGGACGAATGCACCGCCGCCCGCCGCCTGGACGGGTATCGGCCCGGGTTGCAACTGCTTTCGGTTGAGCACCAGGGTAATTCGACGGACAGCCCCGAAGAGGCCGACGCGATCGCGGCCGAGATCGCGCGGCTGCTCGGCGCGTCGTGGACCGATGAGCACGGCACCCGGGCATTGACCGCTTCCGATGTGCTGGTGCTGGCGCCCTACAACGCCCAGGTGGCGCTGCTCCGCCGCCGGTTGAGTGCTGCCCGGCTCGGCGGGGTACGAGTGGGGACCGTCGACAAGTTCCAGGGCGGGCAGGCACCCGTGGTGTTCATCTCGATGACGGTTTCCTCCGCGGACGTCGTGCCACGCGGAATCTCCTTCCTGCTCAACAGAAACCGACTCAACGTCGCGGTCAGCCGCGCGCAGTATGCCGCGGTGATCGTGCGGTCACCGGCACTGACGGAGTACCTGCCCGCCACACCCGCCGGCGTGATCGACTTGGGCGCATTCTTGGCGCTCACCCAGCCCGAACTGCGCTGAGGACCTAACCGCCCGACGAGTGCCGGCCGTTACCGGTGGGGTCATCGTCGGGGTCGGGGCGGTGGTGCTGACCTCGCAGCGATTCACCTTCGGTGAAATGGTGACCCGCCGGACCCGTGTGGGGGCGACGCGGCGGCCGGGTGAGCCGCTCCACCGGCGGGCTGGGCTTGATCGAGCGCCGCACCGCCACCTGGCGAAGGCGCTTACCACCGTCCACATGAGACCCGTTGTGGGCAAATCCAATTGGTTGTTCTTGCGCAACCGGGTCGTCGAGCACACTGTGCCACGAATCGACCGGGCCCCGATGCCGAACCTCGGCGGGCGGTCGAGGCGCGACATCAGCGCGCTGCCATGGCGCCCGGTCGCCACCGCCGCCCCCCTCGACGTCGGGTTCACGCAGGAGGACGAATTCGACGTACTCGTCGTCGTCATAGTCGTCGTCGACAATGTCATCGCCGCCGGACCCCAACGGATCGGCGCCTCGACCGCCACCAACGCGGGACGAAGGCCCGAAGCCCACCAAGAACAGCGCGGCGATGATCCCGAATAACGCGACGAACGCCGGCAACAACACTGACTGCGACATCGCCGCCGCGAACGGCTCGCGCAGGAACCGGGGCAGCTGCAACGCGATGTCGTCCTCCCCGGCGCCCGAGCCGGACGGCGGTCGCGGCATCTCGGCACTGATCCGCCACGTCATGAATGCGGCCATGCCGGCGCTGCCGAGCACCGCGCCGAGCTGGCGAACGGAGTTGTACGCGGCCGAGCCCGCACCGGCCAACTGCCCCGGCAGGTTACGCGTCGCGGTCGCGGTCAACGGCGACCACACGAACGCCATCCCGACGCCCATCGCGAAGAACGGCAACACCAGCCGCCAGATCGGTGTCGTCGGCAACATCTCGAAGGTGAGCCAGGTCAGCGCGATCGCCAGCACCGCAAAGCCGAAACCGAGCACCGGTCGCGGATGGTATCTGTCGACGATCTTGCCGGCGGACGGCGCAAAGACGCCGTTGGCGATCGCCATCGGCGCGATCAACAAGGCCGAGCGCGTCGGCGAGAGCCCGCAAACGGCCTGCGCATAAAACGTCAGCGGCAGCATCATCGCTGTCGCGACGAACGAGACGATGGCCACCCCAACGTTGCACAGGCTGAAATCACGGTCACCGAAGATCACCAACGGAATCAGCGGCTCGTGGGGGTTGACCGACTGCCAGAACACAAACGCCGTCATGAACCCGACGCCCGCGACGATCAACGCCCAAATCCACGGCTCCCAGTGCGCGGCCTGCCCTTGCTGCAGCCCGAACACGATCAGGAACATGCCCACCCCGGACAGCGCGACCCCGATCAGGTCAAACCGGTGCGACTGGGTGGGCAGCACCGGGACCAGCCAATACGCCAACGCCAAGCCGATCACACCAACGGGGACGTTGACGAAGAAGATCCACTGCCAGCCCAGCCCGTCGACCAGCACACCGCCGGCCAGCGGGCCTACCAGGCTGGCGACACCCGCGGTGGCGCCCCACAAGCTCACCGCGACGCCCCGCCGCTGCGGCGGGAAGATCCGGGTGATCGTCGACAGGGTCTGCGGGGTGAGCAGGCCCGCTCCGATACCTTGCACGACGCGGGCCGCGATCAGCATGGCGGCGCTGCCCGACACCCCGCACCACACCGAGGAGACGGTGAAGACCACCAGGCCGATCAGGTACAGGTTTTTGGGGCCGAACCGGTCACCGAGGCGGCCCGCCACTAGCAGCACGACGGCATAACCCAGCAGGTAGGCGCTGGTCACCCAGACCACGGTGTCGTAGCCGATGCGCAAATTGGCCATGATGGTCGGGTTTGCGATGGCGACGATGGTCGAGTCGACCATGATCATGAAGAAGCCGATCATCATCGCCCAAAGCGGGTTCCAGGGGTTCTGCGAGTGCGGCGAGCTCCGGGTGATGAAATCCCAGCGTTTGGTGGCCTGCGCCGGCGTCGAACCCGCGCGCCACCCACCCCCGGGCATGCGGGGCGCAGCCGTGCTCATCCACCCCACCTCGTTTCGCTAGCGACGATGTCGTTACGCCGTATCGGCCCCGTCTGGTCGACAGGCCTGAACCACCCAGGTCATCGAGCACGCGCACGGCGAACTGTCCACCACGGTGACCGACCAACGGCCCGGCCCTCGCAGGCATCCAGGCTGCATTATTCCCGGTGGCGCAATAGGGCCGCGCGGCAAGGATCCGACAGGGATCGATAACGCGTCAGGATCTGCCGCGGGCACGTTAGCCTGGAAGAATCCCATTTGCAGGAGAGTCAGTATGCGGGCCCGACGGAAAAGGTCACCGAACCGGTTTTTTCACATGGCCAACGCGGGACAGGCGCCGGCCGCCAAAAGCGGTCGACCCAAAATGTCCGCGCGGGCGTTGGCGCAGGTCATCGAGCGCAGCTCGCGGATACAGGGCCCGGCTGCCGAGGCCTATGTGACCCGGCTGCGCAATGCTGATCCCGATGCCAGCCCGGCGGAGATCCTGGCCAAGCTGCAGAAGCGCTATGTGGCCATCGTGACCGCCGCCGGCGTCGCGGTGGGGGCCGCGGCGACCGTCCCCGGAATCGGTACGTTGAGTGCCCTGTCAGCGGCGGCCGCGGAAACGGTGACATTCCTGGAGGCCACCGCGTTCTTCGTGTTGGCGGTCGCGGTGGTCCACGACATTCCGGCCGATCACCGGGAACGACGCCGCGCCCTGGTGCTGGCGGTGCTCGTCGGTGATGACAGCGAGCACGCCGTCGCCCAGCTGATCGGTCCGCGCCGCACCAACGGCGGCTGGATTTCCGAAAGCCTGGCCGCGCTGCCGCTGTCCTCGATGTCGCGATTGAACTCGCGGCTGCTCAAGTCGTGGGTCAGGAAGTACACCATGCGCCGGGGCGCCCTGTTGTTCGGCAAACTGCTGCCGGTCGGGATCGGGGTCGTGGTGGGAGCGGTCGGCAACTACCTCGCCGGCAAGAAGATGATCCGCAACGCCAACAGGGCGTTCGGTGCCCCGCCCGGGCGCTGGCCCCGCGCGCTGCATCTGGTGCCGCCCATCCACGAAGCCGGCTAGTGGCGATCGCAAACGCGGCGTAGCCGGGCGAAGCGGGTCGCCACCATCGGGCCAGGCCACATCCCGCCATGAGGCACCCCGGTCCGCCTGGCAGATTGGTGGCGAAAGGTTAGCCTTTATAGGGCGGAAGCAATGGGTACCGCCATGGGTGTGGTGTGCTCGGCCCCTCGGGGCCGACAAGGTGAGGCGCCGCGCGATAGCGCTGCGGTGACCCTGTAGGACAAAGGGATTGAGGCGAACTGCGGTCGTGAGCAACATAAGTTCACCATTCGGGCAAAACGAATGGCTGGTCGAGGAGATGTACCGCAAGTTCCGCGATGACCCCTCGTCGGTCGATCCGAGCTGGCACGAGTTCCTGGTCGACTACAACCCCGAGCCAACCGGCGAAGCGCCCCAAGCCGCTCCGACCAGCGGCGATGGCCAGCCGGCTGCCGCCGCGGCGCCGGCTCCGGCCGTCCCGGAGCGCACCAAGCCCGCGCCCCCCGCCAGCACGGCACCCCCCGTCAGCACGGCCGCCGGCAATGGGGTCCCGGCGCGGCCCGCGCCGGCGAAGGCCGCGATTGCCCCGCCGGCGGAAGGCGACGAGTTGCAGACGCTGCGCGGCGCCGCGGCGGCCGTCGTCAAGAACATGTCGGCGTCGCTGGACGTGCCGACGGCGACCAGTGTCCGCGCCGTTCCCGCCAAGCTGCTGATCGACAACCGGATCGTCATCAACAACCAGCTCAAGCGCACCCGCGGCGGCAAGATCTCGTTCACCCACCTGCTCGGGTACGCGCTGGTGCAGGCGATCAAGAAGTTCCCCAACATGAATCGGCACTACGCCGAGATCGACGGCAAACCGACAGCTGTCACACCAGCTCGTACCAATCTGGGCCTGGCCATCGACCTGCACGGCAAGGACGGCAAGCGTTCCCTGGTGGTGGCCGGCATCAAGGGCTGCGAGACCATGCGGTTCGCGCAGTTCGTCACCGCCTACGAAGACATCGTGCGACGGGCCCGCGACGGCAAGCTGACCGCCGAAGACTTTGCCGGCGTGACGATTTCGCTGACCAACCCGGGCACCATCGGCACCGTGCACTCGGTGCCACGGCTGATGAGGGGGCAGGGCGCCATCATCGGCGTCGGCGCCATGGAGTACCCCGCCGAGTTCCAGGGCGCCAGCGAGGAACGCATCGCCGAGCTGGGGATCGGCAAGCTGATCACGCTGACCTCGACCTATGACCACCGCATCATCCAGGGCGCGGAATCCGGCGACTTCTTGCGGACCATCCACGAGATGCTGCTGTCGGACGCCTTCTGGGACGAGATCTTCCGCGAGCTGGGCAACCCCTACCTGCCGGTGCGCTGGAGCACCGACAACCCGGACTCGATCGTCGACAAGACCGCGCGGGTGATGGAGTTGATTGCGGCCTACCGCAATCGCGGCCACCTGATGGCCGATATCGACCCGCTGCGCTTGGACGGCAGCCGGTTCCGCAGCCACCCCGATCTCGAGATCCTCAACCACGGCCTGACGCTGTGGGATCTCGATCGGGTGTTCAAAGTCAACGGCTTCGCCGGTTCCGAGTACAAAAAGCTGCGCGACGTGCTGGGTCTGCTGCGCGATGCGTACTGCCGTCACATCGGCGTGGAATACACCCACATTCTCGATCCCTCGCAACAGGAATGGCTGCAACAGCGTGTTGAGACCAAGCACGTCAAACCGACGGTGGCCGAGCAGAAGTTCATCCTGAGCAAACTGAACGCGGCCGAAGCCTTCGAAACCTTTCTGCAGACCAAATACGTTGGCCAGAAACGGTTTTCATTGGAAGGTGCGGAAAGCATCATTCCGATGATGGATGCGGCGATCGACCAGTGCGCCGAGTACGGCCTCGACGAAGTGGTCATTGGGATGCCGCACCGCGGCCGGCTCAACGTGTTGGCCAACATCGTCGGCAAGCCGTACTCGCAGATCTTTTCCGAGTTCGAGGGCAACCTCAACCCGGCGCAGGCGCACGGATCCGGGGACGTCAAATACCACCTGGGCGCCACCGGTGTGTACCTACAGATGTTCGGCGACAACGACATTCAGGTTTCGCTTACCGCCAACCCGTCGCACCTGGAGGCCGTCGACCCGGTGATGGAGGGTCTGGTTCGGGCCAAGCAAGACCTGCTGGACCGCGGCGCCGAGGACCAGGGGGACGACAAAGCCTTCTCGGTGGTGCCGATGATGCTGCACGGTGACGCGGCGTTCGCCGGCCAGGGTGTGGTCGCCGAGACGCTGAACATGGCGAATCTGCACGGCTACCGCGTCGGCGGCACTATCCACATCATCGCCAACAACCAGATCGGTTTCACTACCGCGCCGGAGTACTCGCGGTCCAGCGAATACTGCACCGACGTCGCGAAGATGATCGGAGCGCCGATCTTCCACGTCAACGGCGACGACCCGGAGGCGTGCGCGTGGGTGGCCAAGCTGGCCGTCGATTTCCGGCAGGAGTTCAAGAAGGACGTCGTCATCGACATGCTGTGCTACCGCAAGCGCGGGCACAACGAAGGCGACGACCCGTCGATGACCAACCCCGCCATGTACGACGTCGTCGACATCAAGCGGGGAGTCCGTAAGAGCTACACCGAAGCCCTGATCGGTCGCGGCGACATCTCGATGAAGGAAGCCGAGGATGCGCTGCGCGATTACCAGGGCCAGCTCGAGCGGGTGTTCAACGAGGTCCGCGAGCTGGAGAAGCACGGCGCGCTGCCGAGCGAATCGGTGGAGGCCGACCAGATGCTGCCCGCGGGCCTGGCCACCGCGGTGGACAAGGCGTTGCTGGCCCGCATCGGTGACGCATTCCTGGCGCTGCCCGAGGGCTTCACCGCGCACCCGCGGGTGCAGCCGGTGCTGGAGAGACGCCGGGAGATGGCCTACGAGGGCAAGATCGACTGGGCCTTCGGCGAACTGCTGGCGCTGGGCTCGCTGGTGGCCGAGGGCAAGCTGGTGCGGCTATCGGGGCAAGACACCCGCCGCGGCACCTTCTCGCAGCGGCACTCGGTGCTCATCGACCGCAACACCGGCGAGGAGTTCACGCCGTTGCAGCTGCTGGCGACCAATATCGACGGCACGCCCACCGGCGGCAAGTTCCTGGTCTACGACTCCCCGTTGTCGGAATACGCCGCCGTCGGCTTCGAGTACGGCTACACCGTGGGCAACCCGGACGCCCTCGTTCTGTGGGAGGCCCAGTTCGGGGACTTCGTCAACGGCGCGCAGTTGATCATCGACGAGTTCATCAGCTCCGGTGAGGCCAAGTGGAGCCAGTTGTCCAATGTCGTGCTGCTGCTGCCGCACGGCCACGAAGGCCAGGGACCCGACCACACCTCGGGCCGCATCGAACGCTTCCTGCAGCTGTGGGCCGAAGGTTCGATGACGATCGCGATGCCCTCCACGCCGTCCAACTACTTCCACTTGTTGCGGCGCCACGCCCTCGATGGCGTGCAACGGCCCCTGATCGTGTTCACCCCGAAGTCGATGCTGCGCAACAAGGCGGCGGTCAGCGACGTCAAGGACTTCACCGAGATCAAGTTCCGCTCGGTGCTCGAAGAGCCGACCTACGAGGACGGCATCGGTGATCGCAGCAAGGTCAGCAGGGTCCTGCTGACCAGCGGGAAGCTCTACTACGAATTGGTGGCCCGCAAGGCCAAGGACAATCGGGACGATGTCGCGATCGTTCGGATCGAACAGCTCGCCCCGCTGCCCAAGCGCCGGCTGGGCGAAACGCTGGACCGCTACCCGAGCGCAACGGAGTACTTCTGGGTGCAGGAGGAGCCGGCCAATCAGGGCGCCTGGCCGCGATTCGGTCTGGAATTGCCCGAGCTGCTGCCCGACAAGCTGACCGGCCTCAAGCGGATTTCCCGCCGCGCGATGTCGGCTCCATCGTCGGGCTCATCGAAAGTGCACGCCGTCGAGCAGCAGGAGATCATCGACACGGCCTTCGGCTGATAACGCCGAGCGTCGACTTGTTGGGCCCGAACGCCAAGTTTTCGCGCAACGAGTCGACGTTCGCACCCGACGAGAGCGGTACCGCCGAGCCTCGACGCATACGGGCCGACAAAGGAAGGGTGCTCATGCAAGGGTTCGCCGGCAAGGTCGCGGTGGTGACGGGCGCAGGGTCGGGTATCGGGCAGGCGCTGGCCCTGGAGTTGGGCCGCTCGGGCGCCAAGGTGGCCA
>NZ_JAICZA010000157.1 GCF_025933915.1 Mycobacterium sp.
CATCACCTACACCGACGTTGAGCCCGGCGGTCGGGGCCAGGAGCCGAGGCCGTGGCAGCTGGACACCCTGCCGATCGTGCTGTCTGCGGCCGACTGGGAGGTGCTGGAGGCGGGGCTGCTGCAGCGGTCCCGGGTGCTCGACGCCGTGCTGGCCGACCTCTACGGACCGCGCAGCCTGCTCACCGACGGCGTGCTTCCCCCCGAGCTGCTGTTCGGCCACCCCGGTTACGTGCGCGCTGCCAATGGAATCGAGATCCCCGGGCGCCACCAGCTCTTCATGCACGCCTGTGATGTCAGCCGCCGACCGGACGGCGTCTTCGCCGTCAACGGCGACCGGACCCAGGCGCCGTCGGGCGCCGGTTATGCGCTGGCCGACCGGCGCGTCGTCGCGCACTCGGTTCCCGATCTGTACGAAAGGATCGCGCCGCGACCGACAACCCCGTTCTCCCAGGCCCTGCGGCTGGCGCTGATCGACGCGGCGCCCGACGATGCCCAGGATCCGGTGGTGGTGGTCCTGTCCCCCGGCATCTATTCCGAAACCGCCTTCGACCAGGCCTATCTGGCCACCCTGTTGGGCTTCCCGATGGTGGAGAGCGCGGACCTGGTGGTGCGCGACGGCATGGTGTGGATGCGTTCGCTGGGCACCTTGAAACGCGTTGACGTGGTTCTGCGCCGGGTGGATGCCGACTATTCGGACCCGCTGGATCTGCGCGCCGATTCCCGTCTCGGGGTAGCCGGCCTCGTGGAGGCCCAGCACCGTGGAACGGTGACCGTCGTCAACACGCTGGGCAGCGGGATCCTGGAAAACCCTGGGCTGCTGCGCTTCCTGCCCGCGATGGCCGAACATCTGCTGTCGGAAACCTTGCTGCTGCCCAGCGCGCCGCTCTACTGGGGCGGCATCGCCGCCGAGCGTTCGCACTTGCTGGCGAACCTATCGTCGCTGTTGGTGAGGTCCACCGTCGAAGAGAAAACGCTTGTCGGACCGACACTTTCGCCTCCGCAGCTGGCGCGGTTGGCGGCTCAGATCGAGACGATACCGTGGCAGTGGGCCGGCCAGGAGCTGCCGCAGTTCTCGTCCGCGCCGACCGACCACGCCGGTGCGTTGTCATCGGCGGGAGTGGGCATCCGTTTGTTCACCGTCGCACAGCGGGGCGGCTACGCGCCGATGATCGGCGGCATCGGCTACGTGCTGGCGCCCGGGGACGCCGCCTATACGTTGAAAACCATTGCGGCGAAAGATGTCTGGGTGCGACCGACCGAGCGGGCGCGGGCCGAGGCGATCAGCCTGCCGAGCGCGGAACCGCCGGTGAAGACGGCCGCGGGCACCTGGGGCGTCAGCTCCCCGCGGGTGCTGTCCGACCTCTTCTGGATCGGTCGCTACGGCGAGCGCGCCGAGAGCATGGCGCGGTTGCTCATCGTCGCCCGCGACAGGTTCCACGTGTACCGGCACCACCAGCACAGCGAGGAAAGCGAATGCGTGCCGGTGCTGATGGCCGCGCTGGGCCGCATCACCGGAACCGACACCGCGGCCGACGGCGACGGCGCCAGTGACGGGGCCGAAATGATCGCCGTCGCCCCCTCGACGCTGTGGTCGCTGACCGTCGACCCGCACCGGCCCGGCTCCCTGGTGCAGTCGGTGGAGGGCCTGGCGCTGGCCGCCCGGGCGGTGCGCGACCAGATGTCCAACGACACCTGGATGGTGCTCGCCGCGGTGGAACGCGCGCTGGCACTCGACAGCGAACCACCGGACTCGCTCGCCGAGGCCGACGCGTCGCTCACCCGGGCCCAGACGCAGACGCTGGCCGGGATGTTGACCCTGTCCGGGGTGGCCAGCGAGTCGATGGTGCGCGACGTGGGCTGGACGATGATGGACATCGGCAAGCGGATCGAACGCGGCCTGTGGCTGACGGCGTTGTTGCAGGCGACGCTGACCGTGGCGCGCGGTGCCGCCGCTGAACAAACCGTCATCGAGTCGACGCTGGTGGCGTGCGAGTCCTCGGTCATCTACCGGCGCCGCACCGTGGGCAAGATCAGCGTGGCGGCCATGGCCGAGCTGATGCTGTTCGACGCGCAGAACCCTCGGTCGCTGCTGTACCAATTGGACCGGCTGCGCGCCGATCTCAAGGACCTGCCCGGTTCGTCGGGGTCGTCGCGCCCGGAACGGCTGGTGGACGAGATCGGCACCCTGTTGCGCCGGTCCCACCCCGCCGAGCTGGAACGGGTGAGCGACGATGGGCGGCGCAACGAGCTGGCGCACCTGCTCAGTTCGGTACACACCGAGCTGCGCAACCTGGCCGAGGTCATCACCACCACGCAGCTGGCCTTGCCCGGTGGCATGCAACCGATTTGGGGCCCCGACGTGCGCCGGATGATGCCCGCCTAGCCGGACGACGATGCAGCCCGCGAAGCGGGGTGAGGAGGAGTACGGCAATTCGGCCTAGCCGGACGACGATGCAGCCCGCGAAGCGGGGTGAGGAGGAGTACGGCAATTCGGCCTAGCCGGACGACGATGCAGCCCGCGAAGCGGGGTGCGGTCACGCGTTCGATGTCACCCGATCCGCGGCGACACCGTGGTAGCGATGTGGATCGGACAGTCGCCGACGCCGCACCATGTGCACCAGTGCCAGCACTGACAGCGTGGCGGCGTAGATGCACCACAGTGACGCGAACGCGTGCACGTAGAGGACGGCGACCACGATCAGCCCCACCAGGTTCGCTATCCCGAACACCACAATGGAGCGATACCCCGACATCAAGGCCGGCCCGATGACAGCGATGACGTAGAGCACCGCCCACACGTAGCCGCCGTGAACGCCGGTCTGGTACTGCAGCGCATGGGGACCTCTCGTCACTTTGACTGGTTCGGTGAGCACGATGACAGCCAGATAGACCGACACGACGGTGCCGAGCACCGCAAAAGGTGCCACCCGTAGCCGGGCACCGCGCGGTTCCAACATCAAGATCGCCCACGGGACCAACGCGGGAAGCAGCGGCAATGCGATGAAGACATAGGCGAGCATCGCCAAGTGGGCCATCCCGGGGGAGACAACGCCGTTGGGCCACACAGCCGCCTCGATGAACTGGTGGGCTGCGAACACCGTCGGCAACAAAGCAAATGGGACTTCGCGCCAGTGCTTCACTTCATGCAGGGTCGCCACCGCGACCGGTACGAGGGCGGTACCCACCACCAGATCCGCCGTTATCGAGAAGCACATCGCCGCAGTGTTCCCATTTATGCCGCTGCGAATCTCGCCACGGTCCCAGGCGCGACTCAGCCGGCCACAGACGTGGGACCCCGGGACTCCGACGTCGCGTCGTCGACGACGGTGTGGATGAATTTCATCTTCTCCAGCACCGCGGCCGGCAGCACGAACGGGTACAGGTCGTCGTGACCCATCGACCGGTTCACCATGTTCAGTGACCACGACAACGGCAGCCACATGTCGATGATCGTCTGAAAAGCGCTGGGCCCTAGCGCCGGCCGATCGAAAGTGGCCGACGCCGCCGCCAGTCCGCACCACGCCGAGGTGTCCAGCGCGTCCCGGATGTGCAGGTAGTGGGCGAACGTCTCGGCCCAATCCTCGCTCGGATGCATGGTGGCATAGGACGAGACGAACTGGTCCTGCCAGCCCTTCGGTGCGCCCTCGCTGTAGTGGCGGTCGAGCGCCTCGGAGTAGTCGGCGTCGGGGTCCCCGAACAGCTCGTTGAACCGCTCCAGGTGGTCGCGGTACGGGGCGATCAACCGGTAGAAGTAGTAATGTCCGATCTCGTGGCGGAAGTGCCCCAGCAAAGTCCGGTACGGCTCGTCCATCTCGACCCGCAGCTGCTCGCGGTGCACGTCGTCACCCTCGGCCAAATCGATTGTGATGACGCCGTTCTCGTGCCCGGTCATCACGTTCTCGTGTGCGCTGGACAGCAGCCGGAAGGCCAGCCCGTAATCGGGATCCTTGTCACGCCCGACGATGGGCAGCTTCAGTTCGTGCAGCTCGGCGAGCAGTCGTCGTTTGGCCGCTTCCGCCCGGGCGAATTCGGCCAGCCCGACGGTGTCGGCGTCGTTGGGCCGCTCGGTCGTCAGCGCGCACGACGCGCAGAGCAACCGGGGGGTGTTGACCGACACCAGCCAATTGCATTCGGCCAGCAGTAGATTCGCGCATAGCTGATACTCGCCGGCGGGAACGACGCCGGCGTGCTCGGTTGCTTCGTCGTCGGAGATCACCAGCAGCGCCATCTGGTCGAGCGAAAATCCCAGCGCGCTGCCGCAATTCAGGCAGGTCGAGTTCTCGAACGTCAGGCGCTGGCCGCAATTGGGACAGGTGAAGTCACGCATGCAAGGAATCGCCTTCGCCAGAGTCCGGGTAGGGCACCACGTCAACCGCGACATCGATAACGCTGCGCTCGGAGTCGGTGTAGATGATGCCGCGCAGCGGCGGGACATCCGCATAGTCACGGCCGCGTCCCACCACGATGTAGCGCTCGTCGACCATCTGGTCGTTGGTGGGATCGAGCCCCAGCCACTCGAATTGGCCGGGATCCTGCGGAGTCCACACCGCGGCCCAGGCGTGCGTGGCGTCGATGCCGATCATCCGATCCTTTCCGGGGGGCGGGTCGGTGGCCAGGTAGCCGGACACGTAGCTGGCCGCCAGGCCGTTGGCGCGCAGGCAGGCGATCGCCAGCCTGGCAAAGTCTTGACATACCCCCTCCCGGGCCGCCAGAACCTCCTTGACCCCGGTGGAAATCGTCGTCGACCCCGACCGGTAGGTGAAGTCGGTGAAGATTCGCGACGCCAGGTCGCGCAGCACCTCGATCAAGGGCCGCCCGGGCGTGAAGCTGGGCGCCGCGTACTCGCGGACCTCGTCGGTGATCTCCGGCGGGTTCAGGTCCAGGGTGAACTCGGCCGCCAGCGCCCCGACGCGCCCGGCCGGCCGGGCCTCCTCCCACGGCCGGACCGCTGGTCCGCCGGCGTACAGGCCCGGCGCCGGGGGGTAGACGTCGACGATGGAATCGCTGACCACCGTCAGGACGCTGTGCGGTTCGGTCACGTGGAAGTAGGAGCTGATGTTCCCGTAGGTGTCCGTGCTGGTGGAGCTGTCGGCGGGGGCCGGCTCGATGGTCAGCTGGTGCGCGACGCGACGCTGCCGCAACGAGTCGCGCGGGGTCAGGAAACCGCGTCCGTAAGAGCTGGTCACGATGTCGGAGTAGCGGTACTCGGTGCGGTGGGTGACCCGATGCCGGCGGGCGACCGCGGCATCGACTTCCCTCGGAGCTTCGGCCACAAGGCCGATCACATCACATGCAACGGCGCCGCGCGGGCCGCCGGGTCGCCGAGCGTTTGCCGATACGACGGCAACCGCGCCGAAACGGGAGCACAATCGAGGAGTGGCCACGTGGGACGACGTCGCCCGCATCGTCGGCGAGCTGGCCCTCACCTCCGAGCCGTCACCGCACGACTGGCGGGTCGGCAAGAAGCTGCTGGCCTGGGAGCGGCCGCTGCGGCCCTCCGAACGCGAAGCGCTGGCCCGCAACGACCCAGAACCGCCGCGCGGCGACATCCTCGGGGTTCGGGTGTCCGACGAAGGCGTCAAGTTCGCGCTGATCGACGACGAGCCGCAAACCTACTTCACCACCCCGCATTTCGACGGCTACCCCGCGGTCCTGGTCAACCTGGCCGAGATCTCGGTGCGCGACCTCCAGGAGCTCATCACCGAGGCGTGGCTGACGCAGGCGCCGCGAAAGCTGGTGCAGGAGTTCTTGGCCGACTCGCGATGAGCTTCACACGTGCCGAGGGCACCGCCGTCCGCGAGGCGCCCACCGGTTAGGCCCGGATGAGCTCGAACAGCGGAATCATTCTGGTGGTCTTGGCCTGGTACTCGGCGAAGCCGGGCGCCGCGGCGGTGACCTTGTCGAAGAGGTCGCCGCGCTCGTCGGGCGGCAGCTCGCGCGCGGTCACGTCGAACGCGGCGATGCCCGATTCCGACCCGACCTCCACGCGCGCCCGCGGGTCGGCCCGCAGGTTGTGCACCCAGGCCGGGCTGACCGGGGCGCCGGCGAAGGAGCCGATGACGATGAGCTTGCCGTCGATGCGGAAGTAGGCCAGCGGCGATACCCGGGGCTGCCCGGACTTGGCGCCGGTCGTGTGCAGCAGCAGCAGGTCGGCGTTGGCGAATTGGCCGCCGACCTTGCCACCGTTGGCGCGGAATTCGTCGGCGATGGCCGTGTTGAACGCGTTGATCGTTTCGGTGTCCGGGAACTGTTGAGTCATGTCTCGTCAACCCGCTTGGGTTTGGCGTCTATTCCGGACTCCTTGCGCTGCTGGGCGGTGATCGGCGCGGGCGCGTCGGTGAGCGGGTCGACGCCACCGCCGGTCTTCGGGAACGCGATCACCTCACGGATGGAGTCGACCCCGGACAGCAGCGCGTTGATCCGATCCCAGCCGAACGCGATCCCGCCGTGCGGAGGCGCGCCAAAGGTGAACGCTTCCAACAGGAATCCGAACTTTTCCTCGGCCTCGGCGTGGTCCAGTCCCATCACCGCGAACACCCGCTCCTGGACATCGCGGCGGTGGATACGGATCGAGCCGCCGCCGATCTCGTTGCCGTTGCAGACGATGTCGTAGGCGTCGGCGAGCACGCCGCCGGGGTCGGTGTCAATGGCATCCTCGTGGTCGGGCTTGGGTGAGGTGAAGGCGTGATGCACCGCGGTCCACGCCCCCGAGCCGACGGCCACGTCGCCGGCGGCGGTCGCGTCATCGGCGGGCTCGAACAGCGGCGGGTCCACGACCCAGACGAACGCCCACGCGTCGGGATCGACCATGCCCAACCGGTGGGCGATCTCACCGCGGGCGGCCCCCAGCAGGGCCCGCGACGGCTTCGCCGGACCCGCGGAGAAGAAGACGCAATCCCCCGGCTTGGCGCCGACGTGCGCCGCGAGGCCGTCGCGTTCGGCGTCGCTCAGGTTCTTGGCGACCGGACCGCCCAGCGTGCCGTCGTCGGCGATCAGCACGTAGGCCAGCCCGCGGTGCCCGCGCTGCTTGGCCCATTCCTGCCAGCCGTCCAGCGTGCGCCGCGGCTGCGAGGCCCCACCGGGCATCACCACCGCACCGACATACGGTGCCTGGAAGACGCGAAATGTGGTGTCTTTGAAGAACTCTGTGCACTCGACGAGCTCGAGCCCGAAACGCATGTCGGGCTTGTCGGAGCCGAACCGTCGCATCGCGTCGGCGTAGCTGATCCGCGGTATCGGCGTCGGAAGCTCATACCCGATGAGCGCCCACAGCGCGGAGAGGATCTCCTCGGAGATGGCGATGACGTCCTCGGCGTCGACGAAGCTCATCTCCATGTCGAGCTGGGTGAACTCCGGCTGGCGGTCGGCGCGGAAATCCTCGTCGCGGTAGCAGCGCGCGATCTGGTAGTAGCGCTCCATCCCGGCCACCATCAGCAGCTGCTTGAACAGCTGCGGACTCTGCGGCAGGGCGTAGAACGAGCCGGGGTGCAGCCGGGCCGGCACCAGAAAGTCGCGCGCGCCCTCCGGGGTCGAGCGGGTGATCGTCGGTGTTTCGATCTCGACGAAATCGCGCTGCGCGAGCACCGCACGCGCGGCGGCATTCACCTTGGAGCGCAAGCGAATTGCGTCCGCCGGGGCGTCGCGCCGCAAATCCAGGTAGCGGTATTTCAGGCGCAGTTCCTCGCCCGCGGGCTCGTCGAGCTGGAAGGGCAGCGGCGCGCTCTCCCCCAACACGGTGAGCGACGTGGCGTTGACCTCGATGTCGCCGGTGGCGATCTCGGGGTTGGCGTTGCCTTCCGGGCGGATCTCGACGACGCCGGTGACCGCGACACAGAACTCGGCGCGCAGCCGGTGCGCCTGGGCCAGCACGTCTTCGGCGCGGAACACCACCTGGGCGATTCCGGAGGCGTCGCGCAGGTCGATGAAGATGACGCCACCGTGGTCGCGGCGGCGGGCCACCCAGCCCGCGAGCGTCACCTGCTGCCCGGCGTCGCTACTTCTCAGCGAACCGGCGGCGTGGCTGCGCAGCACAAAAACACTCCCCTTCACGTTGAACGACTGATCAGTCTAAGGGGCGGTGTAATTTCGCTCCTATCGCCACGAACATCGCCCTCGTCGGTCCCGGCGCCGTCGGTACGACGGCCGCCGCGCTGCTGTATCGGGCCGGACATTCGGTCGTGGTGTGCGGCCGCAGCCCGCGCGAGAGCATCGAACTGCGGCCCGACGGCGCGGACCCGATCGTCGTCCCCGGCCCGGTGCGCACCGACCCCAGCGAGACACCCGGGCCGGTGGACGTGGTGCTGCTGGCCGTCAAAGCCACCCAGAACGAGCAGGCGGCCGCCTGGCTTTCCCGGCTCTGCGATGTGCACACCATCGTGGTGGTGCTGCAAAACGGCGTGGAGCAGGTCGAGCAGGTGCGGCCGCACTGCCCGCAATCCCCCGTCATTCCCGGAATCGTGTGGTACTCGGCCGAAACCCAGCCCGAAGGCTGGGTGCGGTTGCGCGGCGAGCCGGCCCTGGTGCTGCCCAGCGGTCCGTCGGCGGAGGTGGTCGCCGAGCTGCTGCGCGGCGCCGGCTGCCGGGTGGACTGCGACCCCGACATCATCACCGCGGCCTGGCACAAGCTGCTCACCAACGCGCTGGCCGGGTTCATGGCGCTGTCGCGGCGCCGGTCCGGGATGTTTCGCCGCGACGACGTCGCCACACTGTCGCGCCGCTATGTCGCCGAATGCCTGGCCGTCGCGCGCGCCGAGGGCGCCCGTCTCGCCGACGGCGTCATCGATGAGTTGGTCGACATGTTTCGCAACGTTCCCGAGGACATGAGCACGTCGATCCTCACCGACGCGGAGCATCGCCGCCCGATGGAATGGGACATCCGCAACGGGGTGATCGTCCGCAAGGGCCGGGCCCACGGCCTGCCCACACCGATCAGCGACGTCGTGGTGCCCTTACTGGCCGCGGCCAGCGACGGCCCCGGCTAAATTGGTGCCATGTTTCCCTGCGAGCGCGTCGACGTGGACTTCATCGACTCGGCGCCATTTGCCTTCCGCAACAGCGTGGACCTGGCCATCACCCCTGAGCAGCTGTTCGAGGTGCTTTCCGACGCCGGATCCTGGCCGCGCTGGGCTGAGTTGATCGCAAGGCGAGCACCGCGGTGACCTGGACCAGCCCCGAGCCGCGCGGCGTCGGGACCACCCGCATCGTCGAGATGCGCGGCGGCATCGTCGGCAATGAGGAATTCCTGGCGTGGGAACCGTTCACGCACATGGCTTTTCGCTTCAACGAGTGCTCGACCAAATCCGTGGCGGCCTTCGCCGAGGATTACCGGGTCGAGGTCATCCCGGGCGGTTGCCGGCTGACGTGGACCATGGCCCAGAAGCCGGCCGGGGCGGCGAAGCTGGCGATGGTCGTGGTCGGACCCCTGCTGAACCTGGCCCTGCGCCGCTACCTGCGCAACCTGCGCAACTACACCGACTCCCTTGCGACCCGGCAACGTTAGGAGCGCCTCATGACCTTCAACGAGGGCATGCAGATCGACACCAGCAACGCGTCGTCGTCGGGCGGCGGCGGGATGGGAATGGCCGTCGGGGGCGGCGGGCTCGGGCTGATCATCCTGCTCGGAGCGCTGTTCTTGGGCGTCGACCCGGGCCGCGTCATGAACCAGCCGCAGACGAACACCGGCGGGTACTCGGCGCCCGGCTTCGACCTGAGCCAGTGCAAGACGGGTGCGGACGCCAACAAGTACGTGCAGTGCCGCGTGGTCGCCACCGGCAACTCCGTGGACGCGGTGTGGCATCAGTTGATGACGGGTTACACCCGCCCTCATGTCCGGCTGTTCAGCGACCAGGTGAGCACCGGTTGCGGACCGGCCACCACCGACGTCGGGCCGTTCTACTGCCCGGCCGACCAGACGGCATACTTCGACACCAGCTTCTTTCAGGATGTACTCGTCAAGCAGCTTCATTCCAGCAACGGGGCTTTCGCACAGGAATACGTCGTCGCCCACGAATACGGTCATCACGTGCAACAGCTGCAAGGCGACCTGGGCCGCTCCCAGCAGGGAGCCAAGGGCGCCGGCGGCAACGGCGTGCGCACCGAGCTACAGGCCGACTGCTACGCCGGCATCTGGGCGCACTACGCCGCCACGGTCAACCAGAAGGACGGCACGCCGTTCCTGAATCCGTTGACCGATGACGACATTCGCGACGCGCTGTCGGCCGCCGCGTCGGTCGGCGACGACCGCATCCAGAAACAGGCGACCGGGCACGTCAACCGCGAAAGCTGGACCCACGGTTCGGCCGAGCAGCGCCAGCATTGGTTCACCGTCGGCTATCAGACCGGTGACCCGAACCAGTGCGACACCTTCTCCGCACCCAACCTGGGCTAGCCCGACGACGATGCAGCCCGCGCAGCGGGGTGAGGAGGAGTAGGGCAATCGGGCCGCCGTACGACGATGCAGCCCGCGCAGCGGGGTGAGGAGGAGTAGGGCAATCGGGCTACGCCAGTAGGCGTTTCAGCTCGGCGCGGCCCTGCTCGTCGAGCGGCAGCAGCGGCGCACGCGGGTCTCCGACCGGGAAGTCGAGCAGCTCCAGGCCGGCCTTCACCGTGGTGGCCAGGCCGCCCGCGACGATGAACTGCAGCAGCGGCTTGAGATCGTCGTA
>NZ_JAICZA010000017.1 GCF_025933915.1 Mycobacterium sp.
CGGGGATAGAGCACCGTCACGCTGTCGCTGACCAACTGGAGGGAATCGCGGTCGCCGGTGACCACCAGCACGCGGTAGCCCTCGTTTTCGGCCTGGGTGGCCAGGGTGGCGATCAGGTCGTCGGCCTCGAACCCCGCCTCGGCGAGCACCGTGATGCCCAGCGCCGCCAGGACTTCCTTGGTGATGTCGATCTGGCCGTGGAACTCCTCGGGCGTCGCCGACCGATTGGCCTTGTACTCCGGGTAGCGCGCGGAGCGGAATGTCTGCCGGGATACGTCGAAGGCCGCGGCGATATGGGTCGGGGCCTCGTCACGCAACAGGTTGATCAACATCGCGGTGAAGCCGTAGACCGCGTTGGTGGTCAGCCCGCCGCGGGTTTTGAAGTTTTCGGCGGGCAGCGCATAGAACGCCCGAAACGCCAGGGAATTGCCGTCCAGCAGCATGAGCGTCGGTCTGGTTTGTTCCTCGCTGGGCTTCGTAGCGGTTTTCGTGGCGGGCACGGCTCTCACTTTAGGCATCCGGTGTGACGGGCGACGCGCCCCGACCGTGCCGCCCGCGGAACTGCAACACGTTTCAGTTTTGTGCGTGAGCTGGGTACGCTGGTCGGGTGCCAGAAGTCATCCGACAAGAACCGGCGGTCGATGGATGGTTCACCACCGAGTCCACTAGCGACGAAGCCGGTGTTCCGCATCTGATCGGCGGTAAATGCCCGCAGTGCGGCACCTACGTCTTCCCGCCGCGGGAGAACAACTGCCCCAATCCGGGTTGCACGAGCGACTCGCTGGATTCGGTCGCCTTGTCGACGCGGGGAACGCTGTGGAGTTACACCGAGAACCGTTACGCGCCACCGCCGCCCTACCCGTCGCCGGATCCCTTTGAGCCCTTCGCCGTCGCCGCCGTGGAGCTGGCGAAGGAGGGCCTGATCGTGCTGGGCAAGGTGGTCGAAGGCACGCTGGCCGCCGACTTGAAGGTCGGCATCGAGATGGAATTGACCACCATGCCGCTGTACACCGACGACGACGGCGTGCAGCGCATCGTGCACGCGTGGAGGATCGCATGACGACCGCGCCCGAACCGCTGTACATCCTGGGCGCCGGGATGCACCCCTGGGGCAAATGGGGCAACGACTTCACCGAATACGGGGTGGCCGCCGCCCGGGCAGCGCTGAACGAAGCGGGCCTGGACTGGCGCCAGATCCAGTTGGTGGCCGGCGCGGACACCATCCGCAACGGCTACCCCGGGTTCGTCGCCGGTGCGACGTTCGCCCAGAAACTCGGGTGGAATGGCGTGCCGGTCAGCTCGAGCTATGCCGCGTGCGCCAGTGGCTCGCAGGCGCTGCAGAGCGCCCGGGCCCAGATCCTGGCCGGCTTTTGCGACGTGGCCCTGGTCATCGGCGCGGACACCACGCCGAAGGGCTTTTTCGCCCCGGTCGGCGGTGAGCGCAGAAACGATCCCGACTGGCAGCGCTTCCACCTGATCGGCGCCACCAATCCGGTGTATTTCGCGCTGCTGGCGCGGCGGCGGATGGACCTCTACGGTGCCACGCTCGAGGATTTCGCCCAGGTCAAGGTCAAGAACTCGCGGCATGGCCTGCAGAACCCGAATGCGCGGTACCGCAAGGAGGTATCGGTCGAGGACGTGCTGGCCAGCGCGGTGGTGGCCGACCCGTTGCGCCTGCTGGACATCTGCGCCACCTCCGACGGCGCAGCGGCCCTGATCGTGGCCAGTGCGAAGTTCGCTCGTGAACACCTCGGCTCGCTGGCCGGTGTGCCGTCCGTGCGGGCGGTCAGCACGGTCACCCCGAACTATCCGCAGCACCTACCCGAATTACCCGATATCGCAACGGATTCCACCGCCGCGGTGCCCGCACCGGATCGGGCCTTCAAGGACCATATCCTCGACGCGGCCTACGCCGAGGCGGGCGTCGGGCCCGAGGACGTGAGCCTGGCCGAGGTCTACGACCTGTCCACCGCGCTGGAACTCGACTGGTACGAGCACCTGGGCCTGTGCCCCAAGGGCGACGCCGAGGCGCTGCTGCGCAGCGGCGCCACCAGCATCGGCGGCAGGGTTCCCGTCAACGCGTCCGGCGGGCTCGCGTGCTTCGGCGAGGCCATCCCCGCGCAGGCAATCGCCCAGGTCTGCGAGCTGACGTGGCAACTGCGCGGTCAGGCCACCGGCCGGCAGGTGGAAAACGCCACGGTCGGCATCACGGCCAACCAGGGCCTGTTCGGGCACGGCTCGTCGGTGATCGTCGCCCGCTAGGGTTTTCGGCCGCCGCGCGAGCGTGCGCCGGCCAGCGTGAAGCCATGGATTTGGCTGTGAAGCTACGGCTTTCAGTGTCAAGCCACGGCGGCTGCGTGCGGCGTGTCGTCGCCCTGAGCTAACAGTCAACGCCATGGGTTCACACTCGGAGCCCCGCGCGCACACTCGACGCCACGATCGGGCACCCGACCGTCGAAAATTACTCGTCCTTGGGGCCGAGGGTCTCCAGGACGACTTCGGCCACTCGCTTCATCGTGGTCCGCCGGTCCATGGCGGCCCGCTGAAGCCACTTGAACGCCTCGGGCTCGGTCATGGCCTGCTCGGTCTGCAGCAGGCCTTTGGCGCGTTCCACGAGTTTGCGGGTCTCCAACCGCTCGGACAGCGTCGCCACCTCGCGTTCCAGCTCGGCGATCTCGCCGAAGCGGCTGACGGCCAATTCGATGGCCGGGATCAGATCGCTGATGGTGAACGGCTTCACCAGGTAGGCCATCGCCCCGGCATCTCGGGCACGCTCGACCAAGTCGCGCTGGCTGAACGCGGTCAAAACGACGATCGGGGCGATGCGCTTGCTGGCGATCTCCGAGGCCGCGTCGATGCCGTCGCGGCGCGGCATCTTCACATCCATGATCACCAGGTCGGGCTGATGACGCTCGGCCAACTCGACGGCTTCCTGTCCGTCGCCCGCTTCACCGACGATCTCGTAGCCCTCCTCTCGGAGCATCTCGGCGAGATCCATTCGGATGAGCGCTTCGTCTTCAGCGATCAGGACCCGGCGCGGCACAGCGGCGTCGGTGTCGGTCGTGGGGCCTGTCATGACGGACATTGTGTCGCGAACGCCTCAGACCAGCGACCGCGGGGGCGGTGTGACAGGTGAGGACACCAAATCCTCTATGGTGGGAGGCTGCCTCTAAGGTAAGAGGCCGCAAGCCCTCGTATCCCAACTGGCAGAGGAAACGGATTCAAAACCCGTCCAGTGTGAGTTCGAATCTCACCGAGGGCACCAGCGAACGCTCCCGGCAGCTCATCGATCCCGCTGGGTCTTCCGGTACTAACGTAGTGGTTCTCCCGGACATTACCGATTCCAAAGTCTGGTTATCGGGCAAAATACCTTCTAATAGTATGGATTTCCTATTACTTATATACCGCGTGCATTTATGCGGCGTTACGAGCAGTGCATGGCGCATTACGGATCACTTGAATTCATAGTATTTCGTGACGGCGTGGCCCACGGCGGTCATTGCCACCGGCAGCCGGGCGCCGAACGACGACGGGCACACCCCCGCATCGACCTCGCCATCGGTCCTGGCGATCTCCTCAAAACCGGCATGAGTTCAAGCACCGAGGACGTCGGGCAGGTGTAATCGCCTCAGTCGCCTAATGTTCGGCTGATGCAGACCTGGCCGGAAGCCGATACGTCTCCCCCCGCGGTGTAGGTGCCGATGGAATCGCCGGCCACTCGCAGTAGCCAGCTCGGATCACTACAGGCGCCACTACAGCTCTCCGTGAGCACGGCGGTGGCGGCAATGACTAACGCGAGAACGATTCTTCTGAGACCCGCCATCAGGCACCCCTTAGTCGAGGCGAACACGCGTCATGCAAAAGCGTCAAACACGTGTTAAATAACCGAACCAAATGACTCGTAAACCCGATAACAACCCGATAACACATGTCGTATCAGACTCGGGAAACTTACGGAGGCGAAAACGGCAAATATTGACGTGACTGCCGACAAAATTTTCTGTTCGGCGGCTAGGCTTGCACCGTGGCGGCCAAGAGCTGTGGTGCCCCACCGCGATGGCCAGACGGCCTGTCGAAGCGCCCGGACTGCGTAGCCGCGGCGCGGGCCCAGTCGCGCGCCCGCAACCAGCACTACGCCGACAGCGCGGCGCGCCGGGCCCGGATCCTCACCATCGCCGCATGGCTGGCCGTGATGGTGAGCGTCAGCTTTGTCGTGGTGCAGATCGTCAGCGGGACGTGGTTGTGGCAGGTCAGCTCAATCAACGTGGTCGGCGCCATGGTCTTCGCGGCGGTCCCGTGGCTGCAGCGATTCGGGGAACTCATTGCTCCGCTCACGTTTCTGGGCGCGGCGTATGTCTCGGTCTTCGCCAGCTGTCTGGACCTGGGTACCGGTGCGGGCGCTCAGTTCTTCTTCCTGGTCGGTGCCTGCATCGTCGTGCTGTTGCTGGGGATCGAACACATCGTTTTGGCATCTGCGCTGGCGGCCACCGCCGCCGGCCTGATAATCGCCGTTGAGTTTCTCGTCCCCCGCAACACCGGATTGCAGCCGGCCTGGGTCCAGTCGACCGGCTTTATCGTCACCGCGATCTCCAGCGTCGTGATGGTGGTCGTGACGGTGTGGTTCGCCCTGCGTGACACCGCCCGCGCCGAGGCGGTGATGGAATCCGAGTACCAGCGCTCCGAGGCGCTACTGGCGAACATGTTGCCGGGCAGCATCGCGGAGCGCCTCAAGAGTGCCGAGCGAAATGTCATCGCCGACAAGTACGACGAAGCCTCCGTGCTGTTCGCCGACATCGTCGGCTTCACCGAACGCGCCAGCAGCACAGCGCCTGCCGACCTGGTGCGGTTCCTGGACCGGCTGTACAGCGCCTTCGACGAGTTGGTGGACAAACACGGCCTGGAGAAGATCAAGGTCAGCGGAGACTCCTACATGGTGGTCAGTGGCGTCCCGCGGGTGCGGCCCGACCACGCCGCAGCTCTAGCCGATTTCGCGCTCGACATGGCCAATGTTGCTGCCGCACTGAAGGACCCGCATGGCAACCCGGTCCCGCTGCGGATGGGCATGGCCTGCGGACCCGTGGTCGCGGGCGTCGTGGGTTCGCGCCGCTTCTTCTACGACGTGTGGGGCGACGCTGTCAACGTCGCGTCGCGGATGGAGTCCACCGATTCGGTGGGCCGAATCCAAGTGCCCCAGGCGATGTACGAGCGCCTCAAAAACGACTTCGTCCTACAGGAGCGCGGCCGCATCGAGGTAAAAGGCAAGGGCGTCATGCGCACCTGGTATCTCATCGGCCGCAAGCCCGGCGAACAACCCACCGACCTGCTCACCGAACGATCACGCACCGCCCACGTCTGATCAAAAGTCCCTATACCAAGGCCCGCGTTTGTGCCAGACTGCGGCGATGACTATCTCCCCTGGCCCTCCTGGAACCCACCCTGTTCCAAGCCTGCTGCCGCATCTGTGGAAATCCGCTCTGCTGTCGGGAATTCTGTCGATCGTCCTCGGTGTCCTGATGCTGGCGTGGCCGGGAATTTCCATCCTGGTCGCCGCCGTCACCTTCGGTGTTTATCTGCTCATCACCGGTATCGCGCAAGTCGTCTTCGCGTTCTCACTGCATGTCTCGGCGGGGAGCAGGATCCTGCTGTTCATCAGCGGGGCCGCGTCGCTGATCCTGGCGCTGCTCGCGTTCCGCCACTTCGGTCAGGGATACGCAATTTTGCTGCTGGCCATATGGATTGGTATCGGGTTCATCTTCCGCGGCGTCGCCACGACGATTTCGGCCGTCAGCGACCCGCACCTGCCGGGCCGGGGCTGGAACATCTTCCTCGGTGTGCTCAGCCTGCTCGCCGGCATCGTGGTCCTGGCGTCACCGTTCGAATCGATTGTCACCCTGGCGATCGTGGTCGGCGCGTGGTTCGTCGTGATCGGCGTATTCGAGGTCATTTCCTCGTTCGGCATCCGCAAGGCGTCCAACAGCCTCGGCAGCTGAGGCGGGCGCCGGTAGCGCAGGCGCCGGCCTATCTACTACACTCTGTCGTAGCCGTTGGTCGGGGCCTCCGCAGTCGGGAGATGACAGATGAACGTCGTCGATATTTCGCGGTGGCAGTTCGGTATAACTACCGTCTACCACTTCATCTTTGTGCCGCTCACGATCGGCTTGGCCCCGCTGATCGCCATCATGCAAACGGTGTGGGTGGCTACCGGCAACACCGCCTGGTATCGACTGACCAAATTCTTCGGCAAGCTGTTCCTGATCAACTTCGCCATCGGCGTGGCGACCGGCATCGTCCAAGAGTTTCAGTTCGGCATGAACTGGAGCGAGTACTCGCGGTTCGTCGGCGACATCTTCGGTGCGCCGCTGGCGATGGAGGGGCTGTTCGCCTTCTTCTTCGAATCCACGTTCATCGGCCTGTGGATCTTCGGCTGGAGCCGGCTGCCGAAGCTGCTACACCTGGCCTGCATCTGGGTCGTCGCGATCGGCGTCAACGTCTCGGCGTTCTTCATCATCGCGGCGAACTCGTTCATGCAGCACCCGGTCGGCGCACACTACAATCCGGTGACGCGGCGCGCCGAGCTGGACAGCATTTTCGCCCTGCTGTCCAATAACACTGCCCAAGCGGCGTTTCAACACACGGTGGCAGGAGCGCTGCTGACCGCCGGCGCTTTCGTCGCCGCCGTCAGTGCATGGTGGATGGTACGTGCACGCACGCCCGGATCCGCCGCCCCCGTCGCGGAAGCCGAGGCCCGCACCATGTTTCGTCCCGCGGCGATGCTGGGGTGTGCGGTGGTGCTGCTCGCCGCTCTCGGCTTGTTCTTCACCGGTGATCGCCAGGGCAAGCTGATGTTCGTCCAGCAGCCGATGAAGATGGCATCGGCGGAGGCGTTGTGCCGCAGCCAAACCGACCCCGACTTCTCGGTGCTGACCATCGGCACCCACAACAACTGCAGCAGCGTCACCGAAGTGATCAAGGTGCCTTACGTCCTGCCGTTCCTGGCCGAAGGCAAGCTCAGCGGGGTGACCCTGCAAGGGGTCGACGAACTGCAGCAGCAGTACCAATACCGCTTCGGGCCCGACGACTACCGGCCGAATCTGTTCGTCACCTACTGGTCCTTCCGATTGATGATCGGATTGCTGGTGATCCCCGTGGGGTTCGCCCTGACCGTGCTGTGGCTGACTCGCGCCGGGCGAACCCCCAAGAGCCGCTGGGTTTCCTGGTTCGCGCTGCTCACCATTCCCACGCCGTTCCTGGCCAACATCTCGGGATGGGTGTTCACCGAGATGGGCCGCCAGCCATGGGTGGTGGCTCCGAACCCCACCGGCGACCAGTTGATCCGGATGACCGTCCGCGAAGGTGTGTCCAACCACGTGCCCGGCATGGTCATCACGTCGCTGGTGACCTTCACCCTCGTCTACGCGGTGCTGGCGGTGCTCTGGTTCTTTCTGCTCAAGCGCTACACCGTCGAAGGTCCACTGGAGCACGACGCCGAACCCGCTCCCCCGCACGCGCCCGGCGAGGACGAGATGGCGCCGCTGTCTTTCGCCTACTGAGGCGTGATGGGGCTTACCGAGGCCGAAAGGAGCTGATCGGAGTGGGACTGCAAGAAGTATGGTTCGGCATCATCGGGGTGCTGTTCCTGGGTTTCTTCATCCTTGAGGGCTTCGACTTCGGCGTGGGCATGTTGATGGAGCCGTTCGCGCGCGTCGGCATCGGTGAAGCCGAACCGTTGCGCCGCACCGCGCTCAACACCATCGGCCCGGTCTGGGACGGCAACGAGGTTTGGCTGATCGTCGGCGGCGCGGCCATGTTCGCCGCCTTTCCCGGCTGGTACGCCACCGTGTTCTCCACGCTCTACCTGCCACTGCTGGCCATCTTGTTCGGCATGATCCTGCGGGCCGTGGCGATCGAGTGGCGCGGCAAGATCGACGGCACAAAATGGCGCGGCTGGGCCGATTTCGGCATCGCCGCCGGGTCATGGCTGCCGGCCGTCTTGTGGGGTGTCGCGTTCGCCGCCCTGGTCCGCGGACTCCCGGTGGACGCCGACGGCCACATTCACCTCGCGATCACCGATGTGCTGAACGCCTACACGGTGTTGGGCGGGTTGGCCACCGCCGGTCTGTTCTTGCTATACGGTGCGGTGTTCGTCGCGTTGAAGACGTCCGGCGCCCTCCGCGACGACGCGTACCGATTCGGCGTATGGCTCTCGCTTCCGGTCACCGGACTGGTCGCGGGCTTCGGGCTTTGGACGCAACTGGCTTACGGCAAGAGCTGGACCTGGCTGGTGCTGGCCGTGGCCGTGATCGCGCAACTGACGGCGGTACTGCTGGTCTGGCGGCGCGCATCCGACGGTTGGGCGTTCACCTGCATCGCGCTGGTGGTCGCGGCCGTGGTGATCCTGCTCTTCGGCTCGCTGTATCCGAACCTGGTGCCCTCGACGCTGAACAAGCAATGGAGTCTGACCATCTACAACGCCTCCTCGACCCACTACACACTCAAAGTCATGACGTGGGTGACGGCGTTCATGGCCCCGCTGACGGTGGTGTATCAGGCGTGGACGTACTGGGTTTTCCGGCAACGGATCTCGGCCGACCGGATCCCGGCCCCCATCGGTCTGGCTAGGCGCCCGTCCTGAGCGGTGAAGACGGCGCGAGCCGAGCGCCCCTGGACCCGAGACTGTGGCGGGCATCGGCGGCGCTGCGCCGTTATCTGGTCGCCGCGGTGGGCTGCGGGGTGCTGATCTCCGCCTGCGCGATCGGTTCGGCGATCGTGTTGGGGAGCATCGTCGCACGCGTCGTCGGCGTCCCGTTCGCACGCGGACTGCGCGCCTGGTTGGGGCCGCTGTCAATCCTGTTGGCGCTGTGGGTCGTTCGCGCGGTGACGCATTGGCTTCAGGCCCGGCTGGGGCAGCGGGGAGCCAGCGTCGTCATCGCCGACCTGTCCGGCCAGGTACTGGAGGCGGTGACCGCCAGGCAGCCCGGTGAACTCGCGGCGCAACGCGACACCGCCGCGGTGGTGGTCACCCGCGGCCTGGACGGTCTGCGTCCTTATCTCACCGGATACCTGCCGACGTTGCTGCTCGCCGCGATCCTGACACCGGCCACCGTCGCGGTGATCGCGGTCTATGACCTGAAATCGACGGCGGTCGTGGCGATCACGCTGCCGCTGGTACCGATCTTCATGGTGCTGATCGGGCTGGCAACCCGGGACCGCTCGGCAGCCGCGCTGGCCGCCATGGCCACCCTGCAGGCCCGGATGCTGGACCTGATCGCCGGAATCCCCACGCTGCGGGCGTTGGGACGCAGCGCGGGACCCGAACGGCGCATCGCCGAACTCGCTGCCGCGCACCGCCGCTCCACCATGGCGACCCTGCGGATCGCCTTCCTGTCGGCCCTCGTGCTCGAATTGCTGGCCACGCTGGGCGTGGCGCTGATCGCCGTCGGAATAGGGCTTCGCCTGGTTTTCGGTGAGATGACCCTGACCACGGGTTTGACGGTGTTGTTGCTGGCGCCGGACGTGTACTGGCCATTGCGCCGCATCGGCGTGGAATTCCATGCCGCTCAAGACGGTAGGGCCGCCGCCGACGAGGCGTTCGCCCTCATCGGTCAGCCGGCCCCGTCCAGGGCTCGGCACCGGACGGTCACCGCGCGCGGCGCGCGGATTCGCCTCGAACATCTCACCGTCGCCGGCCGCGACGGAGGGGCGCCGCGCGATCTGAACGCGGTGATCGACCCCGGCACGGTGACCGTGCTGACCGGACGAAACGGCGCCGGCAAAAGCACCACACTGCAGGTGATCGCCGGCATCACCGCGCCCTCGTCGGGCCGGGTCACCGTCGGCGGAGTCGACGTCGCCGACCTGGAGCCGCCCCGGTGGTGGGGGCAGCTGTCCTGGCTGCCGCAGCGCCCGGTGCTGGTGCCGGGCACCATCGATGACAACCTGGCGCTGCTCGGAGAGCTCGAGGACATCGATAATGCTTGTGCCATCTCCGGTTTCGACACCGTGGTGGCTGAGCTTCCCCAGGGAGGTGGCACCGCGCTCGGGCGCGGCGGGGTCGGACTGTCCCTGGGGCAGCGGCAACGGCTGGGCCTCGCGCGGGCACTCGGATCGGCGGCCGCCGTGCTGTTGCTCGACGAGCCGACCGCACATCTGGACGCCCGCACCGAGGAACGGGTCCTGCGGGCGATCGTGGAGCGGGCCCGCGCCGGTGCGACCGTGATCGTGGTCGGACATCGTGAGCCGGTGCTGGCCATCGGCGACCAGATCGTCGACGTGGTCGCCGACCGCGGAGTGCGTTATGCCCCAATCTGATTCCACGTCTCCGCCGACCACGACGGGTCGCCTCGATAAACCCCTACTGGCCGCCACTGCCCTGCTGCGTCCCCGGCTGCCCCGCGTGCTGGCGGCGATCGCGCTCGGGGTGCTGTCGCTGGGCAGCGCGCTGGCGCTGGCCGGCGTTGCGGCGTGGCTGATCACCCGCGCGTGGCAGATGCCGCCCGTGCTGGACCTGTCGGTCGCGGCGGTCGCGGTGCGTATGTTCGCGATCTCGCGGGCCGTGCTGCACTACTGCGAGCGCCTGGTCACCCACGACACGGCATTACGCGCGGCCGGCACCGCCCGGGTGCAGGTCTACCAACGGCTGGCGCGCGGGCCCGCGGCGGCCGCCGTCCGGCTGCACAGCGGCGAACTGGTGGCCCGGGTGGGCGCCGACGTCGACGAACTGGCCAACGTCTTGGTGCGCGCCCTGGTGCCGATCGGCGTCGCGGCGGTGCTGGCGGTGGCGGCCACCGCGGTGGTCGCCGCCATCTCACCGCCCGCGGCCGCCGTGCTGGCCATCTGCCTGCTGATCGCCGGTTTCGTCGCGCCCCGCCTCGCCGGCCGGGCCGCCGCGAGCCAGGAAGACATTGCGCGGCAACACCATTCCGAGCGCGACACCTCGGCGATGATCGCCCTCGAACATGCGCCCGAGCTTCGGGTCGCCGGCCTGCTGCCCGATGTCATCGCCGAATCGCAACGGCGCCAACGCGCTTGGGGTGATGCCCTGGACGCCGCGGCCAAACCGGCCGCCATCGCCGAGGCGATGTCCACCGCGGCCATCGGGGCCAGCGTGCTGGGCGCGGTGGTGGCCGGGATCGGGTTGGCGCACGCGGTCGCGCCCACCACGCTGGCCGTCCTGATGTTGCTGCCGTTGTCCGCTTTCGAGGCGATGACGCCGCTGCCGGGGGCCGCCGTGCAGTTGACGCGGTCGCGGATCGCCGCGCGCCGGTTGCTGGAACTGGCCGCCGACGGGCCGCGTGAATCCACCGAGGCGAGGGAGACGCCAGCGAGGCCGGCCGGCACCGGCCGGCTTTCGGCAGACGTTCGCTCCGGTCACCACGGCGGGGCACGCTCGACCCGCATCGCGCTGGACCTGCCGCCGGGCGCGCGGCTGGCCGTCACCGGCGCCAGCGGTTCCGGGAAGACGACACTGCTGATGACGCTCGCCGGCCTGCTGCCGCCACTGCACGGGCAGGTGCTACTCGACGGCACCGCCTTGACTCAGTTCGACGAGGTCGATTTGCGGAGCGCCATCGGACTTTTCGCGGAGGACGCCCACGTATTCGCCACCACCGTTCGAGACAACCTGCTGGTCGCCCGCGGCGACTGCCGGGACGACGAACTCGCCGCGGCACTGGACACGGTCGGGCTCGGCTCATGGCTCACCGGTTTACCCGAGGGCCTGTCCACGGTGCTCACCGGTGGCGCGCAGGCCCTTTCGGCGGGGCAGCGCAGGAGGCTACTGCTGGCCAGGGCGGTGATCTCACCCGCGCGGATCGTGCTGCTCGACGAACCCACCGAACACCTCGATATCACCGACGCCGAACAGGTCCTCCGCGACCTGTTGGCCCCGGGGTCCGGGCTGCTGTCCCCCGAACGCACCGTGGTGGTGGCTACTCACCACCTGGGCAAGGGAATTGGCTGCGACGAACTGCGCGTCGATCAGGGCTCGTAGCACGTAAGCGGCCCGACCGCCGTGCTTGTGTTCAGAGGTGTCGCCGGCGCGGCATGAACTCCAGCGACAACAACACGAACAGCAGCGGGACGATCTGCGTCATGGAGATCAGCGCGTAGCGTCGCGCGTCGAGGGCATGCCACTTGCGCACGTACCGGTACAACGACTCCAGCGCGATCAGCGGGTCGAGGACGTGGATCAGCCCGTAGAAGACGCGCTGGGTCAGGCCGCGGTTCTTGTCGTCGAAGATCTCGGGGAATGCGGCGAATGCGAGCGATACCCGCTGTGCCCCACTGTCTTTGCCGGCCATGATCATGTCGACGCTGAGCCGCTCGTCGAGTCCGTTGGGGGCACCGCGGCGGCGCCACGGGACGTCGAGGGTGATGTCGCTGCCACCGCCGGCCGTGGCATACCGGTGAAACGCCTGCACCGTGCCCGTGGCGTCCCTGGCAACGATCAGCTGAATGCCGGGAAAGCGGCCTTCCAGCACGCCATCGAGGTTCATGTGGAATCCGCGGTCGGCGCGCGCCCCTTTGGATGATTCCCGCACCACCTCGGTCAGCTCGGCCAGCAGCTGTTCGCCGAGTCCCTGCTCGGCCACGATTTCGGTTGTGACGCCGCAGTTATGGGTGCGCTTCACCGCCTGACGCAGGTTGCGGAACCTGCGGCCCACCATGTCGAAACCGGACACGTCGACGACCACATCGCGCCCAATGGGTATGGCCCGCAGCGACTGTCCCAATATCGCCGAGTCGTTCCACAGTGTGAGGCGACGCTCGCCGCACCCGACCACCGCGATGCGCCATCCGTGGGCATGACAGCTCGCGGCGAAATCGGCCACCAGTTCGGGGAAGCGCTCCTCGGCGCCGATCGGGTCACCGCTGACCACGGCGATTCCCATCCGCGTCCGGTAGGCCAGCGCCGCGGCGCCGTCGGCGGTGAAGTGGTAGCTCTTGCCGGTCTGCATGGTGAACGGCGCCAACGCGTCATCGCTGGTCACGTTGATCAATTTCCAGATACGCGGCAGGTCGGCGGGCCGCGGGTGCGAGGGCATCGGCCACATCAGCACCATGCCCGAGCCGGCGATCACGACGTCACCGAGCAGATCGAAGGACAACACATGCAGGCCCAACCCCGCCAGCACGAAAAACGCGGCCGCAATGGCGTGCATCGTCGTCACCGGGCGGCCCAGGAAGATGCCGCGCGCGATCCACGCCACCGCTGCCAGAACCGTCAGTGACCAGGCCAGCCGATCGGCGAAATGCCAGCTCGGATTGCTGTGGTGACGAGCGAGTATCTCGATGAACCAGCACGTCGCGCAGAGCAACGCCAGGGCACCGATCAAGCGGGCCGCCAGCGAATCGGCCGAAACGACAACACGTTCGCGCGCGCGAGGTCTCGCTGTGACGTCCACCACCGGCCCGTTCACACTCACCTCCCGATGCGCTGACAACAGCTGGGCGGCGTGTCCGCCGCCTCTGCACCGAATACCCGGCATCGTCAAAGCTACGCCCGTTCAGGGCGATATCGGGAGTGATTCGGACGGATATCCTGCGGCTATTGCGTAACGGTTTACCGGCGCGACGACGGGAAATACTTCAGCACGCCCTCTTGCACCACCGTGGCGAGCGGTTGCCCGGACCGATCGAAGAAATGCCCGGCACCCAGCCCGCGCGAATCCGCCGCTACCGGCGACGACGTCGAGTACAGGACCCAGTCGTTGAAGTTGACCTGTCGGTGAAACCAAATGGAATGGTTGGCCGACGCAGCGAAAATTCGGTCAAATCCCCAGGACAGACCGTGCGTGGTGATGACGGAATCCAACACCGTGGTGTCCGAGGAGTACACCATTGTTGCGGTGTGCAACACCGGGTCGTCGGGGACCTCTCCCAGGGCCTTGACCCAAACCCGGTTGTGCGGCAACCGATCCCCTTTCGTGCGCATCACCCACGACGGGTCGTTGGTGTAGCGCCATTCGATGGGCTGCAGGGCGTTCACGAAGTGCGGGACGGTCTCTTCGTAGCCGCGTAGCAGTTCGCTGATCGAGGGCTGTGTGTGCGGTTCGGCCACCTGAGGCGGATCGATACCGTGCTCGAGGCCGCGGCCTCCGGCCATGTAGGAGATCATCGCCGAACACAGCAACGTGCCGCCCTGCATCGCGTCGACGCGCCGGTTGGCGAACCGCCGCTCGTCACGCAGCCGGGTCACGCGGTATTCGATGTCCTTGTCGGTGTCGCCACCGTTGATGAAATGCACCGATAGCGCGCTCGGCGGCAGGTCCTGGCGGATCAGGCTCCGGCTGCTCGCGACGAACGACTGCGACATGAGCTGACCACCGAACGTTCGCATCGGGTTCTTGCTGGGATGCGAGCCGATGAACAGGTCATCGGAGAGACGGTGGAGGTCGAGTGTCGCCAGCAGTTCCGCGAAGTCAGACGTGGTGTTCGGCTCACCGCCGGCTGGCACGGGCTCTCCTCTGGGCTGGCTGGGTCGGATTCCCCGACTCCTCCTCAGTCCGCCACACGGACCGCATCGTCGTCGGGCTGGGTCGGGTTGCCCGACTCCTCCTCAGTCCGCCACACGGACCGCATCGTCGTCGGGCTAGACGTCATCCTCCCCGATCCGGTGGACATGGATCAGGTTGGTCGACCCTACTGTGCCAGGTGGCGCGCCGGCGACGATGACCACCAGGTCACCACGCTTGTAGCGACCGAGCTCCAGCAGCGACTTGTCGACCTGGCGGATCATGCCGTCGGTGGAGGTCATCATCGCGACGATGAACGTCTCGGTGCCCCAGGTCATGGCCAGCTGGCTGCGCACCTCCGGCCACGCGGTGAAGGCCAGCAGCGGCAGCGGTGTGTGCAGGCGAGCGAGTCGCTTGACCGTGTCCCCGGACTGGGTGAACGCGACCAGCGCCTTGGCGTCGAGGCGCTCGCCGATGTCGCGGGCCGCATACGAGATCACCCCGCGTTTGGTGCGTGGCACGTGCGTGAGCGGCGGGGCCGCCGTGGAATTGTCCTCGACCGCGCAGATGATGCGTGACATGGTCCGCACGGCGGCCAGCGGATACTTGCCCACCGAGGTCTCCCCGGACAGCATCACCGCGTCGGCGCCGTCGAGGACGGCGTTGGCGACGTCGGAGGCCTCCGCCCGGGTCGGCCGTGAGTTCTCGATCATCGAATCGAGCATCTGGGTGGCGACGATGACCGGTTTCGCGTTTTCCCGGGCCATCTGGATGGCCCGCTTCTGCACCAACGGAACCTCTTCCAGAGGCAGCTCGACACCGAGGTCGCCGCGGGCCACCATGATCGCGTCGAAGGCCAGCACGATGGCTTCAAGATTGTCGACGGCTTCCGGTTTTTCCAGCTTGGCGATCACCGGTACACGCCGGCCGACCCGGTCCATCACGTCGTGCACCAACTCGACGTCGGCCGGCGAACGCACGAACGAGAGCGCCACGAGGTCGACACCGAGGTCCAGCGCGAAGGTGAGGTCCTCGATGTCCTTCTCCGACAAGGCCGGTGCGGAGACGTTCATCCCGGGCAGCGAGATGCCCTTGTTGTTGCTCACCGGGCCACCCTCGACGACCGTGCAGACGACGTCGTCGCCCTCGATCTTGTCGACCACCAGGCACACCTTGCCGTCGTCGACCAACACCCGGTCACCGGGCGAGGCGTCCTCGGCCAGTCTTTTGTAGGTGGTCGACACCCGGTCGTGGCTGCCTTCGCAGTCGGCGACGGTGATCCGGACCGTTTCACCGTCGGCCCAGTAAGTGGGGCCGGTGGCGAAGCGCCCCAGCCGTATCTTGGGCCCCTGCAAATCGGCCAGCACACCGACGGCGCGCCCGGTGGCGTCGGAGGCGACCCGAACCCGTTCGTAGGCGGCTTTGTGATCGGAGTAATCACCGTGGCTGAAGTTCAACCGGGCGACGTCCATGCCGGCCTCAACCAGCGCCAGAATCAACTCGTCCGAATTGGTCGCAGGCCCAAGGGTGCAGACGATCTTTCCGCGTCTACTCACGCCGACCCAGCATAGTCGCGTGCAACCCCCACGGCCCGCACATAACGCCGCCGCGCAGTGTGCTTTTACCCACCGAGAACGGTCGGAATCAACGGAAAGGCGGGCAGGTTACGCAGAATCGTCCATCCGATCGTCGCGACCACGACCGTCAGCAACGCCGGTCGCGACAATGATGATTTGCCGCGTGCTCGGCGAACCAGCAGCCACGCGGCCAGCACCGGGATCCCGACCAGCACGAAGACGTTGTCGTGGACAGCGGCCACCAGGTCACCGTGCACCACGTCATGCGTCATCCGCAGCCCGCCGCAAAACGGGCAATTCCAGCCGGTGAGCAATTTGAACGGACACGGCGGATAGATCGACGCGGGGTTGTGCGGGTCGGCCAGTCCGACATAGCCGAGCGCGCCGCCCAGCACGAGGCCCGTCCCGGCGCCGATATAGCCGAGACGACGACGCACGCCGTGTGGGCCGGCCTGCGCGAGTGGATGAGGTTGCATCACCGAACGGCTGACCTTGCGTTGGTCACAGTCTTCGAGCATGCCAGATTCCTCGTGCCCCGCCGCGTGAAACGGGCACGTCCGTCGTTAGTGGGTAGTTGGCGGGTAGTCAGCGGCCCGACAGTCGGTTCCGCAGCCGCGAGCCCCATCGCCGCCGGGTTTCGGGTTGATCCGAGGTGCTTTCGGCGGCGGGCTCTTCAGTGTCGGGTTGTTCGCTTTCGGCCTCCGGTTCCTCGGATTCGGAATCCTCTGGTTCCGCTTCGGCTTCGGGCTGGCCGTCTTTCGCCTCGGGCTGTTCCGCTTGCGGCTCTTCAACTTCCGCTTCGGCTTCCGGATCCGAGATCTCCACCTCGTCGGCCTCGGATTCCTCGGCCTCGGCCTCGTCGGCTATCGCCTCGGCTTCCGGTTCATCAGCTCCCGTCGTGGCCTCGGCCTGTTCGGCTTGCGGCTCTTCAACTTCCGGCTCGGCTTCCGGCTCCCCGACCTCCAGCTCGTCGGCCTCGGATTCCTCGGCCTCGGCCTCGTCGGCTATCGCCTCACCCAAGGACTCTTGCCCCTCCGCTTCGTCCTCGGGCTGTTCGATCTCGGCTTCGCCGGGCTCCGCCTCGGTGAGCGCCGCCGCCTGGACCGTTTCCGGCTCCTCGGCTTCCGGTTCTTCGGCCGTCGTGTCGGCGGCTTCGGCGGGTCCCGCCGAAGCCGATTCGGTCGGCGCATCATCAGCGCCGGCTGCCGCGCCCACCGCACCGGCAGCGGCCGCCGCCGCCGCAACGGTGGCCGGCTCCTCCGCGGGCTCGGGTTCCGCGGATTCCTCGTCGACGTATTGGTTTCCGCGCAGGCTCTCCGGATCTTCGCGACCCTTGGGCGCCGCCATGAGGTACACCACGGCCCCGATGAACACGAAAGTCGATGTGAACGAATTGATCCGGATGCCCGCGATGTGGGTTGCGGTGTCGTCGCGCAGCAACTCCACACAGAAGCGCCCGACGCAGTAGCCGGCCACATAGAGCGCGAACAGTCGGCCGTGCCCCAGCGTGAGTCGCCGGTCCGCGTAGATCAAAGCGACGAAAATCAGGACGTTCCAGATCAATTCGTACAGGAATGTCGGCTGCACGACGAGTGCGACCTGGCCCGTGGAGATGCCGTCCAGCGAATGCGGGTCGATGTATCCCGAGGGGTCTCGGCGGTAGAAGATCTCCAGCCCCCACGGCAGCGTGGTTTCGCGGCCGTAGAGCTCCTGATTGAAGTAGTTACCGAGCCGACCGATGGCCTGCGCCAAAATGACTCCCGGGGCGAGCGCGTCAGCGAAGGCCGGCAGCGGAATGCCGTGCCGCCGGCACCCGATCCACGCGCCGACGGCACCGAGCGCCACCGCACCCCAGATGCCCAGGCCGCCGTCCCAGATCCGGATCGCCGCCCCGAGTCCGGCGCCGCCCGGGCCCCAATAGGTTCGCCAGTCGGTGGCCAGGTGATAGAGCCGGCCACCGATCAACCCGAACGGCACGGTCCACAGCGCGATGTCATAGATCACGCCGCGCTCACCGCCGCGCGCCTCCCAGCGCCGGTCGCCGATCAGCAGGGCGGCGACGATACCGGCGATGATGAACAGCGCGTAGGCCCGGATGGGTAGCGGCCCCAGATGCCAGACACCCTGCGACGGGCTCGGAAAATAGGCGAGCAGCTTCGTCACGACGCGGCCGCCCTCTGCCGGACACCTGCGGCGAGTTCCTCAGTCAATGCGCGCAATGCGGTCAAACCCCCGTCTCCCAGCGCTGACACCAGCGCGGACCCGACAATGACACCGTCGGCGTAGCCGCCGATCTCGGCGGCTTGCTCTCGCGACCGAACTCCCAGCCCGACACCGACGGGGATGTCCGATATCTCCTTGACCCTGCCCACCAACTCGGGTGCGGCATGCGACACCACGTCGCGCGCTCCCGTCACACCCATCGTCGACGCCGCGTAGACGAATCCGCGCGATGCCTCGACCGTCATCGCCAAGCGCTGCGGCGTCGATGGCGGCGCCACCAGAAAAATCCGGTCCAACCCATGCTCCTCGGACGCCGCCAGCCACTGCCCGGCTTCGTCGGGGATGAGATCGGGAGTGATCAGCCCGTATCCGCCGGCCGATGCCAGGTCGCGGGCGAAGGCGTCAATTCCATAGCGCAACACGGGGTTCCAGTAGGTCATCACCACGGCATGCCCGCCGGCCGCACTGATCGCCTCGACCGCGGCCAGGGTGTCGCGGACGCGCACCCCGGCGTGCAGCGCGGCCTCGGTGGCCTTGGCGATCGTCGGGCCGTCCATGCCGGGGTCTGAATACGGCACCCCGACTTCGACGATGTCGCAACCCGATTCGACCAGCGCGATCATCGCGTCCAGGGACGTCGGCACATCCGGGTAGCCGGTGGGCAGATAACCGATCAGCGCCGCCCGACTGTCCTTGCGGCACACGTCGAAGATCGGCTCGAGCCTGCTCGTTTCGCTCTGCTTGACGGTCATCGGTCGCTGGATCCCAACAGCCCAAACCATTTCGCGGCCGTCTCGACGTCCTTGTCCCCGCGCCCGGACAGGTTCACCACGACGATCGCGCCCCTGCCCAACTCGGGTCCCAGCGTCAGCGCCCCGGCCACCGCGTGCGCGGATTCGATGGCCGGGATGATTCCTTCGGTGCGGCACAGCGTGCGAAACGCATCCATCGCCTCGGAGTCGGTGATGGGGCGGTACTCGGCGCGTCCGGTCTCGCGCAGCCACGCATGTTCCGGGCCCACCCCCGGGTAATCGAGACCCGCTGAGATGGAATGGGATTCGATGGTCTGGCCGTCGTCGTCCTGCAGCAGGTAGGAGAACGATCCCTGAAACGCCCCGGGCGAACCGCCGCTGAAAGTCGCGGCGTGCCTTCCGGTTTCGACGCCGTCGCCGGCCGCCTCGAATCCGATCAGCCGCACGCCGGGATCGTCGATGAACGGGTGGAAAATTCCGATCGCGTTGGATCCGCCTCCGATACAGGCCACCACCGCGTCGGGCAGCCGGCCCGCCTGGGACTGGATCTGGGCGCGCGTCTCGAGGCCGATGATGCGCTGAAAATCGCGCACCATGGCGGGAAACGGATGCGGTCCGGCCGCGGTGCCGAAACAGTAGAAGGTGTTGTCGGCATTGGTAACCCAATCCCGGAACGCTTCGTTGATGGCATCCTTGAGCGTCTTCGAACCGCTCTGGACGGAGACGACCGTGGCTCCCAGCAACCGCATGCGTGCCACGTTGAGCGCCTGGCGCTCGGTGTCCACGGCGCCCATGTAGATCACACAGTCCAGGCCGAGCAAGGCGCACGCGGTGGCGGTCGCAACGCCGTGCTGGCCGGCCCCGGTCTCGGCGATCACCCGTTTCTTGCCCATGCGCTGGGCCAGCAACGCCTGACCGAGCACGTTGTTGATCTTGTGAGAACCGGTGTGGTTCAGATCTTCTCGCTTGAGGAAGATGCGGGCGCCGGCCTGCTCGGACAGCCGTGGCGCCTCATACAGTGGCGACGGCCGGCCAGCGTAATGCGCCTGCAGATAATCCAGGGTGTCCAGGAAGTCCTGGTTGACGCGTTCCTTCTCGTAAGCGGCGGTGACCTCTTCGATCACCGCCATCAAGGCTTCGGCGACGTAGCGGCCGCCGTACACGCCGAAATGGCCGCCCGCATCGGGTTCGTGACGGGTGGGTTCGGCGATGGCTGCGCTCGGAAGTGGAAGGTCCGGGCGGGACTGCTGGGAGATGCCCACCATCACCAAGGCTCTACGCGGGGATGGCTCATGGGGTTCAACGTATCAGCGCAGGGGCTCTTCAGTGACGTAGCGACTAGCGAGCCGGTTTCGGACAGGACGGATGGGTGCCGGCGGTAACCAGGTCGGCAACCGCGGCGCGCGGGTCACCGCTTTTGACCAGACCTTCGCCGACCAATACGGCGTCGGCGCCCGCGCCGGCATACGCCAGCAGGTCTCCGGTTCCGCGGACACCGGATTCGGCGATCCTGATCACCTTGCTGGGCAGCCCGGGAGCGATGCGCGCGAAGCAGTCCCGGTCCACCGCCAGCGTGGCTAGATCGCGGGCGTTGACGCCGATTACGTTGGCCCCGGCCTTGAGCGCCCGATCGGCTTCCTCTTCGGTATGCACCTCGACGAGTGCCGTCATGCCCAGCGATTCGGTGCGGTCCAGCATCGACACCAATGCCGACTGCTCCAGCGCGGCCACGATGAGCAGCAACATGTCGGCGCCGTGCGCACGCGCTTCGTGGATTTGATACGGCTGCACGACAAAGTCTTTGCGCAAAATCGGTATCGAGACCGCCGCGCGAACCGCATCGAGGTCGTCAAGCGAACCGTGAAAGCGGCGCTCCTCGGTCAAGACGCTGATGATGCGCGCGCCGCCGTCTTCATAGGCCCTGGCCAGTTTGGCCGGATCGGCAATGGCCGCCAGGGAACCCGCCGACGGGCTGGCGCGCTTGACTTCGGCGATGACACCGATTCCGGGCTCGCGCAAGGCGGCCATCACGTCGCGTGGCGGTGGCGCGGCCGCCGCGGCGGCTTTGATCTCGGACAGGCTGACCAGGGATTCGCGCGCGGCGACATCGGCCCGGACTCCTTCGAGGATGGAGTCAAGCACGGTTGCCGGACTCATGCCTGTCGTTTCCCTTCGCCCTGTCGCCCCGCGTCATCGGACTGCCACCCAGTTGTCCCCAGCCGATTGCGACGACGTCAATGAAGGGTAGCGGCCCGCGGCTCGCGGCCCGTCACCGACCCTCGGTGTCAGACTCGCCCAGCCGATCGGTCGGGTCGCGGCCCTCGTCAAGGGCGTCCCAGATCATCCGCTCCGACATTTCCGGCGTCTCCGGCCTCTTTAGGATCGCCCCGTCGGCGTCTTTGCGGCGCGCAATCGAGCGGCGCGTCGCCGGCGTCGCGTACTTCATCGCGCTCGACCGCGCCGACCCCGGGTCCGACGCGGATCGCATCAGTAAGACGGCGGCGATCAGCGCGCACGCCGCGGCGGCCACCGTGACCCCTGCCCCCCAGTACCGCCGCTCGCTTCCGACCAGCGACATCACCGAGACGTGCGCCAGCTCGGCACCGCGGACCGCCACGTCGGGCAGCGCCCAGAGACTGATTCCCAGGTAGCCGACCGCCAGGCTGGTCGCCGCCAGCAGCCCCGCCAGCGCGCGCAGCAGCCAGCCCCGCACGGCGATGGCGGCGACGGCCGCGGCCAGCAGCAGCATCGCCAACGACAGCAGCGCCGTCGACCACGCCGCTCCGGACAAGGTCACCTCCTTGGGCGGCCCCAGCCCGTCGAACGACCGGATCACGACCCAGGGCAGGCGCGAGGCCACCCACAGCGCCCCCGCGGCGACCACCAGGGTCACCTGGGCGATCCGGATCAACCACCGGCTGTCCAGCCGCCGCGCTCCGACCTCAGCCATCGCGGCCCGCGCCCGGTTCGGTCAGGGTCTCGGCGGCGGCGACCGCGCTGAGCACCGCGCGCGCCTTGTTGGTGGCCTCGGTGTACTCGTAGGGGCCGTTGGAATCCGCCACCACGCCACCGCCGGATTGCACATAGGCCGTGCCGGCGCGCATCAGGGCGGTGCGGATGGCGATCGCGAAGTCGGCGTTGCCGGCGAAGTCCAGATAGCCGACCACGCCGCCGTACAGGCCCCGGCGCGTCTTCTCCACCTCTTCGATCAGCTCCATGGCCCGCACCTTCGGCGCCCCCGACAGCGTGCCGGCCGGGAAGCAGGCCGTCACCGCATCCAGGGCCGTCCGCCCCTCCGCGAGCAGACCGGTCACCGTCGACACCAGGTGCATCACGTGGCTATAGCGTTCGATGTGGCTGTAGTCCTCGACGCGGACGGTGCCCGGCGCGCAGACCCGGCCGAGGTCGTTGCGGCCCAGATCGACCAGCATCAGATGCTCGGCGCGTTCCTTATCGTCGGCCAACAGCTCCTTCTCCAGCAGCTGGTCTTCTTCGTCGGTCTCGCCACGCCAGCGGGTTCCGGCGATCGGATGGGTGGTCGCGACGCCGTCGGCGACGGTGACCAGCGCCTCCGGACTGGACCCGACGATCGAAAAGTCAATTCCCCCAGCGCCATTCGGCACATGCAGCAGATACATGTACGGACTCGGGTTGGTGACACGCAACATCCGGTACACGTCGATCGGGTCGACACCGGTGTCCATTTCGAACCGCTGCGAGGGCACCACCTGAAAGGCTTCACCCGCGGCGATCTGGTCGACGAGGTAGTCGACGATCTTCCCGTACTCCTCGACGCTGCGCTGCGCGCGGTAGCGCGGCTCCGGCCGGTCGAACGTGGCCACCGTCGACGACAGCGGCTGGCCCAGCGCCGCGGTCATCACGTCCAGCCGGGCGACCGCGTCGTCGTAAGCCTCGCCGACCCGCTCGTCGGTCCCGTTCCAGTTCACGGCGTTGGCGATCAGCGTGATGGTGCCCTCGTGGTGGTCCACCGCCGCCACATCGGTGGCCAGCAGCAACAGCATGTCCGGCAGGCCCAGGTCATCGACGGCCAGTTCGGGCAGCCGCTCCAGGCGACGCACCAGGTCGTAGGCGAAGAAACCGACCATGCCACCCGACAGCGGCGGCAGCCCCGCGAGCGGGCCGGTGGCCAGCAGTTCCAGGGTGGCCCGCAGGGCCTGCAGCGGGTCGCCTCCGGTCGGCGCGTCCTGCGGCACCACACCCAGCCAGATGGCTTCACCGTCGCGCACGGTCAGCGCCGAGGGCGCTCCCGCGCCGATGAACGACCATCGCGACCAGGACCGCCCGTGCTCGGCCGACTCGAGCAGAAAAGTGCCCGGTCGGTTGGCGGCGAGTTTGCGATACGCCGACAGCGGCGTCTCACTGTCGGCCAACACCTTGCGGGTCACCGGGACCACACGGTGTTCGGCGGCCAGCTGGCGGAAGTCCTCTCGTGAGGTCGTCGCGGCGAGGTGGGCGTGCACCGACCCATCCTCCCAGACGCCGACGGACGGCTCGCGAGCGTAACGAGGCTGCGATTCCGGGCGTGGAATTTCGCAGTGTGGTTACGCTCGCGGGCAGGCGCCCGCCGGGCATCGGGCGTAGCGTGTCCGCCATGAAACCGGGTGCGACCGTCGCCGACTTCGAACTGCCCGATCAGACCGGGACGCCGCGCAAGCTCAGCGAACTGCTGTCCGGCGGACCCGTCGTCCTGTTCTTCTACCCGGCGGCGATGACGCCCGGCTGCACCAAGGAAGCGTGTCACTTCCGCGACCTGGCCTCCGAATTCGCCGCCGTCGGCGCCAACCGGGTGGGGATCAGCGCCGATCCGGTGCCAAAGCAGGCCAAGTTCGCCGACATGCAGAAGTTCGACTACCCGCTGCTGTCGGACACCGACGGCGCCGTCGCCGCGCAGTTCGGCGTCAAACGCGGTCTGCTGGGCAAGCTGATGCCCGTCAAGCGCACCACGTTCGTCATCGACACCGACCGCACGGTGCTCGAGGTGATCTCCAGCGAATTCAACATGAACACCCACGCGGACAAGGCGCTGACGACACTGCGCGCCCGGTCCTAGCGGTCAGGGGCCGTCACGGACTGATCGCCAGGAAGATGTAGGCGGCCAGCAGCACCAGATGCACCTCGCCCTGTAGCCGGGTTGCCCGCCCGGGGACGACGGTGAGCACGCTGATTACGACGGTCAGCGCAAGCAACACCAGCTGGATGCCGCCGAGGCCGAGCACCAGCGGCCCTTTGAGCCAGATCGACGCCAGCGCGATCGCCGGGATGGTGAGGCCGATGCTGGCCATCGCCGAGCCGTAAGCCAGGTTCAGGCTGGTCTGGATGCGGCCGTTTCGCGCCGCGCGCGCCGCAGCGAGCGTCTCGGGCAGCAGCACCAGCGACGCGATGATCACACCCACGAAGGACTGCGGGAAGCCCACCACCGTCACCGCGTGCTCGACGGCCGGTGATTCCTCCTCGGCCAGGCCCACCACCGCCACCAGCGCGCAGAGCAGCAGCGCCAGGCTGGTCAGCGCCTGCCGGGTGCTGGGCGGCTCGGCGTGGCTTTCATCGTCGTCGAACAGGCTCTTTTGGCCCTTCTGCGCGATCGGCAGAAAGAAGTCGCGGTGCCGAACGGTCTGGGTGAACACGAACAGCAGGTACACCAAGAGGGTGGCGATCGCGGCGAAGGTGAGCTGGCTGGGCGTGAACTCCCTGCCCGGGTTGCTAGTGGTGAAGGCGGGCAGTACCAGGCTCAGCGTGGCCACCGTGGTCACGGTGGCCAGCGCGGCTCCGGCGCCTTCGGCGTTGAACAGCGTCACGCCGTCGCGTCGCGAGCCGAGCAGCAGCGACAAACCGGCGATCCCGTTGGTGGTGATCATCAGCGCGGCGAATGCGGTGTCCCTGGCCAGCGTCGCGGCCTCGTTGCCGCCGGAGGTCATCAGGGTGACGATCAGGGCGACCTCGATGATGGTGACCGCGACAGCGAGCACCAGCGACCCGAACGGCTCGCCGACCCGGTGTGCGACCACCTCCGCGTGATGCACCGCGGCGAGCACGGCGCCGACGAGAAACAGCGCAGCCACCCCGACCAGTACCGGTCCCAGCTGCTCGCCCCAGATCAATACGAGCACGACGACGGCAAACACCGGCACAACGACGTTCCAGGACAAGACGTCCCGGGACAACCATTTCGACATTGCCCGCCATTCTTATCTAAGTCGTGCGCCCGCGCCTGTGCAAAGCGACTCTGGACACGCCCGGTTCGCCGGCTAGGGCTTCGGTTCCAGGAGCACGTCGGCGTCGAAGCAGCTGTGATCGCCGGTGTGGCAGGCGCCGCCGACCTGGTCGACCGTCAACAGCACGGTGTCCCCGTCGCAGTCCAATCGCACCGAGTGCACGTATTGGGTGTGACCGGATGTCGCTCCCTTAATCCACTGTTCGCGACGCGACCGCGAATAGTACGTCGCCTCACGGGTTTTTAGGGTGCGGGCCAGGGCCGCGTCGTCCATCCAGGCGACCATCAACACGTCGCCACTGCCGCGCTCCTGCACGACGGCGGCGATCAGGCCGTCGGCGTTGCGCTTCAGGCGCGCCGCGATCTGCGGGTCGAGCGTCATCGCACGGTGATCCCTTCTTTGGCCATGGCGGCCTTCACCTGCCCGATGGTCAACTCCCGGAAGTGGAAAACGCTGGCCGCCAACACCGCATCGGCTCCGGCGGCGATCGCCGGCGCGAAGTGTTCGGCCGCCCCGGCGCCGCCGCTCGCGATGACCGGCACGGTGACCGCCGAGCGCACCGCCTGCAGCATCTCCAGGTCGAAGCCCGCCTTGGTGCCGTCGGCGTCCATCGAGTTCAGCAGGATCTCCCCCACCCCCAAATCGGCTCCGCGAGACGCCCATTCGACGGCATCGAGCCCCGTGCCGCGACGCCCACCGTGGGTGGTGACCTCCCAGCCCGACGGTGTGGGCACCGAACCCGGGGGCACGGTGCGGGCATCGACGGACAGCACGATGCATTGGGAGCCGAACTGCCGCGCCATCTCGGCCAGCAGCTCGGGCCGGTCGATCGCGGCGGTGTTGATCGACACCTTGTCGGCCCCCGCGCGCAACAACACGTCGACGTCGGCCACGGTACGCACCCCGCCCCCGACGGTCAGCGGGATGAAGACCTGCTCGGCCGTGCGCCGCACCACGTCGAGCATCGTGGCCCGTCCCGATGAGGACGCGGTCACGTCGAGAAAGGTGAGCTCGTCGGCGCCCTCGGCGTCGTAGGCGGCCGCGAGTTCCACGGGATCGCCTGCGTCCCGGAGGTTTTCGAAGTTGACGCCCTTGACCACCCGCCCGCCGTCGACGTCCAGACACGGGATCACCCGCACCGCAAGGCTGCTGGGGGTCGCGTGCATCTCAGAAGTCCTCCGGTCGGCCGGTGCTGCGCAAAAGGTCGAGGATCTCGGCGTGCGCCGCGGGACCCGCCGCCAGCGCGGAATCCGACGCGGGGCTCCACGGCTCGCCGGCCAAGTCGGTGACGACACCGCCCGCGGCCCGCACCAACGCGACCCCGGCCGCGTGGTCCCACACGTGGCCACCGAAACTGATTGCCGCACCGAGTACTCCGTCGGCAACGTAGGCGAGGTCGAGGCCGGTGGACCCATGCATCCGCAACCGCGATGAGAAGCGGCTGAGGTTCTCCAGCACCGCGATCCGGTAGCGCCCCGGGAACCGGCCCCGCCCGTCGGCGCTGAACGATCCGGCGCCCACCAGGGCATCGGCCAGGTCGATCGACGCCAGTGGCGGCTGCGGGACCCCGTTCTTTCGCAACGGGCCGCCGGTCACGGCGGTGTAGCGCTGGTCCATGAACGGCAGCCAGGTCAGCCCGGCCACCGGGTCGCCGTGGCGCAGCAGGGCCAGCAGGATCCCGGCCATCGGTGATCCGGCCGCGTAGTTGAAGGTGCCGTCGACGGGATCCAGCACCCACACCCAGGGCGAGTCGACGGCCGTGCCGCCGAACTCCTCGCCGTGGACGCCGATTCCGGTGGCCTCGACCAGCGCGGCGACGACCTGCCGCTCGATCGCGAGGTCCACGTCGGTGGCAAAGTCGTTGCCCTTCTTGCGGACCGCGGAATCGGCGCGGTGACCGGCGAGAAACGGTCCCGTGGCGTCGTCGAGGATCGCCGAAGCCTTCTCGACCAACGCGTCCACGTCCATGCGGCGTTACTCTCCGACCGCGGTCAGGGCCTGCGGCAGCGTGAATCGGCCGGCGTAAAGGGCCTTTCCGACGATGGCGCCCTCGACTCCGCGGCCTGAAGGGGTGGCCAGGTTATTCAAGGCGCGCAGGTCGTCCAGGCTGGACACGCCGCCCGACGCGATCACCGGGACGTCCGTGCGATCGGCGACCGAAGCCAGCAGCTCCAGGTTGGGGCCGCCGAGCGTGCCGTCCTTGGTGACATCGGTGACGACGAACCGCGAACACCCTTCGCCATCAAGGCGTTCCAGCACCTCCCACAGGTCACCACCATCGGTTTCCCAGCCGCGCCCCCGCAGCCGGTGCGCACCGGCCGGATGGGTTTTGTCGATCTCGACGTCCAACCCCACGGCGACCCTGTCGCCGTGCTCGCTGATCGCCCGGGCGCACCACTGCGGGTTCTCCAGGGCCGCGGTTCCCAGGTTCACCCGCGCGCAGCCGGTGGCGAGGGCCGCGGCCAGCGAATCGTCGTCGCGGATCCCGCCGGACAGCTCCACCTGCACGTCGAGCTTGCCGACCACCTCGGCGAGCAGTTCGCGGTTGGAGCCACGCCCGAACGCCGCGTCCAGGTCGACCAGATGGATCCATTCGGCACCGTCGCGTTGCCAGCCCAGCGCGGCGTCCAGCGCCGTGCCGTATTCGGTTTCACTGCCCGCCTTGCCTTGCACCAGACGCACCGCACGGCCGTCGACCACGTCGACCGCGGGCAACAAGATCAACACATTCCCTCCTGTGTGCCGTGACTGCGACGGGTTACGCGCACCCTCGGCTGTTGCATGACAGCAAGCGCTTTCGCGAGTCCCGTCACAATCCGTGGACCCAATTGCTCAACACGGCCGCGCCGGCATCACCGCTTTTCTCCGGGTGAAACTGGGTGGCCGACAGCGGCCCGTCCTCGACCGCGGCCAAAAATGGCCCCCCGTGGGTGGCCCAGGACAGCACCGCCTCCGGTGAACCCTCCCACTGTTGCGCGGCGTAGGAGTGTACGAAGTAGAAGCGGGTGTCCGCGTCGAGCCCCTTGAACAGAACGCTGCCGGGCCCGGAATCCACGACGTTCCAGCCCATGTGCGGGATCACCGGCGCCTGCAGCCGCGTCACGTAACCCGGCCACTGCCCGCACCCGGAAGTTTCCACACTGAATTCGACACCGCGAGCGAACAGGATCTGCATCCCGACGCACACACCCAGTACCGGGTGCCCGGCGGCGACCCGCTCGGCGATGATGCGATCCCCGGCGATCGTGCGCAGTCCCGTCATGCAGGCCTCGTATGCACCCACGCCGGGCACCACCAATCCGTCGGCGGCCGCCGCGGCGTCGGCGTCGTCGGTCACCTCGACCGACGCACCGACCCGCTCGAGCGCGCGCTGCGCGGAACGCAGGTTGCCCGAGCCGTAATCGAGGACAACAACCGATTTCTTTGTCACAGAACGCCTTTGGTGGACGGCACGCCGGACACTCGGGGATCGGGCTCGACCGCCTGGCGCAACGCCCGGGCGACCGCCTTGTACTCCGCTTCGGTGATGTGGTGCGGGTCGCGCCCATACAGGACCCGGACGTGCAGCGCGATGCGGGCGTTGGCGGCCAGCGACTCGAACACGTGCCGGTTGATGACGGTGTGGTAAGGCACCGAGCTGCCGGCGATGGTGGTGTGCTGCAGGTGATCCGGCTCTCCGGTGTGCACACAGTAGGGCCGGCCGGACACGTCGACCGCCGCGTGTGCCAGCGTCTCGTCCATCGGGATGAAGGCGTCCCCGAACCGGCGGATGCCCGTCTTGTCGCCCAAAGCCTGCCCGAGTGCCTGCCCCAGCGCGATGGCGGTGTCCTCGATGGTGTGATGACCCTCGATCTCGACGTCGCCCTTGGTGCGCACGGTCAGGTCGAAGCTGGCGTGAGTGCCCAGCGCCGTCAGCATGTGGTCGTAGAACGGCACGCCGGTGTCGATGTCGACCTGGCCGGTGCCGTCGAGGTCGAGTTCGATGACGATGTCGGATTCCTTGGTCCGGCGCTCGATGCGCGCACGGCGGGTGGTTTTTCCGGTTTGGGCGGTGGTCATGGCGCTCCTACGTTGACGGGGGCCAGTTCGGTGGCGGCGAGCTGGGCGCTGACCCGCAGGAAGGTGTCGTTCTCCTCCGCCAGGCCGGTGGTGACGCGCAGGTACCCGGGGATTCCCACGTCGCGGATCAGCACGCCGGCATCCAGATACCGCTGCCAGGTTGCGGGTGCGCCGGCGAATTCCCCGAACAGGACGAAGTTGGCGTCGCTGGGAATCACCCGAAAACCCAGGCGCGTCAACTCTGTTGAGACACGCTCGCGTTCGGCGATCAGCGCCGCGACACTGCCCAACGTGTCGTCGGCGTGCCGCAGCGCGGCCCGCGCCGCGGCTTGAGTGATCGACGACAGGTGGTACGGCAACCGCACCAGCAGCATCGCGTCGATCACCGCCGGCGTGGCGATCAGATAGCCGAGCCGCCCACCGGCGAACGCGAACGCCTTGCTCATCGTGCGCGAGACGATGAGCTTGGTCGGATACTCCCCCACCAGCTCGACCGCGCTCGGCTGCGACGAGAACTCGCCGTAGGCCTCGTCGACGATCAGGATGCCAGGCACCACGTCGAGCAGCCGGCGCAGGTCCGGCAGCGAAACACTCTGCCCGGACGGGTTGTTCGGGCTGGCGACGAACACCACATCGGGCCGGCGGTCGGTGATGGCGGCGACCGCGGCGTCGACGTCCAAGCCGAAGTCGTCGCCCCGGGCGGCCTGCAGCCATTCGGTGCGGGTGCCGTCGGCGATGATCGGGTGCATCGAGTAGGACGGGACGAAGCCAATGGCGGTGCGCCCGGGGCCGCCGAAAGCCTGCAGCAGCTGCTGCAGGATCTCATTGGAACCGTTTGCCGCCCAAAGATTTTCGACTCCGAGCTGGACACCCGTCTGGGCGCTCAGGTAGCCGGCCAGGTCGGTCCGCAGGGCGACCGCGTCGCGGTCGGGATAGCGGTGCAGGTCGGCGGCGGCCTCCCCCACCGAGCGCACCACGTCGTCCACCAGCGCCTTGCTGGGCGGGTGCGGATTCTCGTTGGTGTTCAGCCGCACCGGGACCGCCAATTGGGGTGCGCCGTAGGGCGATTTGCCGCGCAGGTCGTCGCGCATCGGCAGATCATCCAGTGTCGGTTGGCGCGTGGGCCTCTGGGTCGTCATCGCTCGAACCTCCGCCGTACCGCCTCGCCGTGCGCCGGCAGGTCCTCGGCCTCGGCCAGTGTGATCACATGGCCGGACACGTCTTTGAGCGCCGCCTCGGTGTAGTCGACGACGTGGATGCCGCGCAGGAAGGTCTGCACGGACAGGCCGCTGGAATGCCGCGCGCAACCCGCGGTCGGCAGGACGTGATTGGAACCGGCGCAGTAGTCGCCGAGGCTCACCGGCGAATACGGGCCGATGAAAATGGCCCCGGCCGCGCGTATCCGCCCGGCCACACCCGCCGCGTCGACGGTCTGGATCTCCAGGTGCTCCGCGGCGTAGGCGTTGACGACTTTGACACCGGCGTCCAGGTCGTCGACCAGGATGATCGCCGACTGGCGCCCACCCAAGGCGGCCGTCACCCTCTCACGGTGCACGGTCGTCTGCAACTGGGCGGCCAGTTCGTTGTCGGTGGCGGCCGCCAAGTCCTCGCTGGGGGTCACCAGCACGCTGCCGGCCATCTCGTCGTGTTCGGCCTGGCTGATCATGTCGGCGGCCACGTGCGCGGGGTCGGCGGTGTGGTCGGCCAGGATCGCGATCTCCGTCGGCCCGGCCTCGGCGTCGATGCCGACCCGCGAACGGCACAGCCGCTTGGCGGCGGTGACGTAGATGTTGCCGGGCCCGGTGATCATGTCGACGGGCGCCAGCTCCGCACCGTCGCCTGGCGACGATGCGGGGAAGCCGGGCCATCCGACGCCCGTGTCGGTGCCGCCGTAGGCCAGCAGCGCCACCGCCTGCGCACCGCCCACGGCCCACACCTCGTCGACGCCCAGCAGCCGGGCCGCGGCCAGGATGGTCGGATGCGGCAGGCCGTCAAACCGGGCCTGCGGCGGGCTGGCCACCACCAGCGAAGCGACACCGGCGGCCTGCGCCGGCACCACGTTCATCACCACGCTGGACGGGTACACGGCGTTGCCGCCGGGCACGTAGAGGCCCACCCGCTCGACCGGCACCCACCGCTCGGTGACCGTCGCGCCCGGGCCCAGGGTCGTCGTGACATCGGTGCGGCGCTGGTCGGCGTGCACCGCGCGGGTGCGTTCGATCATCACGCGCAGGGCGTCGGCGATTCCGGCGTCCAGCTCGGCGAGCGCCTTCTCGAGTGCCTCCCCGGGCACCCGGACGGCCGGGGGCCGGACCCCGTCGAAGGAGGCCCCGTACTCCAGCGCGGCTTCGGCGCCGCGCTTCGCGACGGCCTCCACAATCGGCCGCACCCGGGGCAGCACCGTCTCCACGTCGGCGCCGCCGCGCGGCAGCGCCGCCCGCAATCGGGCAGCCGTCAATGCCGCGCCCCGCAGGTCGATACGGGCCATCGGTGACGGTCGGGTGGTGCTCACGGTGTCCATTGTCCCAGAGGAACTCAAATCAATATCCGACCGGTAGTGTGCCGCTAGAGAGGCCACACCCCGCGCTAAAAGGAAGAGCCAACCCAGGGAGCCGCCATGTCCGCCAAGGATCACCCCAACAACGCCCCTGGCGTCCCGATGGTGTTCCCGCCCTGGTTCGAGCGCCTTCAGATCAAATACTTCAACCCTGCGGTCAAGCCGATCGTGCGTTACCTGCCCGGCACCGCGACGATCAAGCATCGCGGTCGCACCTCCGGCAAGCCCTACGACACGATCGTGACCACGTACCGCAAGGGCAACACCCTGGCGATCGCGCTGGGCCACGGCAAGACGAACTGGGTGAAGAACGTGCTGGCCGCCGGGCAGGCGGACGTGGAGTTCAGCCGCAATCGGGCGGTGCACATCATCAACCCGCGGATCCTGCCCGCCGGCTCCGACGGGGACGGGCTGCCCAGGTTGGCGCGCATGCAGCTGCGCCGGATCGGGGTTTTCGTCGCCGACATCGCCTGAGGCCTGGTCGCCTCGCGCGTTGAGTGGGCGATGGCGGCGGCGAGTGTGCGCGGGCGGCTTTCAGTGTGCGTCCACGGCGGCGACACGCCGAATGATCGCGCCAACGATTCACCCGCAAGGCCAACGATTCACACTCGACGGCCGAGGGACACCTGCGACACCGCGGCCGAACTACATATCCAGGCCGATGTCGAGTACAACCACCGAATGCGTGAGCGCACCGACGGCCAGGTAGTCCACCCCGGTCGCGGCGTAGGCGGCGGCGTTCTCCAGGCCGAGGCCGCCGGAAGACTCGAGCAGGACGGCGGGTGCGCGCGCATCCCTGCGCTGCACGGCCATCTGCGTCTGCCACACCGGGAAGTTGTCCAGCAGGATCAGTTCGGGCTTTTCGGGCAGCACCTCATCCAGCTGCTCGAGTGAATCCACTTCCACCTCACACGGCAGCTCCGGTGCCGCGTCCCGCACCGCGCGCAGCGCGTCGACCACCGATCCCGCGGCCACCACGTGGTTGTCCTTGATCAGCGCGGCATCGCCGAGTCCGAGCCGGTGGTTGACGCCCCCGCCGACGCGGACCGCATATTTCTGCAACACGCGCAGGCCGGGCAGGGTTTTGCGGGTGTCGCGCACCTGGGCCTTGGTGCCCTGCACGGCGGCCACCCAGTGCGCGGTCGCGGTGGCGATCCCCGACAGGTGGCAGATCAGGTTCAGCATGGTCCGCTCGGCGGTGAGCAGCCCGCGGGCTTCCGCCTGCACGGTCAGCACGGGCTGGCCCGGTTGCACGTGGGCGCCGTCTTCGACGCGGTCGACGACCTGGTAGCCGCGCGGGCCGAGCACCTCGTCGAGCACCAGCAATGCGATGTCGATGCCGGCGATCACGCCGGGCTGCCGGGGCACCATGCACGCGGTGGCCACCGCCTCGGCGGGCACCGTTGCCAGCGTGGTGACGTCCGGCCCGTAGCGCATGTCCTCGACCAGACCGCGCCGGATGGTTTCCCGCGCGGTGGTGAGTTCGCTGTCGGACATCATGGTCACACCACCGCCGCCAGCGCCTCCACCAGCACCGAGGTCTGGTCATCGGACAGTCGCAGCACATTGCTGCGCGCCTGCTCGGCAGCGGTCTGCGGGTGCTCCTCGCGGTGGTGGCAGCCCCGGCTTTCGGTGCGGGCCAGGGCCGCCGCGGTCACCGCGCGGGCGGCGACGGCCAACGCGACGTCTTCGAAATCACGTCGGCCCGCCACGGTGCGGACCTCGGCCTGCGACAGCATCGTGGACAATCGCGTCATCCCGGCGGCGTCGCGTACCACCGACGCGTGGCGGCCCATCGCGCGTTGCAGTTCGCCGCGCTCGGGCGCGGTATGCGCGACGGACTCGGGGGCGACCGCAAGGACGGGCCCGATCGCCGCCGCATGCGCGGCCGCCGCCTTGCCGGCCCGGCCACCGACCACCAAACCTTCCAAGAGACTGTTGGACGCCAACCGGTTGGCGCCGTGCAGTCCGGTGCGGGCCACCTCACCCGCGGCGAACAGTCCGGGCAGCTCGGTTTGGCCGCACACGTCGGTGACGATGCCCCCGCAGCTGTAATGCGCCCCGGGGACAACCGGAATGGGCTGGCGAACGGGGTCGATTCCGGCGGCCCGGCAGGCGGCCGTCACGGTGGGGAACCGGTTCGCGAAGTCCCCGATGTGGCGCGCGTCGAGGAACACGCACGCGTCGCCGGTGGCCTTCAGCCGAGCGTCGATGGCCCCGGCGACGACATCCCGCGGCGCCAGGTCTCCCATCGGATGAACACCGGCCGTCACGGAATCCCCTTGCCGGTCAACCAGTCTCGCACCCTCACCGCGGATGGCCTCGGTGACCAGCGGACGCCGCCCGCCGGCGGCACCGGGGGCGAAGAGCATCGTGGGGTGGAACTGGATGAACTCGAGATCGCTGACCGCGACGCCGGCCCACAGGCCCAAGGCGATTCCGTCGCCGGTGGATCCTTCGGGATTGGTGGTCGCGCCGTACAAATGCCCGAGGCCGCCGCACGCCAGGATCACCGATGGCGCGCTGACGATTCCGTATCCCTGCGGGTTGCCCACCAGGACGCCGGTGACGGCCGCTCCGTCGTGCAGCACCCGCAGGGCCACGTGCCCGGTGCGGATGTCCAGCGCACGCGCGGCGTGGTCGAGCGCGCGCTGCACCTCGGCGCCGGTGGCGTCGCCCCCGGCGTGCACGATGCGCCGCCGCGAGTGCCCGCCTTCACGCGTCAGCGCCCACTGGCCGGGGGCGGATTCGTCGAATCGTGCTCCGTCACCGACTAATTCGGAGACGGCCGAGTACCCGTCGGCGACGATCGAGTACACCGCCTGGGGGTCGCACAGGCCCGCACCGGCGACCACGGTGTCTGCGACGTGCGCCTCGACCGAGTCGTCGTTGTCGGGCAGGACGACCGCGATGCCGCCCTGCGCGTAGTGGGTCGCGGTCGCCCCGCCCGCCTGATCGGCCTTGCTCAACACGACGACACTGCGACCGGCGCGATGGGCGGCCAGCGCGGCGGCCAATCCGGCGGCGCCGGTGCCGATCACGACGACGTCGGCGCGGTGAGTCCAGTGGGGACGGGCGGTCATTCGCCGCCGCCCGGCTGCCCGATCTCGATCATTCGCTGCACACTGCGGAGGCCGGCCGCGGCGATGTCGGGGTCGACGTCAACTTCGTCGGCGCCCTCGACGAGGCAGCGCAGCAGGGCCGCGGGCGTGATCATTTTCATGTACTTGCACGCCGCCTTCTCGTTGACCGCGCGGAAGTCGACGTCGGGCGCCGCCTTTCGAAGCTGATACAACATGCCCACCTCGGTGGCGACCAGCACCTGCCTGGCGTTGGTGGCTCGGGCGGCATCCAGCATGCCGCCGGTGGACAGGATCTGTACCCGGTCCTCGGGGAAGGCGCCCTCCCCGGCGAGATAGAGCGCGGAGGTGGCGCAACCACACTCGGGGTGCACGAACAGTTCGGCATCGGGGTGGGTGTGGGCCTGCTCGGTGAGCTCCTCGCCGTTGATCCCCGCGTGCACGTGGCATTCGCCGGCCCACACGTGCATGTTCTGGCGGCCGGTGATGCGGCGGACATGTGCCCCGAGGAACTGATCCGGGCAGAACAGCACCTCGCGATCGGGATCGATCGACTCGACGACGTCGACGGCGTTGGACGAGGTGCAGCAGAAGTCGGTGAGCGCTTTGACGGCGGCGGTGGTGTTGACGTAGGAGACGACGACGGCGTCGGGATGCTCGTCCTTCCAGGCGCGCAGGTCGTCTGCGGTGATCGACTCGGCCAGCGAGCAGCCGGCGCGCTGGTCCGGGATGAGCACGGTTTTGTCCGGGCTGAGGATCTTGGCGGTCTCGGCCATGAAGTGCACGCCGCAGAACACGATGGTGTCCTCGGGGGCCTGTGCGGCCACCCGCGCCAGCGCCAGCGAGTCGCCCACGTGGTCGGCGACGTCCTGGATCTCGGGTAGCTGGTAGTTGTGTGCGAGCACGGTGGCGCCGCGCAACTTCGCCAATCGGCGGATCTCCGCGGCCCACTGCGCATCAGCGGCCACGCCGGTGTAGCCGGTGGGCGAATCGGTGATGCCGGCAACCATGTCTTCGGCGAGCGTGTCCATGCGATTGGTGACCGTCATGGGGGCTCCTTTCGGGCCGGGAGGTTTTCGACTTATAATCGAAAACATGGCCCATCGTAGCACCGCCCACGAAGTGCTCGCGGTCGTGTTCCAGGTTCGCGAAGAAACCGAACAGGTCGCGCGGGGGCGAGCAAACAGGTTAAGCACGGCGAAACCGCGGCTTAACGTCCTGCTATGGCAGCGTGCCAAGGATCCGCAACGGGGCGCGTGGTCGCTGCCGGGCGGGCAGGTGCGCAACGACGAGGACATGATCACCTCGGTCCGCCGCCAACTCGCCGAGAAGGTCGACCTCAAGGAGTTGGCACATCTGGAGCAACTCGCGGTGTTCTCCGACCCGCACCGGGTGCCGGGCGCCCGGATGATCGCGTCCACCTTCCTGGGCCTGGTGCCCTCCCCCGCCAGCCCCGAGCTACCGCCGGACACCCGCTGGCATCCGGTGAATCACCTGCCGCCGATGGCTTTCGACCACGCCCCGATGGTCGACAACGCCCGCACCCGGCTGATCGCCAAACTCTCCTACACGAACATCGGGTTCGCCTTGGCACCAAGGGAATTCGCACTCTCCACGCTGCGCGACATCTACGGCGCCGCACTGGGCTATCAGGTCGACGCCACGAACCTGCAGCGGGTGCTGGTCCGGCGCGGGGTCATCACCGCGACGGGCACCATCGCGCAATCCGGCCGCAGCGGCGGACGCCCTGCCGCCCTGTACCGGTTCACCGACGCGGCGCTGCGGGTCACCGATGAATTCGCCGCGCTCAGGCCGCCCGGCCTGCCCGGCTAGGCTGGCGGAAAGGGGTCGTCGGGTGACGCGGGGGTAAATCGATCACAGTGGCGCACCCGACCTACCTGCGATGACGAGAAGTCGCTCACAGCGCGGCGATGACGCTTTGGTTACCTGCCGTTCGTGCGCGAGAATGCCGGGTGGCCACGAAGGGAGCCTCAATGGCTGAGCTCGGCAACCTGGCAGGCACGCACGGTGCGGAATGGATCGCCCGGCCGCCCCACGAGGAACTGCAGCGCAAAGTGCGGCCGCTGCTGCCCTCGGACGACCCGTTTTACCAGCCGCCGCTGGGCTTCCAGCACGCCGAACCCGGGACGGTGCTGCGCTCGCGCGACGTCGAGCTGGCGTTCCTGGGGCTGATCCCGCAGTCCATCAAAGCCGTCCAGCTGCTCTACCGGACCATGGACATGCACGGCGAGCCCGAGGCAACCGCCACGACGGTGATCGTCCCGGCCGACCTCGCTCCCGGGCGGCCCTGCCCGGTGCTGTCGTACCAGTGCGCGATCGACGCCGTGTCGTCACGCTGTTTCCCGTCCTACGCGCTGCGGCGGCGGGCGAAGGCGCTGGGGGCGATCGGCCAGTTCGAGCTTTTCCTGATCGCCGCCGCCGTCGCCGAGGGCTGGGCCGTCTCGGTGCCCGACCACGAAGGCCTCCGCGGCCTGTGGGGCGCGCCCTACGAGCCCGGCTACCGCGTCCTGGACGGTCTCCGGGCCGCGCTGAGTTCGGAGCGCCTCGGGCTGTCCGCGTCGGCCCCGATCGGGCTGTGGGGATATTCCGGTGGCGGCCTGGCCAGCGCGTGGGCGGCCGAAATGTGCGCCGACTACGCGTCCGAGCTCGATATCGTCGGGGCGGTGCTGGGCTCCCCCGTCGGGGACCTGGGTAACACCTTCCGCCGGCTCAACGGCAGCTTCCTGTCCGGGCTGCCCGCGCTGGTGGTGGCCGCGCTCGCGCACATCTACCCCGACCTGGACCGGGTGATCAGGGAGCACACCAACGAGGAGGGGCGCGCCATGCTCGACTCGCTGGAGAAGATGACGACCGTGGGAGCGGTCGTGCGTATGGCCGGCAAGGACATGGGTGACTACCTCGACGAGCCGCTCGAGCAAATTCTGTCCACGCCGGAAGTGACGTATGTCTTCGACCACATCAAGCTGGGCGCGGCGGTCCCGACGCCACCGGTGTTGATCGTGCAAGCCGTGCACGACTACCTGATCGACGTCCACGACATCGACGTGTTGGCGCATGCCTATTCGGCGGGCGGCGCGCGGGTCACCTACCACCGCGACGCGTTCAACGAACACATGATGCTGCACCCGCTGTCGGCGCCGATGACCTTGCGCTGGCTGACGGATCGCTTCGAGGGCCGCCCGCTGACCGAGCACCTGGTGCGAACCACCTGGCCGACGATGTTCAATCCGATGACCTACATCGGCATGGCCCGGCTGACCAAGATCGCGGCCAAGGTCGTCACGGGCCGCAGGATTCGCCGCCGTCCGCTATGACACGGTCGCTTCCGACGCGCCGCCGCCCCCAACCGGCAGCGCGTCGGTAGGCCGAGCCGCCGGCGGAAGCGCCCCCAGGTCGTCGCGGGCGTCCGCGGCCACACGCACGGCGAACACCAGGGCCGCGACGCCGACCGGCCACAGCAGGCTCACCGCGATCTGCAGCGGACGGTCCGAGAAGAATACCGGCGGCGCCTGGGTGACGTAGGCGACCGACGGGCTTTTGGTCAGCGGTACCGCATCGAAGTCCAAGGCGCCGTAGCCGAGGCGGACGAGCCCAGCCCCGACCGCGGCAGCGGCGGCAGCGGCGCTCGCCATGCCGATCGACAGGGCGACCACCATTCCCGGGCCGCGGTGCCGGCGCCACTGCCACGCCCACACCGAGGCGACCACCGCCAGCACGGTCATCAGTCCCAGCATCAGGGCGGGTGCGACGAAGAAGTGCTCGGACTCGCTGCCCAGATAGTCATGAACCCGCTCACCCGAGCGGGTGAGTGCCACCACGGCGTGGATCGGCGGGGCGATCCACGCCCACAGTGCCCCGATCGGAACACCGGTCGCCGCCGAGCCCAGGGCGACGACGAAAAGTGCGCGCGCCCGTGCCCGGCGCGGCATACCGGCTGGAACGGGCGCGTCGGGGCCGTCCGAAACATTCGCCTTGGCTGGCTCGGTCACCGCTGCGTCTCCAGATCGGCGGAGTCGACCTGACCGTGCCGCGAGCAACGCGCCCGCCAGCCGTCGGGGCGAACCTGCACGACCATCCGGCGGCCGCATGCCGCGCAGAACCGGGGCGGCTCAAGACCCAACTGTGCCGCCGTGGGCACCGCGGTGCCCCCTAATTCCCCGGTGTAGACGTTGTAGACACCGGCGCTGACCGCAGCGCCCAGATCGCCAACCACAATTGTCCCAACCCTAGCCGCGGCGAGCCGGCTTACAAGCTGGCGTTGAGCCCCTTGAGGGGCATCTGCAGATCGCCGAGCAATTCCAGGTCGGATTCGGCCGAACGACCCAGCGTGGTCAGGTAGTTGCCGACGATCACGGCGTTGATGCCGCCCAGTATTCCCTTCTTGGCGCCCAGGTCGCCCAGCGTGAGCTCGCGGCCGCCGGCGAAGCGCAACATGACGCGTGGCAGCGCCAGCCGGAACGCGGCCACCGCGTTGAGCGCCTCGCTGGCCGGTAGCACGTCGCGATCACCGAACGGGGTGCCCGGCCGCGGGTTGAGGAAGTTCAGCGGCACCTCATCGGGGGCGAGCTCGGCGAGTTCGGCGGCGAATTCCGCGCGCTGCTCCAGCGTCTCACCCATGCCGAGGATCCCGCCGCAGCACATTTCCATGCCGGCATCGCGCACCATCGACAACGTCTGCCAGCGCTCTTCCCAGGTGTGGGTGGTGACGACGTTGGCGAAATACGAGCGCGCGGTCTCGAGGTTGTGGTTGTAGCGGTGCACACCCATGGCCGAGAGCTGTTCCACCTGCTCGGCCGTCAGCATCCCCAGCGAGCAGGCGATGTTGATGTCGATTTCGTTGCGGATCGCCTCGATACCGGCGGCGACCTGGGCCATCAACCGCTCGTCGGGCCCGCGTACGGCGGCGACGATGCAGAACTCGGTGGCACCGGACTTGGCGGTCTGTTTGGCCGCCTCGACCAGGCTGGGGATGTCCAGCCGGGCGCTGCGCACCGGCGAGTCGAACAGCGCCGACTGGGCGCAGAAATGACAGTCCTCCACGCAGCCACCGGTTTTGAGGCTGATGATGCCCTCGACCTCGACCTCGGGGCCGCACCAGCGCATCCGCACCTCATGGGCCAGCGCCAGCAGTTCGTCGAGCCGGTCCTCGGGCAACTGGAGCACCCGCAGCACCTGGTCGCGGCTCAATCCCTGGCCGTCCTCGAGCACCTGTTGCCGGGCTTCCGCCAAGATGTCCTTGTCGCTGCCGGTGTCGGCCGCCGGTCGAGTTGCCGCTTGAGTCACCAGGTACTCCCTTGCCTCTTTCTCGTGCCCGCGCGCGGGGACGCATCTGCCCCGTGATGGTGCAGCCTGAATGAAAAGGTGTTCAAAGTAGGGTAACGGCCGAAGAACTCGGCCTACCCCTGGGTATACGACCATGGTGACTCCGCACGTCGAATACCTGGCGCACCACTACCTGCTGCTGGCGGCGCCGGCATTCCTGCCTGCGGTGATCGTCGTCGCCGTGGTCTTGTACGTCGCCCTGCGCGACCGTCGGGCAGGGCGGGACGCCACGGTCGCCACCGAAGACGCTCCCAAACCCGACCCGCCGGGCAAAGAGCGTGATTGACGCGGGCCGGATCGGGGCATTAAACAATCAATCACGAACCTACTTGACAGTAATAAGCGGTTGACTTCAATCGGATCCTCCGGGGCGGCCCGGCACGGTTGGGAGGCACGACGATGCGGTCGAATGAACTGACGATTGTTGCTGAGGCACCGGCACGCGGTGCGGGGTTGGACCAGGTGATCGGGCTCTCGATCGCCGCGGTGGTGATCACGCTGCTGATGCTGTGGGTCGGATACGCCCACCGCACGCACCGCATCGGATGGTTGACCCGGGTCGCGGACAAGGTGGGTGAGAAGTTCCACCGGCCCGGCTGGGTGGCCCTGCCGGTTCTGGTGTTCACCACGTCGATCATCTGCGCGCTGTTCGGGTTCATCTGGGACGTGAGCTGGCATATCGGCAACGGCCGCGACCCCGGCCCGTTGGCCAACCCCGCGCACTACTTCATCATCATCGGACTGTTCGGAATCTTCCTAGGGGGGATGACCGCGGTCGTGCTGCCGTTCGACAAGCCCGGCCCGGCGGCGGTGCGCATCACGCGCAATTGGCACGCGCCGGTCGGCGGTGTGCTGATGGCCGGCTGCGGGCTGTACGCGATGATCGGGTTTCCCCTCGACGACGTCTGGCACCGCATCTTCGGTCAGGATGTAACACTTTGGGGCCCAACGCATTTGATGATGATCGGCGGCGCCTGCTTTTCTCTGTTCGCGGTGCTGATGCTGGAGCGCGAGGGCGAGGCCGACGAAGGCGAGGAGGTCTACCACGGCGTCTTCATCACCTTCCTGCGCTACCTGTCCTTCGGCGGCATGTTCATCGGCTTGTCGGTCTATCAGATCGAATACGACTTCGGCGTCGAGCAATTCCGCCTCGTCCTGCAGCCGATGATGATCGCCGCCGCGGCGGCGCTGGCGGCTGTCGCCGCCCGCATCACCATGGGCCGGGGAGCCGCCCTCATCGCGGCCGTCTTCGCCATCGCCCTGCGTGGTGGTGTCGCCGTGCTGGTCGGGCCGGTCCTGGGGGCTCCGATCAACTGGTTCCCGCTGTATCTCGGCCCCGCGCTCGCGGTCGAGTTGATCGCGCTGACTCCGCTTCTCAAGCGCCCCATCGCTTTTGGCGCCGCCGCAGGCCTCGGTGTGGGCACCGTCGGGTTGTGGCTGGAGTCGCTGTGGATCGCGGCGGTGTATCACTACCCGTGGCCTCTCGGCATGTGGGGCGAGGCCCTGGCCATGGCGGTGCCGGTCGCGGTGCTGATGGGGATGTGTGGCGCGCTGTTCGGCATGGTGCTCACCGGGCAGCGGCTCCCGGGCCGCGCCATCGGTATCTCGGTGGTGGTGGTCACCGTGATGGTGATCGGCGGGGCGGTGGCCAACGGGTTGCATATCGTTGTGCCGCGCCAGAACAATGCCGCCATCACGCTGACCGATCTGCCCAGCGCACCCGGGCATCGCATGGTGTCGGCCGACATCCAATTCGCACCGGCCGACATGGTCAGCCAACATCCGGAGTGGGTGACCATCCTGTCCTGGCAGGGCCGGATGGAAAACGATCGCGGCCTACAGATCGACGAGCTCGAGAAGGTCGGCCCCGGGCATTACCGGTCGACGCGGCCGCTTCCCGTGTGGGGTTCGTGGAAGACCCTGTTGCGGGTTCAGGACGGCTACACGATGACCGCGGTGCCGATCTACGAACCGGCCGACGAGGCCATTCCGGCACCCGAGGTTCCGGCGTTGCCGGCGATGAACCGGCCATTCGTGCAGGAGATCACCATCCTGCAGCGCGAACGCGACCAGAATGCCCCAGGCTGGTTGTTCACCGCCGGCTCGATCGTGGTGCTGTTCCTGACGTTGACGGTGATCGCCGGCCTGACGTGGGGCGCGGGCCGGCTGGGCAATGCCGTCACCGAACCGGAACCCGTCGAGGACAAGCAGCGGATCCCCCGGGCGGCGTAGCACAAATGACGATTCGCGGCACGCTCATCACGGCGTGGGTGGCGGTGCTGACCTGCGGCCTGGTCGCCTGCGGCGGCTCTGCAAGCAAGTCCCCGGCGGCACCCCTGGTGGTCGACGTGACCATCGCCAACGGGCAGGTGACCCCGACCAACGCCATGCTGCAGGCCAACGTGCACCAGCAGATCACCCTGCACGTGACCAGCGATGCCACCGACGAGCTGCACGTGCATTCGACGCCCGATCACAAGTTCCAGGTGGCGGCGGCGCCCAACCAGACGTTTGAGTTCGCCGTCACGGTGCCCGGCAACGTCGCGGTCGAACTGCACCATCTGGATCGCACGATCGCCACCATCCAAGTGCGGCCGTGACCTCCGCCCATGCGGCGGTGGTGCTCGCGCATGGTCTCGGCGGATCGGGCGATCTTCCGGTGCCCTACGCCTACGCGATGGTCGGGGCGGCATGGGCGCTGACGTTCACTTTTGCCCTGGTCGCGTTCGCGTGGCGTCGGCCCCGGTTCGATCCGCTCAAGCCGGGCCGGCCGTTGCCGGCGGCGCTGACGACGTTCGTCGACGCCCGGGTGACCCGCCGGACCGCCGCGGCGGTGGCGCTGGCGTTCGCGGCATGGGCGGTGGCGGCCGGGGTATGGGGTCCCGATTCGGAGTCCAACGCGCTGCTCGGCGCGTTCTATGTGCTGCTGTGGGTCGGGTTGGTGGCGCTGTCGCTGGCCGTCGGGCCGGTGTGGCGGGTGATTTCGCCGATGCGCACGGTGTATCTGCTGCTGCGGCGCGTCACCCCGGAGCGGCTCGGCCGGCCGCGGCTGTCCTACCCGGAAGGCTGGGGCTACCGGCCCGCGGCGCTGGGGCTGTTCGCCTTCGTGTGGATGGAGCTGGCCAGCCCGAACCCGGGGTCTTTGCCCTGGGTCAGGGCGTGGGTGGGCGGCTACGCGCTGCTGATGCTGGGCGGGGCGTGGCTGTGCGGGCAGCGCTGGCTGGCGCGCGCCGACCCGTTCGCCGTGTACAGCATGGCCGTCTCCCGGCTGTCGCCGTTTCGCCGCAATCGGGAGACCGGAAGGATCGTCGTCGGGAACCCGCTCGACCATCTGCCGTCGCTGCCGGTGCGCCCGGGCGTCGTCGTGCTGCTGGCGGTGCTGCTCGGGTCCACGGCGTTCGACAGCTTCTCGGCGTCGCCGACCTGGCGCGGCTTCGCCGATCGGCTCACGCGGGACTTCGGCGCGTCCCCCGCCGTGGCGTCGTCGGCGTTGCGCACCATCGGGCTGATCGTGTTCATATGCGTTGTGGCGGTGACGTTTTCGTTGGCCGCGCGTGCCACCGGCGGGGTCAGCCGCGGGCGCCGCCGCGAGTTGCCCGGCGAGATGGCGCATTCGCTGATCCCGATCGTGGTGGGCTACATCTTCGCGCACTACCTGTCCTACCTGGTGGAGCGCGGACAGCAGGCGATGTTCGCGCTGGCCGACCCGTTCGGCCGCGGCTGGAACCCGTTCGGCCTGGCGCATTTGCACGTGGCCTACGTCTTGTCCATGCATCCGCCGGTGCTGGCCGCCGTCAAGGTGACCTGCGTGGTCACCGGGCACATCGTCGCGGTGATCGCCGCCCACGACAAGGCCTTGCGGCTGCTTCCCGCCGGCCATCAGCTCACCGGGCAGCTGAGCATGATGTTGGTGATGGTCGGCTACACCTTCACCGGTTTGTATCTGCTCTTCGGTGGCTAGGCGTGCGCCCCCGGGCGATGCGGGAGCGCGACCAAGGCTGATGTCCCGGTGGGGCATCGAATCCAGAGGGCGATGTCATGTTGGGTCGGGCGTCCATGGGCGCAGTCGGGGGAACCACGCGGGCACCGCCTGCCGATAGCTCTGGTATTCGGTCCCGAATTGGCGCCGCAGCGTAGGTTCTTCGTACCAGCGCACGAACGAGGCCGTCGCCGCCCACATGATCGCGGCGTAGATGAGGGTGCCGAGACTGCCGAACAGCAGGGCCTGGCCGACGATGGCCACCAGCAGCCCGACGTACATCGGATTGCGGACATACCGGTTGAATCCACTGACGACGAGTCGTCGAGGCGCAGCGACGGGTAGGGGCGTGCCACCCGCCTTGGCGAACTCGGCGAACGCCGACACCACCGGCACCAGGCCCACACAGATCAGCAGCACCCCGATGATTTGGGCGATCACCCAATGCGGGAGCGGCTGGCGGGATTGCCAGCCGGTGATCAGCCAGGGGATCAGTCCGGCGAAAGTCCCCGGAGCGACGAGAAAAAACGCCGCACTGCCTAGCGCCGCAGTCGTTGTACGCATCATGCTCTCCTTCACTCAGAGCCGTAAGCCGCGTTTTCCCAACGGTTTTCACGCCAGATACGGCGACGATGTCAAGCCGCAAGAAGTCGGGTGTCTTGATGCTTCCTGTACACGTCCAGGCTAACGACGCGAACCGAGATAAGTCAACGACTGTAGAGTTTCTGAGTACGCCTCCGATAGGACGACCTCCCGGAAACCCTGACGCCGAAGCGGGATCGCGGCCACCGCGCGCCGCCTATTCGCCGACGCCGGCTACGACAACACCTCGATCCGCGATATCGCGGGACCACGCATGATGGATTCGCCACGCTGGTAAGGCAATTCATCGCCGGGCGGCTCTTCTCGCAACTCACCACACGACTCACACCGATGATCCCCGCCCGCCTGCGCGAACCGTCCGGCATTGGCCAACGCAACCACTGCGGCTAGCCGATCAGGTGCTCGACCTTCTTGCCGCCGTCCCAGCGGCGCAAACCCGCGAAGCTGCCCTCGATCTGCGCGGGCCGGCCGGCGACGCGCAACGCGCGCCCGAGTTGGGGGCCGCCGACGCGGCGGGCCATGGTGACGTGCGCGGTCCATTGACCGGGCAGGGTGTTGGGCATCGGGCCGGGCCTCAGATGCGGGGCGCACCGCCGGTGCACCTCGGCGTGCAGGGCCAACAGCTCGCCCGTCGGCACCACGAGCCGCGCGAATACGGCGCTGCCACGGCCGAACAACACCGGCGCACCGATGAGGCAGCGCAGCGGTAGCTGCTCGCTCACCGGGCCCAGCAGCGCGTCGACGTCGGCGGCGATGCCTTCGGCCACCGCCAGCGTCACGTGCGGCCGGCTGGCCGGTGCCTGGCTGGGAATTCCGGCCGCGGCCAACGCTTCCCAGATGGTCCGGACTGCCGCCTCGGTGTCGCGGTCGAAGATCAGCTCGATGGAGTGGACCATCAGCCGACCAGCGCGTCGACCCAGTCGCGGTCGAAGGCGTTGACGCACAGCGCCGCGAAGTCGGCGGCGTTCATCGATGCCGCCCCCGCGGGCAGCGCGGCACGCACCGCGCCCAGCCGGGCCAGTGCGGACCGGTTGGACGTCTCCACCACCCCGGCCCGCTGGGGCCAGCTGCCGATCACCAGCCCGGCACACGAGATATTCTGCGCGGCAATCGATTCCAAGGTCAGCGCGGTGTGATTGAGGGTGCCCAACGCGGCGCTGACCACCACCAGCACAGCAGCGCCCAGCCCCGAGGCCAGATCGCGTGCGGTGAAACCGTTTTCGCCGAGTTCGACCAGCAGGCCCCCGGCGCCCTCGACCAGCGTCAGCCGTCCTGGCCGGTCCAACTCCGCGATGAGCGCCAGCAGCTGCTCGCGGGTGGGTAACGCCATCCCGGCCTGCTCGGCCGCGGCGACCGGAGCCAGCGGTTGCGGATACCGCGCGAACCCGGCCAGCTCCGTCGCCCCGGACAGCCGGGCCACCTCCGCAAGGTCGTCGTCGCCGGAGTCGGTGCCGGTCTGGACCGGTTTGCACACCGCCACGTCAATGCCGGCCTGGCGGGCGTGACAGGCCAGCGCCGCGGTGACGACCGTCTTCCCGACCCCGGTGTCGGTGCCGGTGACGACCAGAACCGTCACCGGTGCGCCCTACCCAAGCCCGGCAAGCACATCGGTCAGCACCCGGCGCGCGATGACCAGCTCGGCGTCGTCAAGCGACGCGCGCGCGGTCAGCCGCAGCCGTGAGGTGCCGGCGGGCACGGTCGGCGGCCGGAAGCATGCGACGCGCACACCGGCGTCCAGGCAGGCGGTCGCGGCCGCCATCGCCACGTCCGGGTCGCCCAGGATCACCGACACCACCGCGGACTGCGGCACCTCGAGCACGCCGCAGACCTCGGCCAGCGTGCCGGCATGGCGCAGCACGGCATCCGCCCGCCAGGGCTCGGCCCGCAGCACCCTCAGCGCGGCACGCGCCGCACCCACCGCCGCCGGGGCCAGGCCGGTGTCGAAGATGAACGTGCGTGCCGCGTCGATCAGATGGGCGCGCACCGCCGCCGGCCCCAACACCGCGCCGCCCTGGCTGCCCAGCGCCTTGGACAGCGTGGTCGTCATGACCACGTCCGGCGCGCCGGCCAGCCCCACCTCGTGCAGCAGCCCGCGCCCGCCGCCGCGCACTCCCAGGCCGTGCGCCTCGTCGACGATCAGCAGGGCGCGGTGCCGGCGGCACACCTCGTGCAATTCGCGCAAGGGCGCCAGCGCGCCGTCGGTGCTGAACACCGACTCGGTGATGACGACCGCGCGTTCCTCGTCGCGTGCCCGCAGCGCCGCCTCCACGGCGCCGATGTCGCGATGCGGCGTCACCGCCACCCGCGCCCGCGACAGCCGGCAGGCATCGACCAGCGAGGCGTGCGAATGCTCGTCGGAGACCAGCAGCGAACCCCGGCCGGACAGGCCGACGACGGCTCCCAGGTTGGCCGCGTATCCCGAGGAGAACAGCAATCCCGCGGCCGCACCGACGTAGTCGGCGAGCTCGGACTCGAATTCCTGGTGCAGTTCGGTGTCGCCGGTGACCAGGCGGGAGCCGGTCGCCCCGGCACCCCACATGCGCAGCGCGGCCACCCCACCGTCGATCACGTCGGGGTGTTGGGAGAGCCCCAGGTAGTCGTTGGATGCCAGGTCCAGCTCGGTGGCCACGGCGGGGCGCGGCCGCAGTGCGCGGCGCAGCCCGGCCTCGCGGCGCTGCCGCTCCACCGCCCCCAGCCAGGCCAGCGGGGAGACGTCGATCGGTGCCTGCGGGGAGGCGTTCATAGCGGTTCAGCCTAGTGGCGATCGCCAGCGCGGCGACGCCGGGCGCAGCGGGTCGCCACCATCAGACCAGTGGCGATCGCCAGCGCGGCGACGCCGGGCGCAGCGGGTCGCCACCATCAGACCAGTGGCGATCGCCAGCGCGGCGACGCCGGGCGCAGCGGGTCGTCACTGCTGGCCAACGAGCCGGGCCACCTGCACCATCGCCGAGGTGATCCGGGAGATCTCGTCGGGCGTGCAGATGTACGGCGGCATCGCGTAGACCAAGTTGCGAA
>NZ_JAICZA010000293.1 GCF_025933915.1 Mycobacterium sp.
CCGGTGGTGCTGGGCCACCCCCGTGAGGCGTGGCTGCGTCCCGGCGAGCATCCGTTCGTCTCGATCGGATGGGCGAGGCGGTGCCATACCTCCACGCCGGGAGGGCGCTTGCACACGCTCACCATCACCTGGCCGGGAGGTTGGCGCGAGTCACTGCACCTGCCCACCGGGTGGCCGATCGAGTGTCATCAACCCGTCGCCACCGTCTACCTGGCGTGACCGCCCATCGGCCCGACCGTCCTGATCGCCGTTATGCCACTGACCACCGTCGAGCGGCGTCCACGCGAGCCATCAGGGTGGGGGTCTGAGGCGTTGGTGGCGCCCGGAGAGACGAGGCAGGAGAGGCGGATGTGACGGGTGGAGTGGCCTTCAGGTCGCTAAGCCGCAAAACACGGCCGTTTCGGCGGGATCTAGCGGCTTTACGACCTGAACCCTGATCCACCGACGTTGATGGTCGGGCTCCGTTTTCTGTGTTTCGTGGTGTGGCGGTGGGATTTGGCGCGGGTAATCTGCCGGTGTGCCCGGCTTTTCCACTGTGGGTCCTTGGTCGCGCCCGTTGGGGCTGGGTGGTCAGGTGGTGGCGGGTCCGGGTGGCCCGGTGGCGGCTGCGAAGAGGGCCTGCCAGGCGTCGGCCCAGGCCCACTGTTCGGGCAGGTGCAGCTTGAGCCGGCCGGCGGAGGTGGCGATTCGGGCGGGGACGTTGATGATGCGGCGGCGCAGGGTCGCCCAGCGGGCGCGGTGGTGGCCGGGGGTGGCGGCCGCGGCGGCGCGGGTGAGGTTGAACGCGATGACCGCGTGGGCGAGCCAGGCGGCGTTGGCGGCGTACTTGCCCGACGGCAGGTGCGCCAGCGGTCCGTCCTTCAGCTCGGCGATGACCTGCTCGACGACGGCGTGGTCGCGGTGGTGGGCGTCGGCGTCGACGGTGCTCAGCTTCGAGTTGGTGATGAACGCGTGGTGACGGTAGGTGTCGAACAGCTCACCCTGGTCGGGGTTGGCGGGATTGAGCCGTTTGACCCGGCGGACCACGAGGCGGCAGGTGACCTCGTCGGTCTTGCGGCGTGATCCGAAGACGGTGATGGGGGTCTCGGCGACCTCGGCGTCGGAGACCCACCGGTTGTCGTCGTCGTCCCACACCGCGTTCGGGTAGCGGATCGGGGTCCAGGCGTCCTCGTCGATGGCCGCGATGGTCCGGTTGACCTGCGGGTTCATTCGTGCGGTGATGGAGAACCACACCTTGTGGCGCAGCGCGACCGCGACCATCGTGCGGGTGTAGTACGCGGAGTCGGCTCGCAGCAGCACCTGCCCGGTGGCGCCGGCGGCGCGGACGGTCGTCAACGCCTGGGCCACCAGCTTCGCGCCGCCCTTGGCCGAGGCGGTGTTGCCGCCGCGGAGCCGGGCCGCCGCGATCACCGGCGCGGCCATCGGTGTCGAGACGATCGCCAGTTGCGCGTTCAGGCCACGCACCCCGGAGTAGCCGAACGCGGCGCCCTGCTTGGCGTGGCCGTGGACCTGTCGGATCGTGTCGTCGACGTCGAGGTAGGCCATCGTGTCGGCCCCGGCGAGCAGGGTCGGGACCCGCGCGGCGAGACCGGCCAGCAGCCGACCCGACACGGCGTCGAGCTGCCCGACGTGGCCATGGGTGAACGACCGCAGATACGTACCCAGGGTCGACGGGGCACGGATCCCGCTGAACACCTTGTCCGTCGCGCCGTGCCGCAGCACGTCGAGATCGTCGATGCTGTCCGCGCCCGCCAGCATGCCCGCGACCACGCACGTCGACTTCGCGACGGGGTTCGGCGACGGGACCCGCACATGCTCACCGAGCAGGTCGTGCAGCCCCGCCTGCTCACCCAGCCGCAACACCGGCACCAGGCCAGCGACCGACACGAGGTTGGGGTCGTCGAAATCAGCGGAAACCCTGTGAGATGCTTGCATCCGCGAGATGCCCCTTGCTGTGGCCGGATCCGATGTGTCGCAACACCGATTCTCCAACCCAGCAAGGGCATTCTCGTCTACGCCACGCCGACCCACCCCGCTGCGACGGTGGATCAGGGTGGAGGCGAGACCGAGATCGCTGAGTCGACGCTTCGACGTCAGCGTCACAGGCACCCGCCTTCTTTCATCGAGCGCCACTAGGACGTCCGCGGCGGCGCGCCTGATTCGGTAAGGCATCGAAGCGTCGCCGGCGTAGGCGAGGGACAGGTGGACCAACTCTGCTGTCGCGTCGCGTCCGAATCGGCACCAACGAAGCATGCTGGCGCAGGAGAACAGTGCTGCCCGCAAAGCACCAATGTTCACCGGATTGGCCACGACGTCCAGCAATAAGGTCATCGCTCGGCCGTCGCATGTGTACTGTAAGAGGGACGCCACCTCGCTGTAAACCTGCGCGGCTGGATCGGTCAAGATCTCGCGCGCGATGGCGATGAGAACCCTCCCGACACTTGGCCGTGCCGCGAGCCGAGCGATTGCCTCGGCGCGCCGCAGATACCCCGAACCCACGCAGGCAGCCAACTCCGTCAGGAGGCGCCGGACGAGCACCTCCCAGTCTCGGTCCATCACGACGACCAGTCCCTGGTTGCTCAGTGTCGCGGAG
>NZ_JAICZA010000112.1 GCF_025933915.1 Mycobacterium sp.
CCGGGATACGGGCCACCTGTTGGGCGAACAACACCGGAATCGACGGCGCCGAGACGACCGGCCCCATCAACACCGCCCGATTACCCAGCACCGCCAACCGGACACGCTCGGACCCATCAAGCACATCGATCGACGACAACGACCGCGCGGGATCGGCCGTCACCGCGACCAACACCCGCCCCAGACGCTGCGCGAGATCGCGGACATCGGAGTTTGAAAAGAACTGCCTAGAACCCACCGTGCTGAGGAAAAGCTGGTCGCCGTCTCTGAAAAAGACCAGGCCGAATTCGACGGGGCCGGCGTGGGTCAGTGTTCCTGATACCGGAGCACCGGCGAGATCCGCCATATGGGTGGCCGGAATGAAATTGACGACAACCCTGTTCGACGCCTGTCCAGAGCCGCGAAGACGCGCTTTATAATCAATCGAATGCACGGGGAACCGCTGATGCTGCAGTGCTTCCCGCATACATGTGTCGACATTTTTGCAAAACTCGGCGACTGTGAGGTCAGGCGAAGTTTTCAACGTCAGTGGCACAAAGCCGGAAATCATTCCGGCCACCATCTGGGTCTCTGCGCGTACTCGCCTGCTCACCGGAAAGTCGAGTACGACCTCCAAACTCTCGGTGTCGAACGCGCGAACCAGAAGCGCACACGCTGCGGTGATCACCGACGATCGACGCACCCCGAAGGCATGGGACAGCGCCTGGACGCCGGCCACTGCTGAAGGGTCCAATTGAACGGGTTCAGAGGGTTCACCTGGATCACCGCCGCCGTCGTCGGCGATGGGCGCCAACCGATTACGCGCCTCGCTTTCCGGTGGAATGTTCTTGATCCAGTAAGCCCGGTCATCGAGATAATCAGTTGACGCTTCGTATTCATATTCGCAATCGATCAGATCCTTCAGCGATCCGAAAAAAGCGGGCGAGGCCGACGCGCCGGAAGCGATTACGTTATAAATATGCGCTATTCGGTGACAAACAAGAGTAATCCCGATTCCGTCCACCACTATGTGGTGGCAGCATGCGAACAAATAGAATTCATCCGCCCGTGTCTGCATCAACGCGAATTTGAACAGCGGGCCGGAAAGGGGCATCAGGGTGCGTTGGATCGACGATGCCAGCCGGTAGGCACCCTGTGCAGGATCCTGCGAGCCGGTCAGGTCATAGCGAGCAAGCTCGACGTCCGGGTAGTCAACCGGCTTCTGGAAGACCCTGCCGTCCAGCTCGAAAAACCCGGCTCTGAGCGGTTCGGCTTCGCGCACCGCCTGGATGATCGACCGCTGAAGCAAAGCAGGCTCGATCGCGCCGTCGATTCGGATCAGCTCGCCCAGCTGCCACGTCGCGCCGAAGTTGCCCGTTGTCTGTGCAAGCCAGATGTCCAGCTGTCCCCGCGTCAGCGGGAAGGCCCGGTCATCGAGTTCCATCCGACTACCCACCTGCTAAGTGCCTACTTATCAGCTGGGCGGGTCGCTACCAGCCTCACGCCCAAACTTTTCGACCAGTGAAACCGTCCGGAACCTTCGACTGGCTACCATGCCGGGGAGCGTATGGGCCCTTAAGCAGGCGTCGTCAGAATTCACGTCCAAGTCGAGTGGTGAGCGCGGGCAGATAGAGTAGTGCGCCGCGGAACTGCAGGATCCGCCGTCCACCGACCGCAGGCCGGCATGGCCGGCGTGGGCATCGGCAAAGTTCTGGGCGGGACTGCCAGCGCGGTTCAGTAACTGGTGTGCGCTTCGCAGAAACCCGCTGGCCAAGGCTTCTCCCGATGTGACCCGCAGTGATGTTTGCGCTCGTAGCTTACCGCGCCGGGCAGGTGCGGACCACCCTGAAATCATGAAATATCCGGTGCTTGTTAGCCACGCTAGCGAACACCGCCTCGACTTATCCGGCGTTAGCCAGCAAAGGCGAACGTAAATGCCGAACGATTCTCTGGGCGTTCAGCGCCGTTGTCATTACTCGGCGCCCCGTAAAGATGCGCCCGATGCCGTGCGCACTCGTTATTTGCGAACAATGGCCGGACGTCTGCGAATTGCAAATCGAATCAGCTAACTCCCGCGACGCGGTGAGAAAAGCAGGAGCCACGGGTCCGCCGGCAACAAAATGCAGAGCAGCCGGCAATGCTCATTCCATCGGCGGCACCTGTAACTGCGCGAGTCAGCCGAAGGCAGCGGCCTCCGGGTCGAACTGAATGATCTTTGCGCGCGTTGGACTTACCCTTCGGGCATGAAGCCCTCGGCGCACACTGCCGTCACCCCTGCTATCCGGGTCGACGGACTGACCAAACGGTTTGGCCGCGTCGCGGCGGTCGAGGGTCTGACTATGAGCGTCGCGCCCGGCGAGATCTTCGGCTTCCTGGGGCCCAACGGCGCCGGCAAGTCAACGACGATTCGCCTGCTGCTCGGATTGATTCGCCCGACCGCCGGGACTGCGAGGATATTCGGTTGCCCCGCGGATGACGTCCGTCGGTCCCATCGTCACATCGCATACGTGCCTGCCGACGTTGCGCTGTGGCCGCGCCTGACGGGCGCGGAAATCCTTGAGCTGCTTGGCTCTGTCGGCCCCGGTGTAGACGCGGCCTATCGCAACGAATTGGTCGGGCGTTTCGACCTCGAGCTGGACAAGCCGGCCAGAACCTATTCGACGGGCAACCGGCAGAAGGTGGCACTTGTCGCCGCATTCGCGACACGGGCGCCGCTTCTCGTGCTCGACGAGCCGACAAGCGGTGTGGATCCCTTGATGGAAAGGGCATTTCGCGGCTGTGTCGCCGAAGCCCGCGAGCGTGGCCAGACGGTGTTCCTCAGCTCGCATCAGCTGGCCGAGGTAGAAGCCGTGTGCGATCGGGTAGCGATTCTGCGTGCTGGGCGACTCGTCGAAGTCAACAGCATCGGCGATTTACGCCGATTGCGTCGGACCGTAGTCGAGGTGTCCTATCGCGGCACTCGACCTGCCCTGGGTGATGTTGGCACCGTGTCCAGCGTCGAACAGCTGGACGGTGAACGCTTGCGCTTCAATCTGACTGGACCGCCGGCGGCCGCGATTCGAGCGCTCGCCGCGGCCGACATCACCGCGCTCACGATGCACGAACCGACTCTCGAGGAGATCTTTCTCGACTACTACGGAGAAGCTGCACGATGACAGCGGCCACGGTGCCGGGTTCACCGGGATCCGCCGGGGCGCAACTCGCGCCGGGGCAGGCCGTGAGCCGGCTTGCCGTGTGCCAGCTCCGCCGAAGCGCTGCGGTGGTCGCCTTGATCTGCGGAATCATGTCGGCGTTGGTCGCCTTCCAGTACCAGCCGATCGGCGCCTTGCTGGATGAATCAGGGCTGCGCGTACTTGCCGAGAATCCCGCCATCAGGATCTTGTCGGGCCCACCGGTGGCTCTGGACAATCCCGGCGGTTTCACCGTGTGGCGCACCGGCACAGCCATTTCGGTGCTCGCGAGCGGATGGATCACGCTTGCCGCCACACGTATCACCCGCGGCGAGGAGGATGACCGGCGGTGGGATCTGCTCCTCGCGGGACGCCTGCGGATGCTCGACGTGGTTGCCCGATGCCTAGCCGCGCTTATTGGTTACTCGGCGCTGATCGGTGTGGCGGTCGCGGCGGGACTTCTGGCGGCGCACACCCAACCGACTGGCGCAGTGCTCTATGCGATCGGAATCGCCGGTATCGCCGCAACCTTCGCGACGACAGCTCTGCTCGCCGGACAAATCATGCCGAGCCGGTCCGGGGCCACGAGCCTTACGGTTGCCACTCTGGGCGTCAGCCTGATGCTGCGCATGATCTCCGACGGCTCGCATCAATTGGCATGGTGGGCTTGGATGACGCCGTTCGGGATTGCCGCCCGCTCGGCGCCATACGCCGAAAACCGCCTCGTCCCGCTGATCGTGCTGGGTGCGTTTCCGGTAGTGCTGGCCGGAGCGACCCTCTTCGCGGCAAGCCACCGCGATTTGGGTGCCGGGGTGGTGACGGTGCCGGTCAGCCGTCCTCCACGGACTCGATTGTTGCGGTCGATCGGCGGGTTTGCCTTTCGCCGGAGCGTCCGGACCACGCTAGGTTGGGCCACGGGTATCGCCGCGTACTTCTTTCTGGTCGGCCTGTTGCTCCCCTCCATTCTCGAGTTGTTTCAGTCGAACCCGCGCATCGCTAAACTTGCCGCGCCCACCGGGATGAGCGGTCATGAATTGGTGAACGTCGGCGCTGCGGTTCTCTTCGGCATGCTCGCGGTTGCCACAGGGCTGTACGCGGCAGTGCGTCTCGCCGTGATGGTCACCGACGAGAAGGCCGGTCGATTGACCTTGTTGTTCGCCCAGACTATTTCACGCGGACGTCTGATTTCGGCCGAGATCATGGTCACCGCCGGGGGGGTCGTAATCCTGCATTGCTCGGCCGCATTCGGCATTTGGAGCGGCGCCGAAATCGCCGGTGCCCCACTGCAGTTGAGTGATTCGGTTGCGGGTGCGCTGAATTCCGTTCCGGTGGCGTTACTCGCAGCCGGGGCGGCCGCGGTGGGCGTCGGGTGGTTGCCATCCGCTCCCGCCGCAATCGGCGCACTGCCGGTTGTGGGCGGGTTCCTGGTGAACGTGATCACGAAGTCCACGAACGCGCCCGGCTGGGTTGCCGACGTGTCGCCGTGGACGCACCTCGCCGCCGTACCCGACGCACCGCCCAATTTTGCGGCCACCGCCATTCTCCTGCTCGTCGGCGCCATCCTGACCGCGCTCGGAGTGTATGGATACGTCCAGCGCGATTTGGCAGCCTGATCAATCCGATCAGGGTCAGCTGCCGGGAAATCGCTCAACCGCCCTGGAATGAGTAACCGATTTTGTCCAAAACCTGATGGAAAGACCGATCGCGCCCACACCGATCCATTGCGGAGGCGCCTTTTCTTACCGGCGCACGGCGGCAGTTCCCCAGTCGATGGACCGGTAATTCGTCCGTCGAACGACCATTCGTTGGAAATCGCCCACTCAATACCCGGCAATGCCTTTCCGCCCGACGGGGAAACGCGGTCACGCCGGGCAGGCTGGCCGGGCCCTTCGAATGTGGGGTGGCGGTGCCCCGTCGCGTGAGCGACGGCTTGTAGGGCGGTTGTTGCACTCGGTGCCGGGCAGCCGTGCAGCGAACCCGGCGTCCACACGGTCCGTCCTACGGACGACGTGGATCGAGAACCTTTGACCGAGGCGCGCGTTGACTTGCTGGCCTACGATGACCCGGGGCGGGCAAACCCCAATCAGAAGGCGGCTCAAGCTTCCGGCTCGCAAGCGAGGGAAATCCCGATAGGAGGGAAACCCAGATGGGATTCATACCCGGTTTCAACGAAATGAAGGAGTCTGTCGAGGAATCTATCGACCTCCTCAGGCGTGCCATCGCGGCACTGGAAAAGCTTGCGGCAGAACAGGAGCGCGCCAATGATCTGTACGCCGAAGCGAATCAGGTCGGCCCCGCGCGAGCTCAGAACGTGACCAAGCTGTCGCGATGATCCTTCCGGGCGCATTCCTGCGCGGCGCCGAGAATAACGGCAGGGCCGAGGTCACGAGTTCGTCGGATTCGGCGGCCCGTCGCGCCGGGACGCGCGGCACCTGCTAGCGGAGAACAACTCCTTCGAAATGCGCGCCCTCGCGACTTCGTGTGCCGCCGCGCGATCGGCGCCGGCTGCTACTTGAATCTGTAGCTTGAAGTCGGAGGTACCATCGCGTCCTACGCGATTTCGCGGCGGACGTTTGGGTATGTCTACCTCGCCCCTGATAATTCGTGTAGCAACGCTCGGGAGGTGAAGTGAGCGGACTCGAGAACCTCGACTTCTTCACCGACGAGTCGCTCGTCGATGACCCTTACGATTACTACGACGCGCTCCGGCATTGTCCGATACGACGTGAGCCAGCACATGGCGTCGTGATGGTGTCGGGGTATGACGAAGCCGTCGTCGTGCAACGCGGCGCCGACGAGGCCCTCTCGGTGTGCAATATCGTCAGCGGGCCGTGGTCGGGGCTTCCCATCGAAGCCGGCAGCGATGACATCGCGGATCTGATCGAGCGACACCGCCAGAGGATGACGTTCGGCGAATACTTCATCACGTTCGATCCTCCGAAGCACACCGCGCACCGCTCGCTGCTGAGCCGGTTGTTCACGCCGAAGCAGCTGAAGAACAACGAGGAATTCCTGTGGCGTCTTGCCGATGAACAACTCAACCGCTTCGTCGCGGATGGCAAGTGCGAGATCGTCATTGACTACAATTTTCCGTTCACGCTCGACGCGATCACCAACCTGCTGGACGTACCGGAGGCCGACCGTGAGCGATTCCGCCGCGCGGCGATCGCCAGCAGGCTCGAAGGAGAACGCAGCGGCTTCGTCGGCGTGAAAGAGGAGTGGTTCGTCGAGTACATCGAGGAACGGCGGCGCGAGCCGCGCGACGACATCCTCACCGAGCTTGCGCTGGCGAAGTTCCCCGACGGGACGACGCCCGACCCTCTTGACGTCGCCCGCGTCGCCACCTTCATGTTCGCCGCAGGCCACGGCACCACGATCGACCTGTTGAGCCTCGCGATGTTGATGCTGGCCGAGCGACCGGATTTGCAAGAGCTACTGCGCGAGGACAATTCGATGATTCCCGCCTTCATCGAGGAGATGCTGCGCTTTGAAAGCCCGATCAAATCGAACTTCCGGATGGCGCGGCGTACCACCAGGATCGGCGACGTCGATGTGCCGGCCGGCACCAGCTTGCTCGTGATGAACGGTGCTGCCAACCGCGATCCACGACGGTTCGACGAGCCCAATAAATTCCGCCTCGGGCGCCCGAACATATTGCAGCACATCGCATTCGGCCGTGGCATTCACACCTGTCCGGGTGCCCCGATCGCCCGCGCCGAGGTACGGGTGAGTCTAGAACGAATCCTCAACCGGATGGCCGACATTCGGCTGTCGGACACCGAGCACGGTCCGGCGGGCGTTCGTCGGCTCAAATGGGACCGCACATTCCTGTTCAGGCGCCTCAAGGAATTACACCTCGAATTCACGCCCGTTCAGTAGCCGTTCGATCGACAAAGCCGCCGGGCGATCAGCGTCAGCGCGCCTGGCCCTGGGAGGCCAGGAACCCCGCGACGCCGCGGACCATCGCGTCGGCGTATTTTTGCCGGCCCTCCGCGGACTGCATCAGCGCCGAGTCCGCGGGATTCTTCATGTTGCCGCACTCGACCAGAACCGACGGGTACTGCGCGAGGTTCAGGCCGGCCAGATCCGAGCGTCCATACAGGCCGTTCTGCCCGATGTAGTTGGCCGGCGGGATTCCCGAGGCCTGCATCTGGTCGCGCATGATGCGGGCGTACTGCACCGAGGGTCCGGCCTGCGCCTGGTTGAGCGGCGGCGCCGAGTAGTTGACGTGGAACCCGCGGCCGGACGGCGGGCCGCCGTCGGCGTGGATGGACAGGATCGCGTTGGGGTGAAGCGCGTTGGCCGTGCCGGCGCGCTCATCGACACACGGTCCCAGACCGGTGTCGTTGGCGCGGGCCAGGGCGGTCCGGACTCCCAGAGCGGTCAACTCGGCGCGCACCCGCAGCGCCGTGTCCCAGGTGAAGGTGTGCTCCGGATAGCCGGCGGCGGTCGCCGTCCCGCTGGCCTGACAGTCTTTGGTGCCGCCGCGGCCGGTGGGCACCTGCCGGTTGATGGACGCGTCATTGGAGCCGTTGTGGCCCGGATCGATGAAAACCACCATGCCGGCGATGTTGGAGGGGGCCCCCCAGGCGGCGGGGGTGATCGCCGTCGACGCAGCAACGAGCACACCAACCGCCAATTTGATCCCGACACGTCTGCTCAGTCGTAGGTCCACGGCGCAAAGCTAACGCCGAGCGGTTTACGCTGGGTGTTCCGAATCGCCGGAGACTCACGAGCGAAATCAAGTCGAGACCAAGATGCGAGGGGACTGTCATGCAACCCGGAGGCGATATGTCGGCGCTGCTGGCCCAGGCGCAGCAGATGCAGCAAAAGCTCATGGAAGCCCAGCAGCAACTGGCCAACGCTGAGGTGCATGGTCAAGCCGGCGGGGGTTTGGTCAACGTTGTCGTCAAGGGCAGCGGCGAGGTGGTCGCCGTGAAGATCGATCCCTCCGTCGTCGACCCGTCGGACGTCGAGACCTTGCAGGACTTGATCGTCGGCGCCATGGCCGACGCGTCCAAGCAGGTCACCCGAATGGCGCAGGAGCGGCTGGGGTCGCTGGCCGGCGGGTTCGGCCCGCCGCCGGGGCAACCACCCGCGCCGGCGCCGGGCCTTTAGATTCCGCTCCCGACATGTTCGAAGGACCCGTCCAGGATTTGATCGACGAGCTGGGCAAGCTACCGGGCATCGGACCCAAAAGCGCCCAGCGCATCGCCTTTCACCTGTTGTCGGTGGAACCCCCGGATATCGACCGGCTGAGCGCGGTGCTGGCGAAGGTTCGAGACGGTGTGCGGTTCTGTGCGGTGTGCGGCAACGTCTCCGACAACGAGCGCTGCCGGATCTGCGCGGATCCCCGACGGGACGGTTCCCAGGTGTGCGTCGTCGAGGAGCCGAAGGACGTGCAGGCCGTCGAGCGCACCCGCGAGTTCCGCGGCCGCTACCACGTGCTGGGCGGTGCGCTCGATCCGCTGTCCGGGGTGGGTCCCGAGCAGCTGCGCATCCGCGAGCTGCTGAGCCGGATCGGGGAGCGGGTCGACGACGTCGACATCACCGAGGTGATCATCGCCACCGACCCGAACACCGAGGGCGAGGCGACGGCCACCTACCTGGTTCGGATGTTGCGCGATATCCCCGGCCTGACCGTGACACGCATCGCCTCCGGGCTGCCCATGGGCGGCGACCTGGAGTTCGCCGACGAGCTGACGCTCGGCCGCGCGCTCACCGGCCGTCGGGCCATGGCGTGACGTTCGTCAGGCCTTGCTCAATTGGAACGACCTGGTAGAGGTCTTCCCCGCCTCTGAACCACACGCGTCCGTCGTCGTCTGCTGGCCTTCGCCGGCAAGCGACACGGCATCGAAGCTGTAGTTGACGGTCACCGGAGCGGATGCGCCGTTCGGGCACGGCGCCTGGGCCGTGCCGCTGTGAGTCCATCGTCCATTGGCGAGGTGGAATTCCCAGCTGATGACGAACGTCCCGCCATCTTGGGAGGTCGCCAGGATGCAGTCCGATCCGCACGGGACGAAGAGCCAGGCGGTCGGTTTGTCGTTGCCCGCGTAGAGCACGTTGTACCGGCCGTTGAGCACTTCCGGGTTGGCGTGCGACGGTGTCGACGACGCGATGAACGCGGCGACCAGTGCGGCACCGACGGCCAGTCTCGCGCGGATCTTCGTCATCTCGGCATGCCTCAGCGCGCCGCCAGCCGCTCGCGGCGCAGCAGGTCCACTTCCGGAATCGGTAGCGGCGCCAATTCACCGACCACCGTGCCCAGCAGCAGGTCGGCCAGTTGTGGGTTGCGGGCCAGGCACGGCCCGTGCATGTAGGTCGCGATCACGCTGCCCTGCACCACCCCGTCGAAGCCGTCTCCGGACCGGTTGCCGGCGCCCTTGACCACCGCGCCCAGCGGCGACGCCGACGGGCCCAGCACGGTGCCGCCGCGGTGGTTCTCAAACCCGGTGAGACGCTCGGTCAGGCCCGCCGGCAGCGGCTTGGTTGCCAGCTCGCCGATGGTGCGCGCATCCTGCGGGGAGGTGGTCGCATCGAGCAGGCCCACGCCGTCGACCCGTTCCCCGGCCGACGTTTCGTACCACTGCCCGAGCACCTGAACGGCCGCGCAGATCGCCAGCACCGGCGCGCCCCGTTCCGCGGCGCGCTGCAGCCCCGGATGCTTGATCAGGTGCCGGGTGGCGAGCCGCTGCGCATAATCCTCCGCCCCGCCCAGCGTGTAGAGCTCCAGCGATTCCGGCACCGGGTCGGCCAGCGTGATCTCGACGATCTCCGCGGCGATACCGCGCAGCCGTAGCCGCTGGCGCAACACCAGCGCGTTGCCGCCGTCGCCGTAGGTCCCCATCACGTCGGGCAATACCAGCCCGATCCGCACTGTCGAATCAGCCATGGCGCGCCAACGCCCGTTGCAGCTGGAGGAACGCGGTGTAGTTGGCGACGACCTCCACCCGGCCGGGCGGGCACGACGCGATCGCGGCGACGGTGTCGTGCACCAAGGTGTGTTCGACGCCCGCATAGCCCAGACGCACCGCGAGGTCGGTCCCGCGCTCCCCGGCGGCCACGACGACGGTGTGCTCGAAGTGCTCGAAACCCACGTCCCACAACCAGGACAGGTCCTCCCCGTCGGGCACCTGTCCGTTGACGGAGATGACCACCCCGTCGGCGTGCTTGTCCACCATCGACAGCGCTTCCTGCCAGCCCGCCGGATTCTTGGCCAGCAGCATCCGCACCGCGTGCTCGCCGACGCGGATGGTCCGATAGCGCCCCGCGACCTCGTCGACCGCCGAGACTGCCGCCACCGCCCTCGCGGGGTCCGCGCCCAACGCGACGGCCGCGGCCACGGCCTGAGCGGCGTTGCCCCGATTCACCGCGCCCGGCAGCGCCAACCGCATCGGCAGGGACAGGCCGTCAGGGCCGTGCAGCGCGCCCCCGTCTTGCGGGTCGACCCACCACTGCGGGCTGGGCCGCTTGAAGTCGGCACCGGTGGAGTACCAGTGTCCGTGCTCGCGGACGATGACCTCACCGCTGCGCGGGCAGCTGACCGAGTCGTTCGACCACGAACCCCCGGCGGCCACCCACACCACGTTGGGGCTGTCGTAGGCCGCCGACGTCATCAGCACGTCGTCGCAGTTGGCCACGACGGTCGCGTTCGGGTGCCGGGCCAGGCCCGCGCGCAGGGTTCGTTCGATGACGTTGATCTCGCCGACCCGGTCCAGCTGGTCGCGCGACAGGTTGAGCAGCACGACGACGCTGGGCTCGACGGCGTCGGAAACGTGCGGGACGTGCATTTCGTCGACTTCCAGGGCGGCCAGGGACGCTTGCCGTTTGGCGGCCAGCGCGGCCACCAGGCCGGCGTCCATGTTGGCGCCCTCGGCGTTGGTGGCGACCGCGCCCAGGGTTTCCAGCGCGGCCGACGTCATCCGGGTGGTGGTCGATTTGCCATTGGTGCCGGTGACGATGACCGTGCGCCGTCCGGCGGCGAGCTGCCGGAGAACCGAGCGGTCCAGCGTCATCGCGATCAGCCCGCCGATCATTGCCCCGGCCCCGCGTCCGGTCACCCGCGATGCCCAGCGCGCGCTCGCTCCCGCGGCGAGGGCCATACGGGCACGGGTGGTGATCACGCCGGTGAGTTTATGTTCCGGCCCGACACGGCGCCGCGTGACACCGATGATGTCGGCCGGCCGTGCCATCCTCACTGTATGAGCGCGGTGTGCTGGGGTCGGCCGGCCAGCGAGCCGGACGCGGGTTGGGCCGTTGTCGACGTCGAGACCTCGGGCTTCCGGCCCGGTCAGGCACGGATCATCAGCCTCGCGGTGCTCGGCCTGGACGCCGACGGCGGGGTCGAGCAATCGGTGGTGAGCCTGCTCAACCCCGGGGTCGATCCGGGCCCCACCCACGTGCACGGCCTGACCGCCGCCATGCTCGAAGACCAACCGCAGTTCGCCGACATCGTCGGAGACGTGATCGAAGTGCTGCGCGGCCGCACGCTGGTGGCCCACAACGTGGCGTTCGACTACGCCTTTCTCGCCGCCGAGGCCGAACTCGCCGAAATCGAGCTTCCCGTCGACAGCGTGATGTGCACGGTCGAGCTGGCCCGGCGGTTGGACCTCGGCGTCGATAACCTGCGGCTGGAAACGCTGGCGGCGCACTGGAGCGTGACCCAGGAGCGCCCCCACGACGCCTTCGACGACGCGATGGTGCTGACCGGCGTCCTGGCCTCGGCGCTCAAGCTCGCCCGCGAGGGCGACATCTGGCTGCCGGTACACCCGGTGACCCGGCGCCGCTGGCCGAACGGCCGGGTCACCCACGACGAGCTACGCCCGTTGAAGGTGCTGGCCTCCCGGATGCCGTGCCCGTATCTCAACCCGGGCCCCTACGTGGGCGGCCGGCCGCTCGTCCAGGGCATGCGGGTGGCGCTGGCCGCCGAGGTCGGCCGCACCCATGAGGAACTCGTCGAGCGGATCCTGCATGCCGGGCTGTCCTACAGTGACACCGTCGACCGGGAGACCTCGCTGGTGGTCTGCAACGACCTCGCCCCCGGGCAGGGCAAAGGCTATCTGGCCCGGCAATTGGGGGTGCCGGTGATCTCCGACGCCCAGTTCATGGACTGCGTCGGCGCCGTCATCGGCGGCACCAGCATGGACGAATTCACCGACCCCACCGACGTGGATCCGCAGCTCGCGCTGTTCTGATCAGGCGCGAGCGGCGCGGTTGATCGCCGACACGACCGCGCGCAGCGACGCGGAGGTGATCGACGGTGCGATGCCGACCCCCCACACCGTCTGGCCGTTGACCGGGCCTGATGGGTGCCGACCCGCTTCGCCCGGCTCCGCCGCGCTCGCAATCGACACCGACGCTTCCACATAGGCCGCGGCCTGCGCGTCGTCCCCGGAACTCATCGCGTGCTCGGAGTAATCCAGGACGGCCACGTCGAAGCCGACACCGCCCAGCGCGTGGACGAACGCGGCCAGCGGGCCGTTGCCGGCCCCGCTGATCTCGGTCTCCACCCCGTTGATCTTGACCGTCGCGGCGATGCTGGTGATGCCGCTGTCTTCCTCCGAAGCGTCGACGCGCTGTTTCACCCGCTCCAGCGGCCACACCGGGGCCAGATACTCCTCGGAGAAGGCGTCCCACATCTCCTTGGGACTGACCTCGCCGCCTTCCCCTGCTGTGCCCTCTGCGATCTTTTGGATCACCTGGGAGAACTCGATCTGCAACCGTCGCGGCAGGGCCAGGCCGTGATCGGCCTTCATGATGTAGGCCACCCCGCCCTTGCCGGACTGCGAGTTGACCCGGATCACCGCCTCATAGGTGCGCCCGACGTCCTTGGGGTCGATCGGCAGATACGGCACCTGCCAGAGCATGTCCTCGACGTCGGTGTCCGTGGCATCGGCGTCGACCTTCATCTGGTCCAAGCCCTTGTTGATGGCGTCCTGATGGCTGCCGGAGAACGCGGTGTAGACCAGGTCCCCGCCGTAGGGGTGACGCTCGTGGACCGGCAGCTGGTTGCAGTACTCCACCGTTCGGCGGATCTCGTCGATATTGGAGAAGTCGATCTGCGGGTCCACGCCGCGCGAGAACAGGTTCATCCCCAGCGTCACCAGGCAGACGTTGCCGGTGCGCTCGCCGTTGCCGAACAGGCAACCCTCGATGCGGTCGGCGCCCGCCTGGTAGCCCAAGTCCGCTGCGGCGACGGCGGTTCCGCGGTCGTTGTGCGGGTGCAGGCTCAGGATGACGGATTCCCGGTTGGCCAGGTTGCGGCTCATCCACTCGATCGAATCGGCGTAGACGTTGGGGGTGGCCATCTCCACCGTGGCGGGCAGGTTGAAGATGATCGGGTTTTCCGGTGTGGGCCCGATGATTTCGCCGACGGCGTCGCACACCTGCTTGGCGTACTCCAGCTCGGTTCCGGTGTAGGACTCCGGCGAATACTCGAACCGCCACCGCGTGCCCGGGTGCTTGGCGGCCTCCTCGACGCACTTGCGGGCGCCTTCGGTCGCGATGGCTTGCACCGCGGCCTCCTCGGCGCGAAACACGACGCGGCGCTGCAGGATTGAGGTCGAGTTGTAGAAGTGCACGATGGCTTGCGGCGCGCCGTGACACGCCTCGAACGTGCGCTCGATCAGCTCCGGCCGGCACTGGGTCAGCACCTGGATGGTGACGTCGTCGGGGATGGCGCCGTCGGTGATGATCTCGCGGACGAAGTCGAAGTCGGTCTGGCTGGCCGACGGGAACCCGACTTCGATCTCCTTGTAGCCCATGTGAACCAGCAAATCGAACATGCGGCGTTTGCGGGTGGGGCTCATCGGGTCGATCAGCGCCTGGTTGCCGTCGCGGAGGTCCACCGCACACCACAGCGGCGCGTTGGTGATCACCCGATCGGGCCAACTGCGATCGGCGAGCCGGATCGGCTCGACTTCGTCGGCGAAGGGCCGGTATCGGTTGACCGGCATCGACGAGCCTCGCTGGGGGTTCCACGCGGGCTGCCCGGGCCCCGGTGGGCCCGCGGGTTTGACGATGCTGCGTGTCGAGCTGAATGCGTCTGGATTGGTAGTCACGGTGATTGCTCCGGGGGTCTCAGAAGGGAACTTCAGACCGGCGCATCGCGAACACCCGCGACGGGAAGCCGGTCTGGATCAGACCCCGTCGCGGCGTCCGAGGAGGAGCACCCGCTGCACGTCCTGCACTTTACCGCTTTTGGCGCCCTGGTAAAAACTCCGCTGAGACGGTAGCGAATCCGCAGGCCGCGGTACCAGGTATCGCGACGTAAATCACCATGCGGTGGCACGTATTCTGTTGTGGACTTATACCCGAAATTGAAGTGTCCAGGGCCGGAGAGACAGGAAGAAACGTGGCGCTCGTCGTGCAGAAGTACGGCGGATCCTCGGTGGCCACCGCCGATCGGATCCGGCGCGTGGCCGAGCGCATCGTCGCGACCAAGAAGCAGGGGAACGACGTAGTAGTCGTCGTCTCCGCGATGGGCGACACCACCGACGACCTGATGGATCTGGCCCAACAGGTGTGCCCGGCCCCGCCGCCGCGCGAACTCGACATGCTGCTGACCGCCGGTGAGCGCATCTCCAACGCGTTGGTGGCGATGGCGATCGAATCGCTGGGTGCGCAGGCGCGCTCGTTCACCGGTTCGCAGGCGGGCGTCATCACCACCGGCACGCACGGCAACGCCAAGATCATCGAGGTCACGCCCGGACGGCTGCAGACCGCGCTCGACGAGGGCCGCATCGTGTTGGTGGCCGGCTTCCAAGGCGTCAGCCAGGACACCCGGGACGTCACCACCCTGGGGCGAGGCGGCTCGGACACCACAGCGGTGGCGCTGGCGTCGGCCCTCGGCGCCGACGTGTGCGAGATCTACACCGACGTCGACGGCATCTTCAGCGCCGACCCGAGGATCGTGCACAACGCCCGCAAGCTGGACACGGTGACCTTCGAAGAGATGCTCGAGATGGCGGCTTGCGGCGCCAAGGTTTTGATGCTGCGCTGCGTGGAATACGCACGCCGCTACAACATTCCGGTGCATGTCCGATCCTCGTATTCGGAAAACCCAGGCACCGTCGTCGTCGGATCGATCAAGGACATAGCCATGGAAGACCCCATCCTGACCGGAGTCGCGCACGACCGCAGCGAGGCCAAGGTGACCGTCGTCGGCATCCCCGACATCCCCGGATATGCCGCCCGCGTCTTCCGGGCGCTCGCCGATGCCGACGTGAACATCGACATGGTGTTGCAGAACGTCTCCAAGGTCGAGGACGGCAAGACCGACATCACCTTCACCTGCTCGCGTGACAGCGGGCCGACCGCGGTGGCCAAGCTCGACGCGCTCAAAGACGAGATCGGGTTCAGTCAGCTGCTCTACGACGACCACATCGGCAAGGTGTCGCTGATCGGGGCCGGAATGCGCAGTCATCCCGGTGTCACCGCAACCTTCTGTGAGTCCCTCGCCGAAGTGGGCGTCAACATCGAGCTGATCTCCACCTCCGAGATCCGCATCTCGGTGCTGTGC
>NZ_JAICZA010000264.1 GCF_025933915.1 Mycobacterium sp.
ACCGTACCCAGCCGAGGGCGCGTGTGGTGGGAGATCCCCGATGTGGGCGGCGGAGCCCCCCGGTCCCCGCCGCGCACCCGCGGTCGAACGCGGTCAGCCGGTCACCGGGTGACGAAGCCGACCACGCTGCCCGAGATCGAGAACGACGAGCCGTCCGGAGCCGTGACTGCACCGGCGAAGTCGCAGCCGGTCGTGGCGTGCTTGTTGTGCGCGCTGGCGCCCGGCTTCGCGGTGGGCGGCGAGGTCTCCTGGTCGATGATGTTGCCGGCGGGGTCGTAGACGGTGAAGGTCACCTCGCCGAACGAGACCGGGACCAGGATCGCCTGACTGTTCAGGTCGTGGGCCGGAGTCCAGGCGCCGTTCCCGTTCGCGACGGCGTCGTAGGTGTGGCCGTTGTCGCACGAGACCTGGATCGGGAGCGCGTTCTTCGCGTTCATCGGATCGGCGTGGGCGGGTGTCCAGGCGCTCAGACCGAGGACGGCCGCCGCGGCGGCACCGGTCATGACTCGTAATGTGGCGTGCATCTGGCCTCCTCTGTGATGTGGCACGGAGGCCCGGACACACCGGGAACCCCCGTGTGTCCTCGCCGGCACGCTACGTCCGAGATGATCGGGACACATCCCTCATGAGGATGATTCGCGCCAGGTCGAGGCGCCGCTCGTCGCCTCAGCCGAAGTCGGCCCAGACCCGGCGGGCGCGGGAGTCGACGATCATCTCGCCGCCGTAGGGAAGCACCCACTGCGGCCGGGTGTGCCCGAACGGGACACCCACGACGATCACCGCGTCCGCGTTGTAGCGACGGATCTGGTCGAGGGCGACGTCGCGCTGCGCGGCTCGATGGGCGGCGCGGGCCGCGGCGTCCGGCCGGTGCTCGTGGGTCGACGAGGGCGGGCGTGCGACGACGACCGCGTCCACGGCCGCGAGCAGCCCGCGCTCGCCGAGCGAGCGGGTGATGTAGCCGAACTCCGAGGCCGGGATCAGCTCCTCCGACGACTCCAGCAGCAGGATGCCGCCGGCGAGCACCGACGGGTCGGCCGGAAACCGACCGGCCGTCAGGATCCACTGCAGCACCTCGATGCAGCCGCCCCAGGTGGGGCCGATGACCAGGCGATCCGGACCGTCCCAGGTCCAGGGCTCGGTCGGCTCGCGGTCGCCGTACGACGTCAGGGCGGCGGGCTCCTGCCAGCGGACGCCGAAGTCCTCCGACTCGCCAGGCTCGGTGATCTCGAGCTGCCCACCGTCGATCAGGGCGGCCCGCAGCGACCGGAGATGGATGTCGTCGAGGCCCGGGCCGGCGCCGACCTGCACCTGGGTCGAGCCGCCGTGGAACGCCGCGACCCCCTGGGTCCACAGCCACGAGAGCAGGTTGGTGTTGTCGCTGTAACCGAGGTACGGCTTGGGGTCGGCGCGGACGAGGTCCGGGTCGAGGTACGGGATGACGGTGATCTGGTCGTCGCCGCCGATCGTGGCGAGCACCGCCCTGACCTCGGGGTCGCCGAACGCCGCATTCAGGTCGGCGGCACGGTCCTCCGGTGTGGCCTCGAGGCGGCGGGTGGTCCGGTACTCCACCGGCTCCAGCCCGAGCACGTCGCGGATCCGGGCGAGCGCCTGCTCGTGCACGGCGGGCGCCACGGCCGGAGCGGCGAAGGCGGGTGACACCACGGCGACCTTGTCGCCGGGCCTCGCCTTGGGCGGGTGCACGAGGGCGGGGAACACGCGGCCATCCAACCGCGCGCCGTACGCCGAGGACACCGGATTTGCCGGGCTACCGTCGCGGTCGGCGTGGCCGAGACCGTCGCGACGATGGTCCTGCCGCTCGCCTAGGAGGCTGCTGAACAAAGGCGCGGCTCCCCGCGGTGGGGCGGCGACCTGAAATCCTGTGGGCATGCAGGGTGAGTCGGATCGGCAGCGTGAGCTGCTGGACGTGGAGTCGGTGGCTGGACACCTGCTCGAGCAGGGCAGCGTGTTCGCGTTGCTGGCCGAGCATCGGGGGCGGTTGTTCCCGGGTGAGTTGTTCGCCGACCTGTTCCCCTCGGGGCGGGGGCGGCCCTCGATCCCGGGCGAGGTGATCGCCTCGGTGATCGTGCTGCAGGCCCTGTACGGCCACTCCGACCGTGAAGCGGTCGACGCGCTCACCTTCGATCTGCGGTGGAAGGCCGCGTGCGGGTACGCGATCGATGCGAAGGGCTTCGACCCCTCGACGCTGACCTATTGGCGGCGTCGGCTGGCGGCCAGCGACCGACCGCAACGGATCTTCGAGGTTGTCCGCGACGTGATCGAGCAGACCGGCGCGGTGGTGGGCAAGACGCGTCGGGCACTGGACTCCACGGTCCTTGACGATGCGGTTGCTCGTCAGGACACCGTGACCCAGCTGATCGCCCAGATCCGCCGGGTCGGCCGCGAGGTGCCCGACGCGAGGGGCCTCATCGCCACCGAGTGCACACGGCTGGTGGCGTTGACCGGGCAGGACTACACCGCGACCGGGAAGCCGCCGATCGCCTGGGACGACCAGGCTGCCCGCGACGAGCTCGTGTCGGCTCTGGTGGGCGACGCTGTGGGGTTACTGGCCGCTCTTGATGTCGAGGCGATCACCAAGGCCGGCGGGAAGCCTGCCGAGGCTGTCGCGTTGTTGGCCCTGGTCGCCGGCCAGGACGTCGAACCTGCTGAGGACTCCGACGGCACCGACGGCCGGTGGCGGATCGCGCGGGCGACCGCGCCGGACCGGGTGATCTCGACCGTGGACCCCGATACCCGGCACGCGCACAAGACCCGTGAGCGGCGTCAGGACGGGTTCAAGGCCCACGTCGTGGTCGAGCCCGACACCGGCTTGACCACGGCGGTGAAGCTGACCAAGACCAACGGCCCCGAGAACTCCGACGCCGCTGTCGGCGCGGGGCTGGTCACCGCCGACACCACCATCACCGGCGACGAGCCGGTCGAGGTGTTGGGCGACTCGGCCTACGCCAGCGGCGACATGCTCCACACCCTGGCCGGCAAGCAGTGGATCCCGCTGGTCAAGCCGTGGCCGATCAAGCCGGCCGTCGAGGGCGGCTTCACCATCGACGACTTCGCGCATGACCCCGCCACCGCGACCGTGACCTGTCCGGCCGGAGTGACCCGACAGATCACGAAGTCACGCAAGGCCGTCTTCGGCATCGCATGCCGCGAATGCCCGCTGCGGGCGCGGTGCACCACCGCCAAGAAGGGCCGCACCATCGAGCTGCATCCGCACGATCTGCTGCAACGCGAGCACCGCAAGCGGGCCGCCGACGAGGGCTTCCAGACCGTCTACCGACAACACCGGCCGATGGTGGAACGCTCCATCGCCTGGCTCACCCGCGGCGCCCGCCGCGTTCCGTACCGCGGGATCGAGAAGAACAACCAGTGGCTCCACCACCGCGTCGCCGGCCTCAACCTGCGCCGACTCCTCGCCATGGGCCTCACGAACCAGAACGGGAGCTGGGTCCTGGCCTGACAGCCCGTCGGGCTGCCAACCCCGTGCAGCCCCAAACAGACCGCTCACGCTGACCTCAGGCGGGCAGAACGACCCCGTAGTCGCACCCAAGAGCGATCACCCGAACTCGCCGCTCGACAGCCTTGGCGCCTTCCGCCGCCCACCGACCCCCACCATCATGCTGGCCACAAGACGCCTTCTTCAGCAGTCTCCTAGGCGGAGCGGGTGTCCCGGGAGCGACTGCCGACGCACGACGACGAGCTGCTCGACCTCTCCCCGGAGGGGCCCTCACCGCTCGTCGTCGCGGCCCACCATCCGGCTCATGGCGGCGGGCGACGACCTCGCACTGGCC
>NZ_JAICZA010000150.1 GCF_025933915.1 Mycobacterium sp.
CTCGTCGTTGCCTTCGAAGCCGCCGGCGGCCAGCAGCACGCCCAGGCGGGTGCGGATGGCGCGGCGCTCACCGCCGGTCTCGACGATCGCGCCGGTGACCCGACCGCCGGAGAGCACGAGTTCGACCAGGGCGGTGTCGCGGCGCAGCGATGCGGTCGGGTACCGGCCGATGGCCTTGAGGAATCGGGCGATCAGGGCGCGGCCCCCGATGTAGTAGTCGGAGGGAGGTTCGGCGCCGAGCCGATCGGTGTCCAGCGGCCCGCGGATCGATTCCCGGAATTCGGGGGCGGCGGCGACCGCCAGTGGTTTGGCCGCGATGTGGCGCTGGCCGTCGAGACGCGCCTTGGGGGCCTTGCCGTAGTAGTCGGGCCAGGGCAACGGCACGAACTTCAGGTTCGGGTCGGCCTCCAGGTACTCGATCAGCGCAGCCCCGCCGCGGACAAAGGTTTCCTGCAGTTCGCGCGGGGTGCGGTCGCCGACCACGGCGTGGTAGTAGGTGAGCGCGTCCTCGATGGTGTCGTCGGTGCCGGCACGGACCAGCACCGGATTGCACGGGAACCAGACGCCGCCCCCGCCGGAGTAGGCCGTGGTGCCACCGAATTTCGCGGTGGCCTCGACCACGAGCACGTCGAGGCCTTCGCGCGCCGCGGTGTACGCACCGGTGACGCCGCCGCCACCCGATCCCGCGACCAGCACATCGCATTCGGCTGCCCAGTCGGCCACGCGATCACGTTACCGACCCAAACCGCCCGCGCGGGCTTGATGCGGCCGCCACTCTTACCGCCGCTAAGCTCGACACCCATGACGAGCGTTACCGACCACACTGCGGAGCCCGCTGCGGATCACACCATCGACATCCACACCACCGCGGGCAAGCTGGCCGAACTGCACAAGCGCCGGGAGGAGTCGCTGCACCCGGTGGGTGAAGCGGCCGTCGAGAAGGTGCACGCCAAGGGCAAGCTGACCGCCCGCGAGCGCATCCTCGCCCTGCTGGACGAGGACTCGTTCGTCGAGCTCGACGCGCTGGCCAAGCACCGCAGCAAGAACTTCGGTCTGGAAAACAACCGCCCGCTCGGCGACGGCGTGATCACCGGCTACGGCACCATCGACGGCCGCGACGTGTGCATCTTCAGCCAGGACGCCACGGTGTTCGGCGGCAGCCTCGGCGAGGTGTACGGCGAGAAGATCGTCAAGGTGCAGGAACTGGCGATCAAGACCGGGCGTCCGCTGATCGGCATCAACGACGGGGCCGGCGCGCGGATCCAAGAGGGCGTCGTGTCGCTCGGCCTGTACAGCAAGATCTTCCGCAACAACATCCTGGCCTCCGGCGTCATCCCGCAGATCTCGCTGATCATGGGCGCCGCCGCCGGCGGGCACGTGTACTCCCCCGCCCTGACCGACTTCGTGGTCATGGTCGACCAGACCAGCCAGATGTTCATCACCGGGCCCGACGTCATCAAGACGGTCACCGGCGAGGACGTCACCATGGAGGAGCTCGGCGGCGCCCACACCCACATGGCCAAGTCGGGCACCTTGCACTACGTCGCCTCCGGCGAGCAGGACGCCTTCGACTGGGTTCGCGACCTGCTGAGCTACCTGCCGCCCAACAACGCCACCGACCCGCCCCGCTACCAAGCGGAGGCGCCAGCGGTGCCTATTGAAGACAACCTCACCGACGAGGACCTCGAGCTCGACACGCTGATCCCCGATTCGCCCAACCAGCCCTACGACATGCACGAGGTGATCACCCGGATCCTCGACGACGACGAATTCCTCGAGGTCCAGGGCGGTTACGCGCAGAACATCGTCGTCGGGTTCGGCCGCATCGAGGGCCGGCCGGTCGGAATCGTGGCCAACCAGCCCACGCAGTTCGCCGGCTGCCTGGACATCAACGCCTCGGAGAAGGCGGCCCGGTTCGTGCGCACCTGCGACTGCTTCAACATCCCGATCATCATGCTGGTCGACGTGCCGGGCTTCCTGCCGGGCACCGGCCAGGAATACAACGGGATCATCCGGCGCGGCGCCAAGCTGCTGTTCGCCTACGGCGAGGCCACCGTCCCCAAGATCACCGTCATCACCCGCAAGGCCTACGGCGGCGCCTACTGCGTCATGGGCTCCAAGGACATGGGCTGCGACGTCAACATCGCCTGGCCGTCGGCGCAGATCGCCGTGATGGGGGCCTCCGGCGCCGTCGGATTCGTCTATCGCCAGCAGCTCAAGGAGGCGGCCAAGGAGGGCAAGGACGTCGACGCGCTGCGCCTGGAATTGCAGCAGGAGTACGAGGACACCCTGGTCAACCCGTACGTCGCCGCCGAGCGGGGATACGTCGACGCGGTCATCCCGCCATCGCACACCCGCGGTTACATCGCCACGGCGCTGCGCCTGCTGGAACGAAAGATCGCCCACCTGCCCCCCAAGAAGCACGGGAACATTCCGCTGTGAGAGCGAGCGGAACGAGCGTAGTGAGTGAGGACGCTGTGACCGACGAAACCCAGCAACCGCACGAGCCGCACATCCAGATCCTCAAGGGTGAACCCACCGTCGAGGAGGTGGCCGCGCTGGTCGCGGTGTTGGGTTGCGCCGGCGGCGCGCCGGAGCCCGAACAGCCCGAGCAGACCCGCTGGGGTCTGCCGGTCGACCGGCTGCGTTTCGCGATGTCCAACTACCAGCGGCTGACCATGCAGCAAATGACCCACATGAGGCATTGACCCGCCTGGTGCTGGCGTCGGCCTCCACCGGCCGGCTCAAAGTGCTGCGCCAGGCGGGCGTCGATCCGCTGGTCGTGGTCTCCGGCGTCGACGAGGACGCGGTCGCGGCCGCGCTGGGGCCCGATGCGTCGCCGCCCGATGTGGTGTGTGCGCTGGCCCAAGCCAAGGCCGAACAGGTGGCCGGCGGGCTGGACGGCGACGTCGCGGCCGATTGCGTTGTCGTTGGCTGTGATTCGATGCTGTTCATCGACGACCGGCTCTGCGGCAAGCCCGGGTCGCCCGACGCCGCGCTGCGCCAGTGGCGCCTGATGGCCGGGCGGTCCGGCGGCCTTTACACCGGGCACTGCCTGCTGCGCGTCAGCGACGGCGCGATAACCCATCGTGAAGTCGAATCATCGTGCACCACAGTTCATTTCGCTGAACCGACCGATGAGGAGCTGCGCGCCTACGTCGCCGACGGCGAACCGTGGCATGTGGCGGGCGGATTCACGCTCGACGGCCTGGGCGGCTGGTTCGTCGACGGAATCGACGGGGACCCGTCGAACGTGATCGGCGTGAGCCTGCCGCTGCTGCGGCGCCTGTTGGGGCGGGCCGGGCTGTCGGTGGCCGCGCTGTGGGCGGGCCACTAACCCCGAGCGTCGACGGGTGGGGCCAATCCGGCCGAAGTCACGACAACACGTCGACGTTGGTGACGAAATGTCGGGATGAGTAGGCTCGACAACGTGGCATTACCCCCCGATCCAAACCCGACATTGTCGTCCTACGCCCACCCCGAGCGACTGGTCACCGCCGACTGGCTCTCCGCCCACCAGGGCGCCCCCGGCCTGGCGATCGTCGAATCCGACGAGGACGTGTTGCTCTACGACGTGGGACATATCCCCGGCGCGGTCAAAATCGACTGGCACACCGACCTCAACGACCCCCGGGTCCGCGACTACATCGACGGTGCGCAGTTCGCGGAGTTGATGGACCGCAAGGGCATCGCCCGCGACGACACCGTGGTGATCTACGGCGACAAGAGCAACTGGTGGGCGGCCTATGCGCTGTGGGTGTTCACGTTGTTCGGCCACCCGGATGTGCGCCTGCTCAACGGCGGTCGTGACCTGTGGCTGGCCGAACGCCGGGAGACCACGTTGGACGTCCCCACCAAGACGTCCACCGGCTACCCCGTGGTCACGCGCAACGACGAGCCCATCCGCGCCTTCAAAGACGACGTGCTGGGGATTCTCGGCAGCCAGCCGCTGATCGACGTGCGCTCACCGGACGAGTACACGGGCAAGCGCACCCACATGCCCGAGTACCCCGAGGAGGGTGTGCTGCGCGGCGGACACATTCCCACCGCCCGATCGATCCCGTGGGGCAAGGCGGCCGACGAGAGTGGCCGATTCCGCAGCCGCGAGGAGCTCGAAGAGCTCTACGGCTTCCTGGAGCCCGACGACAAGACGGTCGTGTACTGCCGCATCGGCGAACGGTCCAGCCACACGTGGTTCGTCCTGACGCACCTGCTGGGCAAGCCCGGCGTGCGCAATTACGACGGATCGTGGACCGAGTGGGGCAACACCGTGCGCACGCCGATCGTCGCGGGCTCGGAGCCCGGGCAGGCGCCGAGGGCCGTTTCCGCCTGATGGCTGCGCGATGACTGTCAGCCTGCCCACTCCCCTGGCCGAGGTGGTGTCCGACTTCGCCGAGGTCGAGGGCCAGGACAAGCTGAAGCTGCTGCTGGAATTCGCCGACGAGCTGCCGGACCTGCCGCCCGAGTTGGAACAGCGGGCCATGGAGCCGGTGCCCGAGTGCCAGACCCCGCTGTTCTTGCACGTCGACGCCAGCGACCCGAATCGGGTGCGGTTGCACTTCAGCGCGCCCGCCGAATCACCGACCACCCGGGGGTTCGCGTCGATCCTGGCGATCGGTCTCGACGAGCAGCCCGCCGCCGACATCCTGGCGGTGCCCGAGGATTTTTACGATGACCTCGGGCTGGCCGCGCTGATCAGCCCGCTGCGGTTGCGCGGCCTCTCGGCGATGCTCGCCCGCATCAAGCGCAGGCTGCGCGAGTCGTCCCGATAAACCCGGACCGCCTCGTCGGCCGCACGGCGCGGCGCTTAGACTTCCCGAGAACTCGTTGTAAGAAATTCTCTTAGAGAAGCACGCAGAAATACGTCTGCGACAGATGCCATACAGGAGGCGCAGTGGCCACTCACGCCAGCTCGAGGATCTCCAAAGTGCTCGTCGCCAACCGCGGCGAGATCGCTGTTCGGGTGATCCGCGCGGCCCGCGATGCGGGCCTGTCCAGCGTGGCGGTGTACGCCGAGCCCGACGCCGAGGCGCCCCACGTGCGTCTGGCCGACGAGGCCTTCGCCTTGGGCGGTCAGACCTCCGCGGAGTCCTACCTGGACTTCGGCAAGCTCCTCGACGCGGCGGCCAAGTCCGGTGCCAACGCGATCCACCCCGGTTACGGATTCTTGTCGGAGAACGCCGATTTCGCCCAGGCGGTCCTCGACGCGGGCCTGATCTGGATCGGCCCCAGCCCGCAGTCCATCCGCGACCTCGGTGACAAGGTCACCGCCCGCCACATCGCCGCCCGCGCCCAGGCCCCGCTGGTGCCCGGCACTCCCGACCCGGTCAAGGACGCCGACGAGGTGGTGGCCTTCGCCAAGGAGTACGGCGTGCCGATCGCGATCAAGGCGGCCTTCGGCGGCGGCGGCCGGGGCATGAAGGTGGCCCGCACCATCGAAGAGATTCCCGAGCTGTTCGAGTCGGCCACCCGTGAGGCCGTCGCGGCGTTCGGCCGCGGCGAGTGCTTCGTCGAGCGCTACCTGGACAAGCCGCGCCACGTGGAGGCGCAGGTCATCGCCGACGAGCACGGCAACGTCATCGTCGCCGGCACCCGCGACTGCTCGCTGCAGCGCCGGTTCCAGAAGCTGGTGGAAGAGGCGCCGGCGCCGTTCCTGAGCGACGCGCAGCGCAAAGAGATCCACGAGTCGGCCAAGCGGATCTGCAAAGAGGCCCACTACCACGGCGCCGGGACGGTCGAATACCTGGTCGGTCAGGACGGCCTGATCTCGTTCCTGGAGGTCAACACGCGGCTTCAGGTCGAGCACCCGGTCACCGAGGAGACCGCCGGCATCGACCTGGTCCTGCAGCAGTTCAAGATCGCCAACGGCGAGAAGCTGGACATCACCGAGGACCCCACCCCGCGCGGGCACGCCATCGAGTTCCGGATCAACGGCGAGGACGCCGGGCGCGGCTTTTTGCCCGCACCCGGCCCGGTCACGCGTTACGACATCCCCACCGGGCCCGGTGTCCGGCTGGACTCCGGTGTCGAGGCCGGTTCGGTGATCGGCGGCCAGTTCGACTCCATGCTGTCCAAGCTGATCGTGTACGGCGCCACCCGTGAGGAGGCGCTGGCCCGCTCCCGCCGGGCCCTGGACGAATTCCACGTCGAGGGGCTCGCCACGGTCATCCCGTTCCACCGCGCCGTGGTGCGTGACCCGGCGTTCATCGGGGACACCGACGGCTTCTCGGTGCATACCCGCTGGATCGAGACCGAGTGGGACAACACCATCGAACCGTTCACCGGCGGCGAGCCGCTCGACGAAGACGACGCCCGGCCCCGCCAGAAGGTGGTCGTGGAGGTCGGCGGCCGCCGGCTCGAGGTGTCGCTGCCCGGTGATCTGGCGCTGGCAAACGGTGCCGGCGGCGGCGAGGCGGGGGTCATCCGCAAGAAGCCCAAGGCGCGCAAGCGTGGGGCGCACGCGGGTGCGGCCGCCTCCGGCGACGCGGTCACCGCGCCCATGCAGGGCACCGTGGTCAAGGTCGCGGTCGAGGAGGGCCAGGAGGTTGCCACGGGCGACCTGGTGGTGGTCCTCGAGGCGATGAAGATGGAGAACCCGGTCACCGCGCACAAGGACGGGGTGATCACCGGGCTCGCGGTCGAGGCCGGCGCGGCCATCACGCAGGGCACGGTGCTGGCCGAGATCAAGTAGCGGTCCCCGGGAGTTCACAGACGACGTTGTCGCCCCTGGCGACCGCGGGTAGGGTGACGGGCAAGGTTGAGTTCACAGCCGCCCGGGATACGTCGATGACGTGGGGGTAGGCGAAATTCCCCGTTTCTTCGAACTTTTTGCAGTCGGCTGACGTATTCCACAGCAGCAACCTCCTCAACAGGATGGAGTCAGCATGTCTGTGGCCCAATCTTGGCAACAAAGCCGCACGGCGCAGTTCACCGCCCGGTGGGGCCCGGCGGGCACGCTGATCACGGTCGACGGTGAGCTCGACGCGGCCAACGCCGATCAGCTCGCCGCGTACGTGCAACAGAGCGTCCATCGCTCCCGGCGGGTGATCCTCGACCTGCGCGGCCTGAAATTCATTGGCACCGCCGGCTTTTCGGTGCTGCACCGGATCAACGTGGTGTGCTCGGCCGCCCAGGTGTCGTGGGCCATGGCGCCGAGCCCGGCGGTGGCCAGGTTGCTGCGTGTCTGCGACCCGGACGGCACGCTGCCGGTGACGACGCAACGGGCCGAGCCGCTGCTGGAGCCGCTGTGGGTCGACGAAAGCCAAACCCCCCGGCCGCTACTGCAACTGGTCCCGCAGCCGCGTTAGCGACTTCGCCAGCAGTCGAGACACGTGCATCTGTGAGATGCCGACCCGCTCGGCGATCTGCGTTTGCGTCATCGACTCGAAGAACCTCAGCACCAACACGGTTCGTTCCCGCTCGGGCAACGCCTCGAGCAACGGGCGTAGCGATTCCTGATCCTCGATCCGGTCCAGGCCGGTGTCCACATCGCCCAGGGTGTCGGCGATCGCGCGAGCTTCCTCCTCCTCGCCCCCGCCGCCGCTGTCGATCGACAGGGTGTTGTAGGAGCTGCCGGCGACCAGACCCTCGACCACCTCTTCGCGGTCCATCTCGAGCTCCGCGGCGAGCTCGGTCGCGGTGGGTGCGCGTCCCAACCGTTGCGACAAGTCGGCGGTGGCGGTGCCGAGCCGCAGGTGCAGTTCCTTCAGTCGCCGCGGCACCTTGACCGACCAGCTGTTGTCGCGGAAGTGCCGGCGGACCTCGCCCATGATCGTGGGCACCGCGAAGGAAACGAAGTCGGAGCCGGCGTCGACGTCGAAGCGGACCACCGCGTTGACCAACCCGACGCGCGCCACCTGGACGAGGTCGTCACGTGGTTCCCCGCGGCCCTCGAAGCGACGCGCGATGTGGTCGGCCAGCGGCAGGCAGCGCTCGACGATCTTGTCCCGTTGGCGCTGGACTTCGATGGAGTCGGGCGCGACGGTGGCCAACTCACGGAACATGTCCGGAACATCGGCGTATTCGTTCGGACGCGAGACCGAACCGCCGGCGGCTCGCCGTGTCACCTGCTGGAGGCCGCCCGTCGCGCCGTCAGTGTGATGCCGAAAACACTGCCGGTTTCATTGGGTTCGCGACCATCGTGAAAAGTCTGGACGTCGTCGGCCAAAGACGTCAGGACATGCCAACTGAAGCTGCCGGGCGCCACCACGTCGTGGGTGTCGCATGCCGCGGAGGCCTCCACCACCAATTGGTCGTCCTGCGGATCGACCACGACGCTCAGCGTCGCGTCGGGGGTGGCCGAGCGAATCAAGCGGGTGCACACTTCATCGACCGCGAGCCGCAGGTCCGCGACCGCGTCGAAATCCAGGTCCTCGAAGGTGCCGATCGCACCGACCAGGGTGCGCAGCATCGCGAGGTTCTCCAGCCGCGCCGCGACGTGAAGTTCGACGGCGCGATGGCCGCGTGGACGTTTATCAGCGTGCATTCCAGCATCGTTCATATGGTCTCCCGGCAATGTTTGACTGACACTACTACTGCTCCGCAGCCCGTCATGGACCGTGCGTTCGAGCCGGTTAGTCATGATCGCCGCCGGGTATTCGGCCCGCTATGGACGGGCCTGACGCGACCGATACAGACCGGACGCGCCGGCCTAGGCGCATCGCGGTAATCGCCGGGGTCACGCTGATCCTTTTGCTGGTCGTCGCCGTAGGCATTTATATCGGTGTGTTCGTGATTCTGTCCCCCATGATGGGATGACCACGCAAACGCAACCGTTCCGGCACTCATCATGGTGCACACCTGATACCCACTCGACGCCGCCCGTAACCTCGCATTCGCGTTTCCGGCCCAAATCTCACCGGGGACTACGTCGTCGCACGTCACCCGGGAAAAGCGGAGATTGAACGTTGTTGCGGGGGGCAGGGCCCTAACTGGCGGGCCGTTGTCGGCGCACCTCGGGATGTTCGGAGTACCAGCGATCCGCGATCCTGCGTACCCGGCGGTGCTCCACCGCCAGCCAGACCAGCCCCAGCACCGCGGCGATGACGGCGGTGACGCCCGCGGTCATGCCCTCGTGGTGGTGTCCGGTCGCGAAGGCGGCGAGGCTCCCGCAGGAGCCGATCACGCCGGCGACCACCAACAGATAACCCGGCCAGTGCAAGACGTCGATCAGCGACTCACCGGCGAGCGGCCGCGTTGTCCTGAGATGGTCGACGGGGTCGTGAAAGGTGTCTCCCATGGCTGCTCCTCACCGCACCATCAACGTTAGATCGCGGGGAGGCAAACCTAAAGGGCCAGCACCGGACCGGCGATCGGGGCAACGCCGATGGCGACCATCAGCGCCATGACGGTCAGCAAAAACCAGCCCGCCCCCTGCCATCCCCACCAGGTCCCCCGCGCCTTCCACACGCGGTAGGTGCGCACGAACGCCCAAAGCCCGGCGGCCAGCGCGATCATCGGGCCCCCGAACGCCAACAGGGTGCGCTGCGGCGCGCCACATGCCACCGTGTCGACGCCCACCCCCGGGCAGGTGCTCACCCACACCGCGGCGATCACCAGGAAGCCGACGGCGGCGGCCGTCGCCGCGACGGCAAACCGGACGGCGGCGAGCACCTCGCGGTCTTCCTGCCCCAGGCGATCACCGCCTGGTCGCTCGCCTGCTTTCTGCATCGTCCCTCACCTCCCCGGATTGCGGCCCGCCTGGCCCCGCTTGTAGTTCATCGCTCGCGGCGTCGCTTTGGTTACGCGCGATGACGTTGTTCGACGACTCTCGCGGCAGGCGGCTCTAAGAGATACCCCCTGACGAACCCTGGCAAACGGGTTCGGCGTCAGGTTATGCCGTCAGGGCAGGGTCCTCAGAGCGCCGCGAATGGCCCGCATCGCCGCGTCGATCTCCCCGCGCGAGACGGTCAGCGCCGGACGGAACCGGACGCCGTCATGACCCGAGGGCAGCACGATCACCGCGCGTTGCCATAGCCGGCGGACCAACTCGTCGCGGTCGGCGGTGGTGGGCAGGCTGAACGCACACATCAGGCCGCGGCCGCGGGGATGCAGGACGACGCCGGGGAACTCGCCGGCGAGTTCGTCGAGACAGCCCAGCAGGTAGGCACCCTGCGCGGCGGCGTGGTCGAACAGTTCGTCGGTCTCGATCACTTCCAGGATGCGGCGGGCGCGCACCATGTCGGCCAGGTTGCCGCCCCACGTCGAGTTCAGCCGGGCGGGCACCGCGAACACGTTGTCGGCGACCTCGTCGACCCGGCGGCCCGCCATGATGCCGCACACTTGAGTCTTCTTGCCGAACGCGACCACGTCGGGTTGCACGCCGAATTGCCGGTAGGCCCACGCGGTTCCGGTCAAGCCGCAGCCGGTCTGCACCTCGTCGAAGATCAGCAGCGCGTCGTGTTCGTCGCACAGCGCGCGCATCGCCGCGAAGAACTCGGGCCGGAAGTGCCGGTCACCGCCTTCCCCCTGGATGGGTTCGGCCACAAAGCAGGCGATGTCGTGCGGATGGGCGTCGAAGGCCGCCCGGGCCTGGACCAGCGACGCGGCCTCGAGCGCCGCCACATCGGCTCCCGGCCGGAGGTAGGGGGCGTCGATGCGCGGCCAGTCGAACGTGGGGAAGCGATCCACGGTGACCGGATTGGTGTTGGTCAGCGACAGCGTGTAGCCGCTGCGGCCGTGGAATGCGCCGCGCAGGTGCAGCACCCGGGTGCCCAGCGCGGGGTCGATACCGTGCGCCTCGTTGAACCGGCTCTTCCAGTCGAACGCCACCTTGAGCGCGTTCTCCACCGCGAGCGCCCCGCCGTCGACGAAAAACAGATGGGGCAGAGCCGGGTCGCCCAGCACCCGGGCGAACGTCTCGACGAAGCGAGCCATCGCGACCGAGTACACGTCGGAATTGCTGGGCTTGTTCAGCGCGGCCGTCAGGAGCTCCACCCGGAATTCTTCGTCGTCGGCCAGCGCCGGATGGTTCATCCCCAGCGCCGAGGAGGCAAAGAACGTGAACATGTCGAGGTAGCGCCGGCCGTCCCGGGCGTCGTAGAGGTAGGACCCGGCCGAGCGGGCCAGATCGAGCACGAAGTCGAAGCCGTCGACCAGCATGCTGCGCGCCAGCACGTCGTGGACACGGTCGGGATCCGTGCGCCGATCGGCGCGAGCGAAGCGTTCCAGGGCGGCCGTCATGGACTCATAATACGTGTTATTTACGGTAAAATGACACTATTACAGGATACTTTACGGTACATGTTGCCGATCTTCGTAAAAGGTATTCA
>NZ_JAICZA010000170.1 GCF_025933915.1 Mycobacterium sp.
CGGGTGGGCGATCGGGTGCTGATCAACGTCATCGACGAAGGGCCCGGAATACCGCATGGGGCCGAGGACCAGATCTTCGACGCGTTTCAACGGCTCGGCGATCACGACAACACCACCGGCGTCGGTCTGGGGATGTCGGTGGCGCGGGGCTTCGTCGAAGCGATGGGCGGAACAATTACGGCCACCGACACCCCGGGAGGCGGACTGACCGTGATCGTGGATATGGCTGCGCCACAAGCGATGGATGCCTTATGACGCGCGTATTGGTGATCGACGACGAACCGCAGATCCTGCGGGCGCTGCGCATCAACCTGTCCGTCCGGGGCTATGAGGTGGTCACCGCCTCGAGCGGCGCCGGTGCGCTGCGCGCCGCCGCCGAGCACAAGCCCGACGTGGTGATCCTCGACCTCGGTCTGCCCGACATCTCCGGCATCGACGTGCTGGCCGGTCTGCGCGGTTGGCTCACCGCACCGGTGATCGTGCTGTCCGCACGCACCGATTCGTCGGACAAAGTGGAGGCGCTGGACGCCGGGGCCGACGACTATGTCACCAAACCCTTTGGGATGGACGAATTCCTGGCGCGGCTGCGCGCGGCGGTCCGCCGCAACACCGCGGCCTCCGAACTCGAGCAGCCGGTGATCGAAACCGAATCGTTCACGGTCGATCTGGCCGCGAAAAAGGTCATCAAGAACGGCAGCGAAGTACACCTCACCCCGACCGAGTGGGGGATGCTCGAAGTCCTTGTCCGTAATCGCGGCAAGCTGGTCGGCCGCGAGGAGCTCCTCAAGGAGGTGTGGGGGCCGGCCTACGCCACCGAAACGCATTACCTGCGTGTGTATCTCGCGCAGCTGCGCCGCAAGCTCGAAGACGACCCGTCACATCCCAAGCATCTGCTGACCGAGTCGGGCATGGGCTATCGATTCGAGGCGTGAGTAGCGCTCCCCACGTGGCCGAGCGGGCTCAACGCCGCGATTCGGCCCCATCTGCACCATGCGCCTCTCCGGACGGTGGCATGTCAAATGCCCGCCTTATAGCGACAATTTGGCTGCCGCCTCACGCAACGCCAGCACGCGCTGATGGATGCGGTATTCCGTGCCCCGCGGCATGTACCCGGGCCCATACCGGCCCCGCCCCAGCCGCCATACCCTGCCACGTTCGATCTCCCACCGCAGCGCATCAGACACCACCTTCGATGGTCTGCCGTGCACCCCAAAGCCGTGCCATTTCAACGCGTCCATCAATTCGGCGATGGTCGCCGGCCCATGAACGGCCAGCTGCATCGTGAGCACGTAACGCAGCTCGATTCCGCGTAGATCCATCCTCGGACCGTCGCACACGGGTGTGACACCGACCGAGGTTGTCGCTGTGAGGCGGGCAAACGTGGTGGCCACTTGCCCAGGGGCCGGTGGGGCGGGTGCGGCTTGCCCGACCTACTCGGCGATCGACAGCACGATGCCGTCCAGGATGTCGTGCTCACTCACCGTCAGCTCGTCGATACCCGCCCGTTCACGCAGCTCGCGCGCCAGCTCCTCCACCACGATCGCGCCCCCGCCGATCACGTCGGCGCGCCCCTCGTGCATCGGCGGTAGCGCCGCGCGCTCGGCGCGCGTCATCCCGATCAGCCGTTCGCACACCGCCAGCAGATCCGCGCCGACGACACGCGAAAGATGAATGGCCGCAGAATCATACGCCGGCAAATTGTGCGCCAGTGCGGACAGTGTGGTCATCGTCCCGGCCAGCCCCACCCAGGTCCGCGCCCCTTCGACGGGCACCACGCCCAGCGCGACCTCGAGCCGCTCGCGCACCACCTGCCGGGCCGCGGCCACTTCAGCGGGCATCGGTGGATCCGAATGCAGGCAGCGCTCGGTCAGCCGGACACAGCCGATGTCGGCCGAGTGGCTGGCCGCCACCGCCTCATCGCCCACCACGATTTCGGTGGAGCCCCCACCCAGGTCGACGACGACGAACGGTCCTGCCGCACTATCTAATTCGCCGACGGCACCACGGAATGACAGCGAGGCCTCTTCGCCCCCGCTGATCACCTCGGCCACCGAACCGGGGAGCACCGCGCCCAGCACGTCGGCCGTCATCGCAAAGAAGTCGTCACGGTTGGCGACATCGCGGGCGGCCGACGTGGCCACCATCCGCACCCGGCCGACCCCGTGCTCTTTCAGCAGCGCGGCGTAGTCCGTCAACGCGGCCCGGGTTCGGGCTATCGCGTCCGCCGCGAACTCACCCGTCGCGTCGACCCCCTGGCCCAGCCGCACGATCCGCGTCTCCCGATGCACGTCCCGCAGCCCGTCCCCCTTGTTGAAGTCGGCGATCAGCAACCGAATCGAGTTGGTACCGCAGTCGATTCCCGCCAGCCTGTCATTCACCATCGACCCTCCACCAAAACGCCGGCCATCGCGGGCTCGGCGGCCAGGATCGCCAGCGCCTCGTCGCCGAACGGATTCACGCCCGGCCCCTTGGCCAGCGAATGGGCGATCAGGACGTGCAGACACTTGACCCGGTCGGGCATTCCGCCGCCGGAGAAGGTAGTCCCCAGCGATTCGATCGCGTCGCGCTCGGCCAGATACGACTCGTGCGCGCGCCGGTACGAGGCCGCCAGCTCCGCGTCCTGCCCCAGCCGCTCGGTCATCTCGCGCATCAATCCGGTCGTCTCGAGCCTGCTCGCGGCCGCGGTCAGCGCCGGATGCGTCAGGTAGTACAGCGTCGGAAACGGCGTTCCGTCAGGCAATTTCGGCGCGGTCTTCACCACGCCGGGTTCACCGTTGGGACACCGGTAGACGATTTCGAGCACCCCGCGCGGCTCACGCCCGAGCTGGCGCGCCACCGCCTCCAGGTCGGCACGATCAACCACCGGGGCCCGTGGGATTCGGTGCGGGCGGACCCGGTTCGGCCGGCGGGGCCGGGACTTCGGGGGCAGGCGGGTTTGCCGGTGGCAGGTGCGGGGCGTCGGCGATGGTGTGCCACAGCGACGTGTACCACGGGTCGTTGTTGACCGGTTTCGCCGACGGGGATCCCGGCTGGGCGGGCTCGGCCGACGTGGGCGGAAGCTGAACCTGAAACGGGATGTCTCCGGGCTTCACGAAGCCGAGCCGCTCGCGGGCCTGCGCCGCGATGTAGGCGGGGTCACCGAGTTTGGTCTTTCGCTGCTCCAAGTCCGCGATCTGACGGCGCAGCGCGGCTTCGCTGGCGGCCAGCTGATTCATCTCGGTGCGCTGCGCGAAATAGGTGCGCACCGGTCCGGCGATGGTCAGCGTCAGCACGCAGATCACCGCGGCCAGCACCGCCGCGCGCCGCGCGGTGAAACCCAGCCGTTGCTCGGAGCGCAGCTCAACCGATTCGGCGGCCTGCCGGGCGATGGGTTCGACGACATGCTCTTGCTGCGTGGTGTTGCGGGCGGCGTGGTTCGCCGTGGGCGACGTCCTCGCGGACGGCTTCGACGACGGCTTGGCCGAGCGACGGCGCCGAACCGAATCACCGGCCTTCCCCGGCCGCGATGCCGGGGAACGCCGTTTCGGATCCGGCTTGGCGGCCAAGCTATTTGGCCTCCACGGCATAGCGCGGGAACGCCAGGTCGCCGGCGTAGCGGGCGGCGTCACCGAGCGCCTCCTCGATCCGCAGCAGCTGGTTGTATTTGGCGACACGCTCGCTGCGGGCGGGCGCGCCGGTCTTGATCTGCCCGCAGCCGACGGCCACCGCCAGGTCGGCGATCGTGGTGTCCTCGGTTTCGCCGCTGCGATGGCTCATCATCGTGCGGTAGCCGCTGTGGTGGGCGAGCGCGACCGCGTCCAGCGTCTCGGTCAGCGTGCCGATCTGATTCACCTTGACCAGCAACGCGTTTGCCACGCCCTTGTCGATACCCTCTTCCAGACGCTCGGGATTGGTGACGAAGATGTCGTCACCAACAATCTGCACCCGGTCACCAATCGACGCGGTCAGGGTCGCCCAGCCGTCCCAATCGTCTTCGGAAAGCGGGTCTTCGATGGACACCAGCGGGTAGGAGCCGAGCAGCCCGGCGTAGAACTCCGCCATCTGCTCCGCGGTGCGGGTGGCGCCCTCGAATTTGTAGCCCGTCCCGTCGGTGAAGAACTCGGTGGCGGCCGCATCGAGGGCCAGCGCCACGTCGGCGCCGAGTTTGAAACCGACCGATTCGATGGCCCGGCTGATCAGATCCAGGGCCGCGGTGGTGCCTGCCACGTCGGGAGCGAAGCCGCCCTCGTCGCCCAACCCCGTGCTCAAGCCCTCCTTCTTCAGCACCGACTTCAGCGCGTGATACACCTCGGCGCCCCAGCGCAGCGCCTCGGCGAAGCTGGGCGCACCGATCGGCGCCACCATGAACTCCTGAATGTCGACGGCGGTGTCTGCGTGTGCGCCGCCGTTGAGGATGTTCATCATCGGCACCGGCAGGATGTGCGCATTCGGACCGCCGAGGTAACGGAACAGCGGCAGCTCGGCGGAATCGGCGGCCGCCTTGGCCACGGCCAGCGACACGCCCAGGATCGCGTTGCCGCCCAGCCTCGACTTGTCGGGCGTGCCGTCCAGATCCAGCAGCGCCTGGTCGACCAGCCGCTGATCGTCGGCGTTGAGGCCGATCACCGCCGGGCCGATCTCGTCCAGCACGGCTTGCACCGCCTTCCGCACGCCCTTGCCGCCGTAACGCTCGCCACCGTCGCGCAACTCGACGGCCTCGTGCTCGCCCGTCGACGCGCCCGACGGCACCGCCGCGCGGGCAAACGTGCCGTCGATCAGGGCTATCTCGACCTCGACTGTCGGGTTGCCGCGGGAATCGAGGATCTCGCGGGCCCCGACCTGCTCGATAATCGGCACTGGGTTCTCCTTGTTCGCGTAAGGCCTGGGTCAGCGATACATCCTGCTACAACGGGTGACCTTTCGCGTAAGCGGTCGCCCAATCCCGGACCGCCCGCGCGTAGACCCCGGAATTGTTGTAGGCACGCAGCGCGGTGATCCAGCCCCGCGGCGTTCCGAGATCCTTTCCGCGCCAACACAGATAGCCCGCCGCGGCAAGCGCGGCGTCGTCGATATTGTCCGGGCTGACGCGGCCGTCGTTGTGAGCGTCGACACCGTAGAGCCGCCACGTCTCCGGGATGAACTGCATGGGTCCCATGGCGCGGGTCACGCCGTCGCCGTCGGTGAGGTCTTCGTCGGTGTCGACGATGCGCAGTGTCCCGCCGCTGCCGTCCAGGCGGACACCGCGAATCGGGGGGCTGACATCTCCGTTGGGCGCCAGAGTGGCGCCGCGGTAGGTGCCGTGGTGGCTCTCCACCTGTCCGATGCCTGCAAGGGTGGTCCAGGCAATGTGGCACTTCGGGTTCTCGACTTCGGCGACCCGGGCCGCATACGCGTAGGCCTCGAGCGCGATCACCGGGATCTCCAAGGCGGCCGACCGTTGCTCCGCCCAGTCGCGCAACTGTTCGGCGGGCCGACCGCTGGCATGAGTGTCCACCGGCGGCACCGGGTCTCCCGTCGGGGGGGGCACACCGTCGGGAATGAACAGGCTGAGCTGCCACGTGCAGCTGGAGGCCAGAACGATCGCGGTCGCGCCGATCACGGCGGCCGCGCGCATCCAACGCCTCGGCGACACCACGCGTTCCTGAGCTCCCCTAAGGATTCGCAACCTTCTCCGCGATATTACCGAGCGGCCGATGACAAATCCGGCAAACATTGCGGCGATCGCTCTCGCAATGCTGGCGGCGGGAGGTAATCCGCGGCATCGGCGCTTTCAAAGGCGGCTGTGCCGTTTTCAAGGGCGCCGTCGCCCGCTCAGGCCTCGTCGGCCGCGGCGTCGACGGTGACCTCGTCGGTGGCCGAGTCGGCCTGCGATTCACCCGTCGGCCAATGCTCGCGCCATTCCTGTTCGGAGACTTCACCGAGCGGGGCCACGTCCAACTCCGCGGGGACGCCGGCCCCACGACGCGCGGTGGCGATCGCCCGCTCGGCGCCGCGGACCGTGTCGACGAACTCCAGAACCGCTGTGCGCAGCGCGCTTTCGGCATCGACATCGGCCGACACGGAGATCGAGGTGATCTCGTCGGGGATCAGGTCGGCGGGCAGACCGGCCTTGTCGGCACGCTGGATCACCTTCTGGGCGAGCGCCAATGCGGGCTGCCCCGTGTGCACGTCGTCCATCACCGATTTCCGCGGCTTTTCGGCGGCCTTGCGCTCTTCCCACTGCGCCAACTGTTCTTCGAGCGAAATCGGTTGCCCGGCAAGCACTCCCGGCACCCGGTTGCCGAGTTTCCGCATCAGGGCGGCGGCGACGTCGTCGATGGTGAAGGCAGATTGCGGCGCGTCCTCGGCGATGCGGGCGTGGAAGAGGACTTGCAGCAGCACGTCGCCGAGTTCGTCGCGCAGCTGGTCGGCGTTGCCGCTGCCGACCGCGTCCAGCAGCTCGTAGGTCTCCTCCAGCAAAAACCTGCGCAGCGAGTCGTGGGTTTGCTCACTCTCCCACGGCCCGGCGGTGCGCAGTTTGTCCATCATGGCCACGGCATCGACCAGCCGTTCACCGCGCGGCGTCCCGGGCGCCGAGATCAGCCGGGCGCCGGCCGCCAACCGGGCGGTCACGGCCGGGTGGTCGGGGTCGGACGACAGCAACACCGGCGCGTCCTCCCCGGAGTGCACCGGACGCGCCGCCGACAACGACCAGGGCACCGCGACGGGCATCTCTTCGGTGTACTGCACCTCGCCGGCGAGATGCTCGATGGCTTCGACGGGCACCAGCGACGGGCGGCGGGGGTCGAACAAGACGACGATCATGGGCGCCCCTCCTCCTCATCGCTTCGCTCTGCATCGTCGCCGGCGCGGATCATCAGCGCGCTTGCCGCTCCTCACTTGCCATCGACGCAGGTAGTTCCCTCGTTATACCAATATCCGTCTGCGGTTTGCCCTGCAGTGCGGTCACCAGGTTGGCCACCATCTGCACCAACTCGACATCGCGTATGCGGGCCGCGCCCGCAAAACTCTGGCCACCGCCGGCGCGCGGGATGGGAACCTGCACGGTGGACGTCGTGGCGCGGTAGTTCGCCGCCGGATACATCCGCTTGAGCCGCACCTGAGCCGAGTCCGGCAGCGTCATCGGCGAGAGCCGCACGGTCGCCGCCGACGGCGCCGATACCTCGGTGATGCCGGCGGCGCGGCACAGCAGCCGCAGCCGCGCCACCGCCACCAGCCGCAGGGCCGGCTCGGGAAGCGCCCCGTAGCGGTCGACGAGTTCCTCCACGACCGCGTCGATCTCGCCATCGGAGGCCGCGGCGGCCAGCCGTCGATACGCCTCGAGTCGCAGCCGGTCGCTGGCGATGTAGTCCGGCGGCAGGTGCGCATCGACCGGCAGGTCGATCCGCACGTCCTTGGGTTCCTCGGCGGTCGTGACGGTTTGGCCGTCGGCGGCCGCCCGGTACGCCTCCACCGCCTCGCCCACCAACCGCACGTACAGGTCGAAACCCACGCCGGCGACGTGTCCGGACTGCTCGACACCCAGCACGTTGCCGGCGCCGCGGATTTCGAGGTCCTTCATCGCGACCGCCATGCCCGCGCCCAGCTCGTTGTTCTGCGCGATGGTGGCCAACCGGTCGTAGGCCGTCTCGGTCAGCGGCGAATCCGGCGGATACAGGAAATAGGCGTAGCCCCGCTCCCGGCTGCGGCCGACCCGGCCGCGCAGCTGGTGCAGCTGCGACAGGCCGAAGGTGTCGGCGCGCTCGACGATCAGGGTGTTGGCGTTGGAGATGTCCAGCCCGGTCTCCACGATCGTGGTGCACACCAGGATGTCGTATTCGCGGTTCCAGAACCCCTGCACCGTGCGCTCCAGCCGTTCCTCGGGCATCTGCCCGTGCGCGACGACCACTCGCGCCTCGGGCACCAGATCCCGGAGCCGGGCCGCCACCCGATCGATCGAGCTGACCCGGTTATGCACGTAAAAGGCCTGCCCGTCGCGCAGCAACTCGCGCCGCAAAGCGGCCGCGACCTGCTTGTCATCCTGCGGACCGACATAGGTCAGCACCGGATAGCGCTCTTCGGGCGGGGTCAGGATCGTCGACATCTCGCGGATCCCGGCCAGGCTCATCTCCAACGTGCGCGGGATCGGGGTGGCGCTCATGGTCAGCACGTCGACGTGGGTGCGCAGCGACTTGATGTGCTCCTTGTGCTCGACGCCGAACCGCTGCTCCTCGTCGACCACGACCAGCCCCAGGTCCTTCCAGCGCACCCCGGTCTGCAACAGCCGGTGCGTGCCGATCACGACGTCCACCGAGCCGTCGGCCAGGCCCTTGATGACGGCCTTGGACTCCGCGGAATCGGTGAATCGGGACAGGCCCTTGACGGTCACCGGGAACCCGGTCATCCGGTCGGCGAAGGTCTGCAGATGTTGGTCGGCCAGCAGAGTGGTGGGCACCAGCACGGCGACCTGTTTGCCGTCCTGGACCGCCTTGAAGGCCGCCCGCACCGCGATCTCGGTTTTGCCGTAGCCGACGTCGCCGCAGATCACCCGGTCCATCGGGATCGGCTTTTCCATGTCGGACTTGACCTCGGTGATCGCGGTGAGCTGATCGACCGTCTCGGTGTACCCGAACGCGTCTTCCATCTCGGCCTGCCAGGGGGAGTCGGGCCCGAACGCGTGCCCGGCGCTGGCCTGCCGCTTCGCGTACAGCGCCACCAGCTCGCCGGCGATCTCGCGCACCGCGCGGCGCGCCTTGGTCTTGGTGTTGGCCCAGTCGCTGCCGCCGAGCTTGCTCAGCGCGGGCGCCTGGCCGCCGACGTACCGCGAGAGCTGGTCCAGCGAATCCATGGGGACATACAGCTTGTCGGAGCCGCCCCCGCGCTTGCTGGA
>NZ_JAICZA010000130.1 GCF_025933915.1 Mycobacterium sp.
CAGCCGACGCAGAATGTCGGTCGCGGGCTCGGCGGTGGCGTGGCGAAAACCGGTGCCCGCCCACAGGTGTACGTAGTCCGGCTTTCCCGCCGCCGCTGCCGCCTTGCGCAGCGGGCTGGTCAGGTGGTGGATGGCGGGATAACCGGCGGGCGCCTCGGCGTCGTGGGCGTCGATGAACGCGTTGCGCAGGCCGCGGGCCGGGCGGCCGGTGAAGGACCGGGTGAGCACCGTCTCGGTGTAAGCGGGATCGGCCAGCGCCGCCTGATGAGTCGCCGACGCACCGCTTTCAGTGGCGCGCAGCAGCACCGTCCCCACGGCGGCCGCGGCCGCGCCCGCCCGGATCACCTCGGCCACCGCGCCCGGGGTGGCCAGCCCGCCGGTGGCGATCACCGGCAGGGGAACCGTCGCCACAACCTGCTCGACGAGGTCGACGATTCCGACCGGCGTCACCGGCCGCAACGGCGACAGGGTGCCGGAATGCCCGCCGGCGTCCGCCGCCTGCACGGCGAGCATGTCGACCCCGGCGTCGTGTGCCCGCGCCGCCTCGTCGGCCGTGGTGACCGTCTGGACCACGACGCTCTTGACCCGTTGCAACGCCGCGATCACATCGCGCGGCGGAATCCCGAACGTGAAGGACACCATCGGAACCGGATCGTCGAGCAGCAGCTCCATCTTCTCGTCGAATCTGTCGTTGTCCTCGATGGGCTCCGGCGGCAACGTCAGCCCGAACTGGTCGGCGTCGCCCTGAACGATCGCCGCGTAAGCCCGGTAGCGCTGCGGGTCGACCGGCACCGGGTTGGGTGCGAACACGTTGACGCCGAATGGGATCCCTTCGGCGCGAACGGCTTTGATCTCGCCTTCGATGGCCTCCACGGTCTTGTAGCCGGCGGCCAGCATGCCCAGAGCGCCCGCGCGGGTGGCGGCCGACACCATCGCCGGCGTCGTCGGTCCGCCCGACATCGGGGCCGCAACCAGCGGAAGGGACATCCCGAACTGCGCCAACATCTCCATGCCCCGACAATATCGGCCAGTATCGGCGCTGCGCCGGTGCGGCAGCATTCCACCGTCGCGACCGACCTGGCAGGATGCATGAGCGTGAAGCGCCCCAACTTCCTCGTGATCGTCGCAGACGACCTCGGGTTTTCCGACATCGGCGCGTTCGGCGGCGAGATCGAAACGCCCCACCTCGATCGGCTGGCCTACTCCGGGATCCGGCTCACCGATTTCCATTCGGCGCCGGCCTGCTCACCAACCCGGGCGATGCTGCTGACCGGGACCGACCACCACATCGCGGGCATCGGCACGATGCTCGAGGTCGCGTCCCCGGGATTCCGCGGCGCGCCCGGCTACGAGGGCTATCTGAACGATCGGGTCGTGGCGTTGCCCGAACTGTTGCGCGACGCCGGATATTTGACGCTGATGTCGGGCAAATGGCATCTGGGGGCCACGATCGAGACGTCGCCGTGGGCGCGCGGTTTCGAGCGCTCGTTCGCCCTGCTGCCCGCCGGTGCCAGCCACTACGGAGGGGCAGGGGCGCGCGGGTTCTCGCCCGTGCCAACGCTGTACACCGAGGACGACCAATTCGTCACCGTCGGCGACGACTTCTACTCGTCGGACTCCTACACCGACACCTTGCTGCGTTACCTGGATGAACGCGCGCCCGACGACGACCGCCCCTTCTTCGCCTATCTGCCGTTCCAGGCGCCGCACTGGCCGTTGCAGGCGCCCGACGAATCCATCGCGAAGTACCGTGGCCGCTACGACGACGGACCCGACGCGCTGCGTGCGGAACGCCTGGCAGCACTCAAGCGGCTCGGCCTGTGCCCGCCCGACGTAGCCGCGCACCCGGTGGTGGCCGACGGCGCCCCGGAGTGGGCCGACATGACCGACGAGCAGCGCGCGCGCTCGGCCCGCAGCATGGAGGTCTACGCCGGGATGGTGGACCGGATGGACCACAACGTCGGCCGGGTGATCGACTACCTGGCCGCGAGCGGTGAACTCGACGACACCGTCGTCATCTTCCTGTCCGACAACGGCGCCGAGGGCGCGATCGTGGAGGCCATGCCGCTGCGCGGTCCGCAGATCGCCGCGCAGATCGAAAAGAATTGCGACAACAGCCTCGACACCCTGGGCCGGCCCACGTCCTTCATCTGGTACGGCCCGCGCTGGGCGCAGGCCGCCACCGCGCCGTCGCGCCTGCATAAGGCCTTCACCACCCAGGGCGGGATCCGCGTGACTGGCTTCGTCACCTGGCCGGGCTTTGCCCGCCAACAGCAGATCGGCACCGCGTTCAGCACCGTCATGGACATCGCACCCACGCTGCTGGAGCTGGCCGGGGCCGCGCACCCGGGTACGTCCTACCGCGGTCGCGAGGTGGCCCCGATGCGCGGCCGCTCACTGGTGGAGTATCTGACGGGCGCCGCGGAGACCGTGCACGGCGACGACACCGGAACCGGCTGGGAGCTGTTCGGCCGGCGCGCCATCCGCCAGGGCGACTGGAAGGCGCTGCACCTGCCGGCACCATACGGTCCGGGCGGCTGGCAGCTCTACGATTTGGCTTCCGACCCCGGCGAGATCGACGATCTGGCCGCGTCGCATCCCGACAAGCTGGCCGAGCTGGTGGCGCTGTGGGATCGCTACGTCGAGGAGACCGGTGTGATCCTCGAACCCATCTCCGTGTTCGACACCGAACTCTGATCGCCGGTTGCCACCTATGCTGGGGCGTTAATGGTCGAGACAACCACCTGCGCGATCGTCGGCGGCGGGCCCGCGGGAATGGTCCTCGGGCTGTTGCTCGCCCGGGCCGGCGTCGAGGTCACCCTGCTGGAAAAGCACGGCGACTTCCTGCGTGACTTTCGCGGTGACACCGTGCATCCGACGACGCTGCGGTTGCTCGACGAGCTGGGCCTGGGGGAGCGGTTCGCGCAATTGCCCTACAGCAAACTTCGCCGCGGCACCTTCGAATCCAACGGGCATGCGGTGACCTACCTCGACTTCGAGCGGATCCGCCAACCGCATCGCTACATCGCGATGGTGCCGCAGTGGGACCTGCTGAACCTGCTCGCCGAGGCCGCCCAGGCCGAACCGGGTTTCACCTTGCGGATGCGCAGCGAGGTCACCGGCCTGGTGCGCGAGGACGGCCGGGTCGCCGGCGTGCGCTACGACGGGGCCGACGGCCCGGGCGAGCTGCGGGCCGAACTGACGGTGGCCTGCGACGGCCGGTGGTCGATGGTGCGGCAGGAGGCCGGACTCACCGCCCACGAATACCCGGTGAACTTCGACGTGTGGTGGTTCAAGCTGCCGCGCGAAAGCGCCACCGACCATTCGTTCTTGCCGCGCATCGGCGCGGGCAAGGCGCTGGCCGTCATCCCGCGCGGAGACTACAACCAGATCGCCTACCTCGGACCGAAGGGGGGCGACGCCCCACTGCGCGCGCGGGGGGTGGAGGCCTTCCGGCGCGACGTCGCTGCGCTGCTGCCCGACATGCCCGAGTCGGTCGCTGGGCTGCGGTCGATGGACGACGTCAAGCACCTCGACGTGCGGGTGAACCGGCTGCGCCGCTGGCACATCGCCGGATTGCTCTGCATCGGAGACGCCGCGCACGCGATGTCCCCGCTGGGCGGCGTCGGCATCAACCTGGCGATCCAGGACGCCGTCGCGGCCGCCACCCTGCTCGCCGAACCCCTGCGGCGGCACCGCGTCACCGACCGCGACCTGGCGGCCGTGCGCCGCCGCCGCGCCTTTCCCACCGCGCTGACCCAGGCGGTCCAACGCGTGCTGCAGGCGGGCCTGCTGCGGGCGGTGTTTCGCGGGGCGAACCCCGCCCCGCCCGCGCTGCTGCTGAATGCGTTGCGGCGCCTGCCGTGGCTCTCGGCGATACCCGCGTATTTCGTCGGTGTCGGGGTCAGACCCGAGCATGCACCGGAGTTCGCCCGGCGAGCACCCGGCGGGCGCAATGACTGAGCCCGAACGCGAAAACGCGCTGCGGATCGCCATTTTGGGGGCGGCCAGGATCACGCCGATGGCACTGATCAGCCCCGCCAAGGACCTTCCGCTGCGTTACCCGAGTTGAACGTCGGCCAGCAGCCGGCGTGCCGCCTCGACGCACGGGCGCAGGCGCTCGATCGGGCTCACCCCGGCCAGCGCCAATGACCGTTGCGGAACTTCGATTTCGATGACGGTGTCGTCGGGAAGCGCGGAAAGGATTTCGTGCAGCGGCAGTTCGCCTTCGCCGGGAACCATGCGCTCGAACATGGCCTCCTCCATGTAGTTGTCGATGCGCGGCCGCAGCGTCGTGTCGTTGAGTTGGGCATAGCCGATGTGATCGGCGTCGATTGCCGCCAGCTCGGCGGCCCCGGAATCGGACCGCACCAGGTGCATGGTGTCGATCAGCAACCGAAATTCGCTTCGCCCGACGTGGTCCCTGGCGGCCAGGGCGGTGGCCAGGTCGCCGACAGTCAGGCCGGGCACCGGCTCGACGACGGTACCGATGTTGCGCTGGGCGGCAAGTTCGGTCAGCGCGGCGAACTGGTCAAAGGTGTGTGGCAGGTCGGGGTCGAGGCTGACCACGTTGATCCGGGGGACACCGAGTTCGGCGAAGGCGTCGAGGTCGGGCTCGAGCGTGTTCACGTCGGCGCCGGGTAGCACGAGGAATCCGTCGCCGAGCGAGATCCGCACGCCGCGATCATTCATCGCGGCGAGCAGATTTTTCCTGAGCGCGGCGTCGTCCTTCAGCGAGAAGGGAGGGTAGCCGAGCGGTACCAGCGGCATCCCCTGGACGGCGGCCGAGATGTGGCGGCACCCAAGCTGCGCGGCCAGATCCACGAACTCGATTGGGGGAAGGCCGAATACGCTGAGCATACCGAGAGCGAGGCGGTCCGGATGGCCGGCCGCGGTCACAAGGGGCGACCCGCCAGCTGGGCCAATTGGGTTGCCCCCTCGGCGGTTTGGGTGGTCAGCACGATCCGTCCGGACGCGACCTGTTCTTCGATGATCGGCGCTTCCAGCACCAGGTTGTCTCGGATGAAGGCCACATGGTCCTTCACATGCGCGGCGGTGAACGACGCCCACGCCGCCGACGACGGCGAATCGAGCACCAGGGTCACCTCGTAGAAATCTGCGGTCAGCGCCCTGGGCGGATCCACGTGTATCAGCCCCAGCCCCAGGGTTTCGGGACCCAGCGTGTACACGGTGGTCCGGCCGACGTCGCAGGTGTCAAGGACGTCGGTGGGGGCCACCGGGACGTTCGGGCCCATCTCCGGGCAGGTGGTGGCCGGCGTCGTCGGATGTGACTTTGTCACCGGCCGAACGGGCAACGGGGCGATCTTCACTATCGGTGGCGGTGCAGGCGCGGCGGAAGTGGTGGGCGCCTTGGTGGGCGGCGGCCCGGACGGCGCCGGCCTGTGCGTCTGATGGCAGCCACTCATCAGCGCGGCGAGCAGACCGATGGACCCGAGCCAGGCGGCGGCATTGCTCACGCGAATTCGATGGGAGATCATCCGAACACACTCTACTCAAGAGTTCGCGGAATCCTCGGAACTCTTGCACCGCAGTTTCTTTCGTTCCTGCGGTGCTGCCGCGCCGGGAGGTCTGCCGGAGAGGCCGGTGTTGTCCGTATGCGGTGCGCCGACGCCGTCGAAAGACTTTACCGGCACTACGAATATAGAGTAGTGTCTCGGTCCGGAATGACAATGGATAAACGACGAAAGCCTAATCCCGCCGAGCGCCGCCGCGAGTTATGCGATACGGCGATTCGATTGTTGGCCGATGACGGGGCCAAGGGGCTGAGCCATTTGAAGGTGGACCGCAAGGCGGGCGTACCGGACGGCACGACCTCGTTCTATTTCCGCACCCGGTCGGCGCTGCTGCGGGCGGTCGCCGAGCGTTCGGCCGAACTCGACCTCGCCGAGCTGCAGGCGATCGCGGACAGCTCCGATGCCGGCGGTGCGGCTCCCGCGCCCTCGCGGCTGTCGCAGGTCGTCATCCAAGCCGGCAGCGACCCGCAGCTGTACCGGACGAGGGCCCGGTACGAGCTGACCATGCAGGCGACCCGCGACCCCGCGCTGGCCGCGATCCTGCAGCAGGCCACCGACGAGTTCACCAAGCTGCACCGGGAAATCCTCGTGCAGCTCATGCCGCACGGCGCGGAGCTGGATCCGGCGGTCGTCGAGGATCTGAGCAACGTCACGCTGACCTTCATCAACGGCCTGCTGCAGCGGTTTGCCCATGGCGACCGGATCGTCGACAGTCCCGAACAGCTCGACGGGGTCCTGTCGGCGATCGCGGCCGGGATCTTGAAGAGTTCGGACAAGGGGCGGCTCACGCAGACCGGCGGCCTGCGGGTGCTGCGCCGCGGGGCGGCGGGATCCCGATGAGAGCGCCGACCGAACACGGCGCGCGGGCCTCTGGCCTTGCCAGGTCACCCGCTGTATGGTTCTCTACGAGAATAGAGTGAGCCCACGTTCACGCGTCGTTTCAACCGAACTTGTGCACATGTCCAGAGCGACGCAATTAAGCGGAGTGTGTAAATTGCCCGGACCGAATCCAGCGCTGCAACTCTGGCGGCGCGAGCCCTGGGTGCAGGTAATGCGGGTATCTAAAACTGCAGCGGTAGGAGGGGTTTCGTGACGGCGAGCACCGACAGCCAGGTTCGTTTCGATCCATACGATGTCGGGCTGATCGCCGACCCGTATCCGATGTTCGCGCGGTTGCGCGACGAGGCACCGCTCTACTACAACGCCGAATTCGACTTCTACGCGGTGAGCCGCTACGCCGATGTCAGCAAGGCGCTCGTGGATCACGAGACGTACAGCTCCGCGCGGGGCGCGATCCTGGAGCTGATCAAGGCCAACCTCGAAATCCCGTCGGGCATGTTGATCTTCGAAGACCCGCCGATTCACGACGTGCACCGCAAACTGTTGTCGCGGATGTTCACCCCGCGCAGGATCGCCGCGCTCGAGCCGATGATCCGCGACTTCTGCGCTCAGCTCCTGGATCCGCTGGTGGGCTCGGGTCACTTCGACTTCGTCAGCGACCTGGGTGCCCAGATGCCGATGAAGGTCATCAGCATGCTGCTCGGCATTCCCGAAGACGACCAGGAGTACATCCGTGACCGGGGCAACGCCCAGCTGCGCACCGAGGCCGGCAAGCCCATGGACGCGGCCCAGCATGGCCTGTCCGTGGGTGAGCAGTTCGAGGCGTACATCGACTGGCGCGCCGAGCATCCGTCGGACGACATCATGACCGAACTTCTCAACGTCGAGTTCGTCGATGAAAAGGGTGTGAACCGGCACCTCAGCCGCGAAGAGATACTCGTCTACCTCAACGTCGTCGCCGGGGCGGGCAACGAAACGACGACACGGCTGATCGGTTGGTCCGGAAAGGTTCTCGCCGAGCACCCCGACCAGCGCCGCGACCTCGTCGAGAACCCCTCGCTCATCCCGCAAGCCATCGAAGAGCTGTTGCGCTACGAGCCGCCGGCCCCCCACGTGTCGCGGTATGTGACCCGCGACGTCACCGTGCACGACCAAACGGTGCCCGAGGGCAGCGTCATGATGATGCTCATCGGATCGGCGTGCCGCGACGAGGACCAGTTCGGGCCTGACGCAGGCGAATTCAACATTCATCGCACGGTCCGTCCGCACCTCACCTTCAGCATGGGCACGCACTTCTGCCTGGGTTCGGCGCTGGCGCGCCTGGAGGGTCGCGTGGCGCTGGAGGAGATTCTGAAGCGATTCCCCGAGTGGGAGGTCGACCTGAGCCGGGCCACCCTCAGCCCGACCTCCACGGTGCGGGGCTGGGAATGCATGCCGGCGCTGGTGTCACGATGACAAGTCGGGTGAATGGGCGGGTAGAAGGGAAGGTAGCTTTCATCAGCGGTGCCGCCCGCGGTCAGGGGCGCAGTCACGCCGTGCGTCTGGCGCAAGAGGGCGCCGACATCATCGCGATCGACGTGTGCGGGCCGATCGAGAACCTGGCGTATCCCCACTCGACGCCGGAGGACCTCGACGAAACCGCCGACCTGGTCAAGGGTCTCGGCCGCCGCATCGTGACCGCGCAAGTCGACGTCCGCGACTACGACGCGCTGAAGGCCGCCGTGGACAACGGGGTGGAACAACTCGGTCGCCTCGACATCATCGTCGCCAACGCGGGCATCGGCACCTTCGGCAACAAGCTGCACAAGATCCGCGAGAATATTTGGCGGGACATGATCGACGTGAACCTGTCCGGCGTGTGGCACACCGTGAAAGCCGGTGTGCCACATATCCTCGCCGGCGCACGCGGCGGCTCCATCGTGCTGACCGGCTCTGTCGGATCGCACAAGGCCATGGCCCACACCGGCCACTACATCGCCGCGAAACACGGGGTTTTGGGCTTGATGAGAGCCTTCGCCGTCGAACTGGGTGAGCACCATATTCGGGTCAACTCGGTACACCCCAGCCAGGTCAACACGCCGATGACGATCAACGAGGTGACGTTTCGGCTGTTTCGACCCGACCTGGAAAATCCCGGGCCGGAGGATTTCGCCCCGTTCTCGCAGATGACGCACACCATGCCGGTGCCCTGGGTGGAAGCGGTGGACATCAGCAATGCCGTCCTGTTCCTCGCCTCCGATGAATCTCGTTATATCACCGGGGTTTCGCTGCCCGTCGACGCGGGCGCTCTGCTCAAGTAGGCGTTAATAACAATTCGACTGAAGGAAGAAGACTATGCCTGAATACGACTACGAAGAAATGAAGAAGGAAGCCGAGCAGTACATCAAGTTCGAAAAGGACAAGAAGAACCGCATCGCCTACATCACCTTTGACCGTCCCGACGCGCAGAACTCCACCACGCTGGGTATGCGGCAGAACTACGCCGATCTGATCCACAAGTGCAACGTGGACGACGACGTCAAGGTCGTCGTGATCCGCGGCGAGGGCGAGGACTTCGGTAGCGGCGGGGACCTGCCCGAACAGCGCGGGATGCTGGAAAACCCGGGCATGCCGCTGTTGCACGAGCTCGCGATCAACGATGACGACGTCAAGTACCCGCCCGGTGGCTCCTACCGCTACCTGTCCACCGTTACCGACTTCTACGCCAAGGCGCGCGCCGGAAACCGCCCGCTGCAAGAACTTCGGAAGATCAGCATCATCGAGGCCAAGGGCTACTGCTACGGCTGGCACTTCTACCAGGCGGGCGACGCCGACCTGGTGATCTCCTCTGACGACGCCCTCTTCGGCCACCCGGCATTCCGCTACGTGGGCTGGGGACCCCGGCTGTGGTGGTGGGCCGAGACGATGGGCCTGCGCAAGTTCTCCGAAATGCTGTTCACCGGAAGGCCGTTCAGCGCCAAGGAGATGTACGAATGTGGCTTCGTCAACAGCGTGGTGCCCCGCGACAAGCTGGAAGACGAGACCCTCAAATACGCGCTGGCGTGCTCGAAGACCCGCCCCACCGACACCGTCGCCGTGCAGAAGACCTTTCTGGAGCTCTACAAGCAGCACAAGGGTGAGTACTTCGGCAGCCTGCTGACCGGCATGGTCGAGGGCATGCTGCCGATGATCGCCAACGACGCGCAGGAGGTCGACCTGACCGCGGGAACCTTCGAGAAGGGCCTGAACAACGTGGTCAAGGACAACGACATGAACTTCCCGCCGGAGTGGCGGCTGAGCCGCTCCGGCCGCGCGAAGCCCTGACCGCTTTGCGAGGGTGCGTATGTCGGCGCTGACGGCCTTCAGGGTCGTCGAGCTGGCGGGGTCGGTCGCAGGGGAGTACTGCGGAAAGCTGCTGGCCGACTTCGGCGCCGAAGTGATCAAGGTCGAGGCGCCGGGGCGCGGAAGCCCGACCCGGGCGATGGCGCCCCGCCTGGCCGACGGCTGCGAAGGCAGTGCGTTGTTCGCGTACCTCAACACGAACAAGCGCTCCGTCGTGCTCGACACCACCGCGGAGTCCGATGTCCTCGACACGCTCATCGCCAGCGCCGATGCGGTCATCGACGACGGCGACACGGAGTGGGCGCGGCGCCACCCGGGTGTGGTGGTTTGCTCGATCACCCCGTTCGGTCGGGGAGCCCCGGCCGAGCACGCGAACGCGAAGAGCATCAACGTCTTCCACGCCAGCGGCTGGGGGTATCACACGCCCAGCCACCCGGACCCCACCAAGCCGCCGCTGCGGGGGCCGGGCCGGTTTTTAGCCGACTACGAAGCGGGGCTGGAGGCGGCGCTGTGCGTGGCGGCGGCGTTGTTCGGGCGCCTGCACACCGGCCGGGGCGAGGCCATCGACGTTTCCCAGCATGCGGTGCTGGTCTCGCGTGCCGATTGCATTCTCGGACGGCTGATCACCGGCGAAGTCCCCGCCCCCGGCGCCCGCGACGACTACGACCAGCAGGGCCCGGCGTCGTTCTTCGCGTGCGCCGACGGCTTCGTCTATCTGTACGTGACCAGCCGCGCCCACTGGCTCGGCGTCAAACAGCTGATGGGTCGCCCGGTCTGGCTGGAGGACTTCGACGACGACTGGCTGGAGTTCGCGGTCACTCCGGAAAAGGTCGCGACGTTCCAGCGGGGTTTCGCCGCGTGGGTACGCGACCTGTCCAAGGAGACGGCCGCCGACGAGGCTCAGCGCCTGGGCGTGCCGCTGGTGCCGGTCAACGACGCCGCAGATCTGCACCACTTGCCCCAATACCGCCACCGCGGTTTCTTTTCCGACGTCAGCCATCCCGTGTTGGGCGACGCGGCGTACCCCACGGTGCCGTACCTGCTCAGCGCTTCCCCGGCCGAAATCACCTCCGCGGCACCCGCTCTCGGTCAGCACAGTGGGTCGATCCTGGGCCGCCTCGGCGCTTTACACACTCCGCCCGCGGTGCGGTCGGCGCAGCTGAAGCCGCCGAGGAGCCCGCGCGGCGGCCCCCTGGAGGGGGTCCGCGTCGTCGAACTCACCAAGGTGTGGGCAGGCCCGTACGCGGGCAAATTACTGGCGCTGCTAGGCGCCGAGGTGATCAAGGTCGAAACCGCCGCGCTGCCCGAGGAGATGCGCGCCTACGGCGGCACCGATATCAACCACGCGCCGTTCTTCTTGAGCATCAACCCCGAGATCTTGAGCGTGGACATCGATATCAAGTCGGCCGACGGCATGGCGCAGCTGCGTGAGCTGATCGCCCGCAGCGATATCGTCATCAACAACCTGCGCCCGGGCGCGATGGAACGCCAGGGCCTGGGGTATCAGCAACTCAAAGAGATCAAACCCGACATCATCTCGGTGTCGATCAAAATGTGGGGCAACGACGGGCCGCTGGGGCATCAGACCGGCTACGCCCCCTGCTTCGCCGCCTTGGCCGGCCTGGCGCCGCTGGTCGGCTACCCCGGCGGGCCCCCGCTCGGCACCAGCATGCGCTACGGCGATTCCACGGTCGGCGCGGCGGCCGCGTACGCCGCCCTGGCGGCACTGCTGCACCGCGAACTCAGCGGCGCGGGGCAATTCGTGGACGTATCGGCCGTCGAAACCCTGTCCTCGATGATCGGGGACTGCCTGCTCGAACAAGGCCTCACCGGGCGACGCCTCGGGCCCGACGGCAACAGCCACCCCGACATGTGCCCACATGGCTGCTATCCCTGTGCCGACGGTGCGTGGGTCAGCGTGGCCGTCGCGAACGACACCGAATGGCAACGGTTGTGCGACGCGCTCGGTGCGGCATCACTGGGGGGTGACCCCCGTTATGCCACCGTGGACGGCCGGCGCGCACACGTCGAAGCCCTCGACGCCGATCTTGCGGCGCTGAGCCGCAATCTCGATGCCGAGGAGTTGGCGCATCGCCTGCGGGCGGCGGGAGTGCCCGCCGCCAAGAGCGCCACCGCCATCGATGTGATTGGCGATCAACAACTCTGGGATCGCGAGCTGTATCGCTTCGTCTCGGATCACCGCGAAGGTCAGCGTCCGGTGCTGGGACCGTCCTGGCGGATGGCGCGCAACCCGGCGCGGATCGCGCGCGGCGCGCCCGACCTGGGCGAGGACACCGACTACGTTCTAGACGAGATACTCGGATCGCAACCGACGGGCGGATCATGACGACATTGGCGCACACCGCGGCCCTGGTGACCGGCGCCAGCAGCGGAATCGGGGCGGCGACGGCCAAAGCGCTGGCCGCCGAGGGCGCTGCGGTGGGCCTCCTCGCGCGCCGCGGCGACCGGCTGGCGGAGCTGAAGGCCGAGATCGAATCCGCCGGTGGCACAGCTCTCGTCGTCGCCGCCGACGTCACCGACGCCGAACAGGTGGCGGCCGCCGTGCAGCGCACCATCGTCGAGTTCGGGCGTCTCGACACCCTGGTGAACAATGCCGGGCTGATGCAGTCGGCGCCCGCAACCGAAGCGCGGCTGCAGGACTGGGACAACATGGTGGCCGTCAACGTGCGGGGCGTTCTCTACGCGACCCGCGCGGCGCTTCCGCACCTGATCGATGCCGCCGCCGACTCGCCACGCGGCGTGGCGGACCTGGTCACCATCAGTTCCACCGCCGGATGGGTGGCCCGGCCCAACACCGCCGTGTATTCACTGACCAAGTTCGGCGTGAACGCGTTCAGCGAAGGCATCCGCCAGGAGGTGCTCGGCAAGCGGGTGCGCGTCGGCGTGGTGGGCCCCGGAACGGTCGATACCGAAATCTTCAGCCATCTGGCCGAATCATCACGGGAAGCCTTCGAAAAGCAGACGTCCGGCATGGTCATGCTGCGGCCAGCGGACATCGCCGACGCGGTCCTGTTCATGGTCACCCGCGACCGACGGGTCGCGGTGAACCACATGCTGGTGCGCGCGGCCGAACAGACCTGGTAGCGGTGTGACATCACATTGGGTGGTCGGCGATCAACATGGGTTGCCGATCCCGGCCGACCCCGCGACCTTGCTCAGTGGTGGAGCGCCGTTCCTCACCAAGGCATTTCGGGCCTCGGGCATATTCGGTGACAACAGCGTCGCTCGCATCAGTGGCTACCGCGAGATCGACGGCGGCAGCACCGGACGCAAGGTTGCGCTGTCGGTCGAATACGACCATCCCGCACCGGATCTGCACGCCGATCTGTTCGTCAAGTTCTCCCGCGATCTCGACAATCCGGTTCGCGACCGGGGCAAGACCCAGATGGAACCCGAAGTCCGCTTCGCCTCGCTCTCACGCGCCCCCGAATTTCCCATCGAGGTTCCCAGCCCGCAGTTCGCCGACTACCACCGACCGACCGGCACCGGAATACTGATCACTGAGCGAATCAACTTCGGCGGCAACGGGGTCGAGCGTCAATACCACAAATGCCTCGACTACGAGATGCCCGAACCCCTGGAGCACTACCGCGCGCTGCTGACCGCCCTGGCGCGCCTCGCCGGCACGCATCGCTCCGGCCGGCTGCCGGCGGAACTGACCGCGCCCTTTC
>NZ_JAICZA010000276.1 GCF_025933915.1 Mycobacterium sp.
CGCCGTACCGAACGCGTGTTCGGGTGATTGCTACCGCCGGGCACTGACAGTTCGCACCCGGCGGCAGCTGGGAGGGACGTTAGGAAGCAGGAGCGGCGGCGTCCAACACCTCGATCTGCACAACATGTGGACAAGTCGGTGGACGGAGGCGTGTCGACATGTGGAGACGGCCGGGGACACCCGGGGGTCGGTTCCGCGCCGCGAGCCGGTCACCTGCGCGAACGCCGTCCCCCGGCTGTGGACAGAAAGTTCTCACGAAGTTTTTTCGCGGGTGGCACGCGTGGTGTCGACGTGACGAACGGGTCTGCTGCATGACCAGGTGACAGATTTGACCTGACAAGATGTCACCTATCCGTGCCGCAGACCCAACAAGCCGCGAGTAACAGTCGCGGGCTACCCTGACGCCGACGCTCGAAGAGCCAGGTACTCGTCCCAAATCTCTTCGGGCGTCTTCTCAGTCAGGAGGTCTTTGATTCGCTCGATCGCGTTCTGCGAATAGCGCTGGTACTTGACCTTACCGATCGCGACTTGCTTGTAGCAGTCTGGATCGTCCTTGATCCCGAGTATCTGGATGGCGGCCGTCGTCTTGTTGGTCGTAAGCCCGACCTTCTTCGCAAGTTCACGGTGGCCGAGGTTGTAAAAGCCGAGTTGGTCAACCCGCTTGAGAGCGATGACGCCAGCTGACCGCGCTCGCTGAAATTCCCCACTGACGCTCATCGAAATTCCCCACCCGTGTGGCTCCGCCGAGAAGGGCGGGCCTCCCTCGATGCTGCTGGTGTCTGACGCCAGTAGCTCTCTCGAAGGAGGCCCGCTTTCTCATGCTCACATGGGAGGACGACTTGGAAGTACATGCCCTACGCAAACGTGGTTGGTCTATCTCAGCGATCGCCCGCCACACCGGCCATGACCGCAAGACGGTCCGCAAGTACCTGGCCGGTGATGCCACGCCGGGTGTCCGGGCACGGCCCTCGCCGGACCCGTTCGGCCCGTTCGTCGACTACGTCACCGCGCGGCTGATCGAGGACCCGCACTTGTGGGCCCGGACCCTGCTCGATGAACTGGAGGGCCTGGGGTTCGGGCTGTCGTATCAGAGCCTGACTCGCAACATCCGGGCGCGGAATCTGCGGCCGACATGCGAGGCCTGCCGGACGGCCACCGAGCGTCCCAACGCGGTCATCGAGCATCCGCCAGGAGATGAAACTCAATGGGACTGGTTGGAATTGCCGAACCCGCCCGAATTCTGGGGGTGGGGCAAGACCGCGCACCTGCTGGTCGGGACGCTGGCCTGTTCTGGGAAGTGGCGGGCGGCGTTGTCGCCGTCGGAGGATCAGCCGCATCTGGTGGCCGCCCTTGATCGGGTGGTCCGCGGTCACGGCGGGGTGACTCGTTGCTGGCGGTTCGACCGGATGGCCACGGTCTGTGATCCGGGCTCGGGGCGGGTCACGGCCTCCTTCGCCGGGGTGGCCAAACACTACGGCGTGTCGGTGGCGATTTGCCCGCCGCGGCGAGGTAACCGCAAGGGTGTGGTGGAGAAGATCAATCACACTGCCGCGCAACGCTGGTGGCGCACCCTGGCCGATGAGATGACCGCCGAGCAAGCGCAAGCCGATGTGGATCGTTTCGCCCGGGTACGGGGCGATATGAGGCTCCGCGCCACCGCTGACGGGCGGTCCTCGGTGGCCAGCGTCGCCAAGAGCGAGCCGTTGGCGGTGCTGCCGGCAGTCCCGTATCCGGTGATCGTGACCGAGGCGCGGACCGCCTCGCGTCAAGCCCTGGTGTCCTACCGCGGCAACCGCTACTCGGTGCCACCGGAACTGGCCGGTGCCCAGGTCAAGGTGAGCCACCCCGTGGCGGCTGAGTTCCTCGACATCGCCACCACAAGCGGCATCGTCATCGCCCGGCACCGCCTGGCCGCCGACGGCCTGGGGGTGATGATCCGCGACAGCGGCCACGTCATCGCCCTGGATACCGCGGCGATGGCCGCCGCCACCACCGGCAGACCGCACCGCCGCAAGGAACGGATACCGCCCGGGCCCGAGGCGAAAGCCGCTGCCGCACAACTGCTCCGACTACACGCCGAGGCCACGCCCTCAGACCAATCCTGCACGCCATCAACCGATTCCACTGTAATCGACCTCTCCGCTTACGAGCGCGCCGCCCAGAACAGGACCATCCAATGACCCCCACCGCACGCACCCCGAAGACCACCGGCACCCTGGCCGTCGGCAACGACTCACCGTCGGCTGCGGCCAGCCGGTATCAGCAGTTGCGCTCACACCTGGCCGAGCTCAAACTGCACGCCGCCGCTGAGGCGCTTCCCGGCGTCTTGGATCAGGCCACCGCCGAAGGCCTGTCGCTGACCGTCGCGATGGAGCGGCTGCTGGCCGCCGAAGTGGACGCCAGCACCGCCCGACGACTGGCTGGCCGGTTGCGGTTCGCGTGTCTGCCCACCCCGGCTACCCTGGCCGACTTTGACGTCGATGCCGCCGGCGGCATCGACCGCCCGTTAATCGATGAATTGGGCACCTGCCACTACCTGGACTCGGCGACCAACATTTTGTTGATCGGCCCGCCGGGCACGGGCAAGACACACTTGTCGGTCGGATTGGCAAGGGCTGCAGCGCATGCCGGATACCGCACCTACTTCACCACCGCAGCCGATCTGGCCGCCCGCTGCCACCGCGCTGCCATCGAGGGACGCTGGGCCACCACCATGCGCTTCTTCGCCGGACCGACTCTCCTGGTGATCGATGAACTCGGCTATCTGCCGTTGCCGGCTGAAGCGGCCTCGGCGCTGTTTCAGGTTGTTTCCCAACGGTATTTGAAAACCTCGATCGTGATCACGACCAACCGTGGCGTCGGCGCCTGGGGCGACATCCTCGGTGACACCACCGTCGCCGCAGCCATGCTCGACCGGCTATTGCACCGCTCGGTGGTCATCAATCTCGACGGCGAGTCCTACCGGCTACGCGATCACCACGCCGCAGCCGATAGCCTCCGCCGAGCCACCACCGGCACCCGCCAACCGATACACTGACCGCTGCTCACAGGTGGGGAATTCCGATAAGCACACCTGGGGAATTTCGATAAGCGCAGTCAGAGCAATGGAATCGGGCAATCGCCCAGGAGTCATCGGCGCCTACAACAGCATGGACGCGGACGATGCGACGGCTCACCGACGTGATGACTGAGGACGCCACCATCTCCCTTCCCGCGTTGGGGGTCACGGAGGGCCGACCA